>SLKR01000020.1 GCA_007134525.1 Bacteroidales bacterium | reverse complement strand
TTCTTTTTAAGATCTGCCAAAGATTTGATTTTTGTCATAATTGTTCTCCCTTTTATTATGTTGTGATTAGCTCATTAAACTCAAGTCTAAACTGCACCTATTTCCTCAAGATTTTCTCTTATCATCTCCTTAATATATCTTATAATATCCTGATCCTCTATTGGCATCCCGCCAAGGGCCTCCCGGATCTCACAGGTATCGATATTGTACTGTTTTTTGTCTTTTATATGGTTGTATCTGAACCTTATATCAGGATTGCCGGCAAACAGCAGAACCATTACCCCCGCAATATCTCCCAGTGAAGGCCGGTCTATATGATCGTACACGAAGCTCGCTTCAAGCTGGGTTCCCATTCCTTCATCTGAAGTTATCTTCAAACGGCCACCGCATTGCTCGGCATTCTGCTTGAATAACGGAATCCCGAGTCCTACCCTTCTGGTAGTACGGGATGTGTAATAGGGATCAACGACCTTTTCCAGAACCTCCTTGCTCATTCCCCGTCCGTTATCCCTAATAAGCACTTTAAAGGAGTTGCTGCTTGTGTCTTCTGTGATCTCAACATCAATTAAAGTGGCTCCGGCAGAAACAGAGTTCTGCACTATATCGAGAATATGTAACGAAATATCTTTCATGCTACTCCTCTATCCTTGCTCTCCTCCCTAGCCTTCCGGCCAGTGCAAGCCTGATTTCACCGAAGCTCCTTGTTTCCATTTCAAAGACAGTTGTCCTTGTACCCAGCTGACCTGGGTGATGGGCATCCGAACTGCCTATAAAAGTATAGCCTGCCAGATCGGGAAAACGGTTCAACATTTCATCCCGGGTTGTACGGCCACTGATCTCAAGTGCGTCGGCTTTCAGTCCCGGAGGTACAAAACCAAGCTGACTCAGCAGGCTGTAGCTCGGACGGTCAATGTGAGCCGGGATAAAGATCCCACCCAGGCTGTGCACCTTTTCCTCCACCTGTTCAAGAGAGGCATCGATAGCTGATATAAGCAGTTTATCCACCTCTTCAATGATCCTCTCCTTTTCATCTACAACTACCTGGTAACCGAATAGCTCAGGCTGGTTTCTCACCGTACCCATAAGCCCCTCAAGGTACTCCTGGAATTCTTTCAGGATATCATTGTTTTCAAAGAACGCAAGGCAGTGAATCTCCTCCCTGGTTGTTACCTCCGCCCCGCAAAGGACGAAAATCCCCTCTTTCTCTGCCAGTCTTTTTATCAGTTCCCCGTGCCGGGTGCTGTTGTGGTCTGTAATCCCAAGAATGTCAACTCTCTTCCTGGTTGCAGCTTCCACAATATTTGCCGGACTCATGTCGAGATCGCCGCAGGGCGACAACACTGTGTGTACATGCAGGTCGGCACGGTATCTGTTCATTTCTTGCCAATCAGTTCATACAGTTTTCCGCTGATATCAAATGCACCCAATTTGGTGCCCAGGATGGGTATCCCTTCCTCTTCGCTCTGTGCAGCGGTATTTTCGTCAGGCTTATGCCCGGAAACAAGTATAATGGCTGCGAGATCCTTCAGTGAGGCCACTGCCATTACATTCTTGTGGGTCTGCAGTGTTATCCATATATGGCCTGCATCGGCATTTCCCATCACATCGCTCAGAAGGTCAGATACATATCCGCCCCTCACCTCACCATCCAGACCCTTGCTGCCACTGAAAATTTGCAGCTCCAAAGCATTCGAAATATCAGAAACTTTCATCTTCTTGTAGCCGGTTTATATGTTAATTATAATCTCTACAGTTGTACCCCTTTCAACCTCACTTTTGATATTGAGCCGGTCAGCATTTCTCTTCATGTTTGAAAGGCCCATTCCCGCACCAAACCCCATTTCCCTGACCGCCGTACTTGCAGTGGAAAACCCCTCAGTCATGGCCAGTTCAATATCCTCTATACCTGGCCCCTCATCCTTGAAAACAATCCTGATAAGATTGCTCTCCACATCAAAATAGACGGCACCGCTGTATGCATGCGCAACTACATTCACCTCTGCTTCATAGCATGCGACCACAGCCCTTTTGATCACCCCGGGATCAATATTCATTCCTTTAAGGACCTTTTTTATCTGGCTCGAAGCATAACCGGCTCTCGAGAAATCACCGCCCTCCACATTGTACTCGTAATGCAAAGCTCCATCCATCACAAATCTAAAAAACTGGTTTCACCCCTGCCTGATAGAGCAAACCACAGGTTCTGAAAACCGAATACCTGCACTCTATCAGGCTTATGCCGCTTTCTTCGGCAAGGGAAACCATTTCCTGGCTGACTTTTTTATTCCGGGCAAAAACAATGCAGTTTATGTCGGACATCTCTGCAGTACGTATTGTCTGCAGGTTAGCAAGGCCTGTTATAAGCAATACATTGTCGTTGACAAGCGTCAGCACGTCACTCATCAGATCCGAGGCAAAGGCGACATCAATGGTATAGTCGCTGCGTTCTGAACCACACAGAAGACGGCCGTCAAGCACCCTGACTATTTCATTTACCTTCATGACCATATTGGTTTTAAAACCTTTGCCTAAGTTAATACATCCTACTGATATTCAATTGTTGCCCGGAAAAGCAAATACTGAATCATAATAACCAGTGCAAAGATAAACAATTAAAACTTATAAACAAGCTAAAGTTGTGAATATTTTCACATCCCTAGTTGTTAAGTCTGTGTAAAATGACTGCCAGATCTGAATATACAGAGGTGTTCTCCACAATTACATTTGCCGGAACCTTAATGGACTGCGGCGTGAAGTTCCAGATCGCCTTTATCCCCCAGGCGACTGCCAGGTCAGCCACCTCCTGGGCATTGCTGTCGGGTGTTGTTATTATGCCAATTCGTGCAGGAACCTTGACCGAGAGATCGCGAAATTCCTCAAGGGGGTGGATCTTAATCCCCTTTATGCTTGTATTCACTATACCGGGGTCAATATCAAAACCGGCGACAATCTCCAGCCCGTAATGCCTTAATCCCTCGTAATTGATAAGGGCCCTCCCGAGATTCCCCACTCCGAACAAAAATGCATTCTCCCTGGAGTTGAAATCCAGAAAATTTATGACGGTATCTATAAGCTGATCAACATTGTAACCAACCTTGGTCCTTCCCTTAATGCCGGTATGCGACAAATCCTTTGTAACAAGGGTCGAATCCATATTGAAAGCAGAGGCGATCTGGCTGCTGGAAACATAAACCACTCCGTTGATCTTGAGCGCCTTGAAAAAGCTCAAATATCCCGGGAGGCGCCTGAGGGTTGGTATGGGAACCTGAATGGAACTGCCATGATTATTCCTGTTTTTCATCTGATAGGATCCGTTTTTGTTTGTCCTGCCTGGCAGGATGTTATATACTTAATAGAAAAGATACAAAAAAAGGGCTGACCTTAAGCAATCCCGGTACAATATACCGGCGACATGCCTGTGTCAGCCCTTTTGATTTTACCAGCAATATACACGCATATTAATGCCTTTTGCGTGGAGTATAGTGTGTATGAAGCAAATCATGCGACTTATGACCAAGCGGTTCGTGCAGGAAGGATTCATACAGTTCTGTCACCTCGGGGTTCTCGTGTGATTTGCGTATCACCATCGCCTCATCTTCCTCATAGACTCCGGCAGCACGTTTCTTACGAACCTCCATATTGGTTGGTATTGGCTGTCCGCCACCCCCAATACAACCACCGGGGCAGGCCATTATCTCAATAAAGTGGTAATTTGCATCGCCTGCCTTTATCCTGTCCATAAGGGTTTTTGCATTCACCAGTCCGTGGGCAATAGCGACATTCAGGTCAACCCCCTCCAGGAAGCTCCACTCAGGCTTGACATCCTTGATCTTCACAGAGGCTTCCTTGACACCTTCCATCCCGCGGACGGGCCTTATGCTCAGGTTTGTAAACGGAACCTCCCTGCCGGTAACAATCTCATATGCTGTGCGGAGTGCTGCCTCCATAACACCACCTGTGTTACCGAATATAATACCCGCACCTGTGGATTCACCGAGTATACTGTCGTATTTTTCGTCCTCGAGCTTTTCAAAGTCGATACCAGCCTGGTGAATCATCCTGCCAAGCTCCCGGGTAGTCAGTACATAATCTACATCCTTGTAGCCACTGCCACGCATCTCCGGCCTTTCAGCCTCGAACTTCTTGGCAGTACAAGGCATTATAGAAACAACGACCATGTCGGCGGGGTTCTTGTTCACCTTCTCTGCATAGTAGGTCTTTGCAAGGGGGCCGAACATTTGTTGCGGCGACTTGCAGGTAGACAAATTATCCAGAAGGTCATGATAAAGGTGCTCCTGAAACTTGATCCATCCCGGTGAGCAGCTTGTAAGCATAGGCAGGGCAACATCCTTGCCGTCAACAAGAGCCTCCTTCAGCCGGGTCAGAAGCTCTGTACCTTCCTCCATAATGGTAAGGTCGGCAGTAAAGTCTGTATCAAGCACCTTGTCGAAACCAAGCCTGCGCAGTGCTGAAACCATTTTGCCGGTAACCCTGGTTCCCGGCTCCATTCCAAACTCCTCCCCTATGGCTACCCTGGTTGCCGGAGCAGTTTCCACAACGACAAATTTTTTCGGGTCATAAATTGCGTCGAACACCTCGTCAATATAACTGCGCTCGGTCAGTGCTGCGGTGGGGCAGCGGTTGATACACTGCCCGCAATTTGTACAAACCACATCGTTCATAGGCTTGTCCAGGAATGTGCTGATGCGCATATCATTACCCTTGTGGGTAACTGCCAGGGCACTTACATACTGCATGCTCGTGCAGGTCCGCACACAGCGCTGGCAACGGATACATTTACTGTCATCCTTCTCTATTGAAGGGCTGGATATATCAGTAACCTTATCCTTTTCCATGACAAGGTCAATGAATACATGATCTCCTATTCGGTAGGCGTTAGACATCTCCTGGAGCTCACAGAATCCGTTCTTAAAACACTTTGTACAATCGGCATTGTGCTCTGTAAGAAGCAGTTCTACTATATGTTTGCGTGCCTGGCGAACCTTCAGGCTGTTTGTCTGTATCTCCATTCCTTCGCTGACAGGGGTTGCACAGGAAGCAGGCAGCGCCCTGTTACCCTTCTGCTCCACCACACAAACACGGCAGTTTCCTGCAACACAAAGGTCATCATGATGGCAAAGGGTAGGGATCTTGAAATTCAGCTGGCGGGCAGCATCCAGAATGGTTGTGCCTTCATCTACCGAAATCGGTATATTGTTGATCTTGAGGTTTACTTTATATTTACTCATGGTCTTATCTCCTGTTTTAATTTTTAAATAGCCGGGGCTTAGTAGATAATCTCTTCCCGGAAATTATTGATGATTGAATTGAAAGGATTGGGAACGGATTGCCCGAGGCCGCATTTTGAAGCAATGCGCATGGTATCTGACAATTTCTGAAGCTCTTCCAGATATTTTGGAGGCTTGATCCCTTTCTTGACAGCTTCAATTCCTTTCAGGAGTTGCTGGCAACCAACACGGCAAGGTGTGCATTGCCCGCACGACTCTTCTTCGAAAAATTCAAGATAATCGTTTAGTATATTGAACATCGACCTGCTGGAGTTGAACAGCATCATGGAACCCCCTGTCGGTATTCCTTCAAATCCAATAACTGTATTTTTAAATTCTTTCCTGGAAACACAAAACCCGGAGGCACCACCAACCTGCACCGCCTTTGTGTCTCCGTCTCCAAACTCCTCAACAAACTGCTCGAGCGTCATTCCAAGCTCAAGCTCATATATACCGGGGCTGGGTGTATCGCCGGAAACAGAGAACACTTTTGACCCCCTGGAATCAAAGGTGCCCATTTCCTTGAATTTGGCAGGACCCTCCTGGGCGATCATCAGTGCGAACACCAGTGTTTCAACATTATTTACTGAAGTAGGTTTCCCAAGGTATCCAAATGAGGTCGGGAATGGCGGTTTGTTGCGGGGCTCCCCCCTCTTGCCCTCCATCGACTCCATCAGTGCGGTCTCCTCACCGCAGACATATGCACCACTGCCCGAGCAGATACGTATCGTAAAATCAAGTTTAAGTTTCTTCAGTTCATTGTGAAATTTTTCAATTGCCTTGTTAAGCGAGGGCAACAAAAAATTGTATTCTCCCCTCAGGTAAATATAACCCTCCGTGGCGCCAATGCAGTAACCGCAAAGGGCCATGCCGGCAAGCACCTTTTCGGGTGCTTCGGTCAGGATCTCCCTGTCCTTGAACGTTCCTGGTTCACCTTCATCTGCATTGCATATCACATACTTTTGATCTGCTTCCTCGTTTTTGGCAAATTTCCATTTCAGACCTGTCGGGAAACCTGCCCCACCCCTTCCACGCAATCCGGAATCAATTACATCAAGGATCAGCTCATCGCGGGTACGCTTGAGTGATTTACTCAGAATATCCAGGTAGTCCACCTTCCCAAAAATAAGGTCTACTTTTTTTATTTTGTTTTCCATAACACTTCTATTTGCATTTTTTCGTTTTACAAAACACTTTGCTTTCTGCCTCAGCCCTTTTTAAGGTATTTGCCAATTATATCGGTCACCTTTTCAGGTGTCACCTCAGGATATACCTCGTCATTTATCAGCATAACGGGGCCCTTGTGGCACCATCCGAGGCAGTTGGCCTGCAAAAGGCTGAACTTACCATCATTGGTGGTTTCACCAAGGTTGATCTTCAACATATCCGAAATGGTCTTGATGATCTCGTCCTTGCCTTTCATGTGGCAGGTTATGGTCTTGCAAACCCGGATAATGAACTTCCCGCGAGGGACAGTGTCCAAAAACGTATAAAATGATGCAGTGCCAAAAACATCAGCCGTGCTGAGGTCAAGCTCATTCGCAATTGCCACCAGGGCATCTTCCGAAAGATAGTGCTCCGAACTCACCACCGCCTGGAGTATCGGCATCAAACTCGTGCGCTGGCGGCCATGCTTTTCGGCCTGCTCTTTTACCAGTTCTTCAATTCTAGTCATATTGATCCCTTTCTGATTAAGTGGTTATTATGATTGTAAATCAGTTTTTTTACAGGACAAAAATAACAATAGACTTTCAATTAAATAATTTTTTCTTTAATTATTTAACACAAAACCAGTAATTTATAACCAGACTAAATTACTTTTGCAGCACAAAGAAAACGCCCCGGTCATACAATCTGACCAGGGCGTTTATTTCCTGTTATTCAATGCCTTTTAAAGGCAGTAATATTATCTGCTTCTCATTTCCGAACTGCGATCTCGTATCTCCCTGAACTCATTACCTTCGTACCAGTTTGGAAAGTCATCGCTGTTGGCAAGCTCAAATCCGATATTGAAGTACAGCCACATATCCTGATGCATTCCGTCCCATACCCACTTATCGTGAATAATATCTGTAGGTGCATGATATCTTGAGGCCATGTCTTCAGCCACCATTTGAGCATACTCCTGATCCTGTCCGATATAGTCAACACCTCCCTGGGCATATATCATCGGAACCCCCTGACGTGCCAGACTTATATGGTCGGAACGATAAAAATAACCGGCCTCGGGAGTTGGTTCAGGAGTAAGGTAGCGATCCTGCTGCGCAGCATATTCGCTAAGGTACTCTTCAAGTTCTGAGTTTCCATATCCAACTACCGATACATCCCAGGTCGGACCGTAAACATTCAGTGCATCAATATTTATACCGCCAACTGTTGTTTCAAGTGGGAAAAGAGGGTTGTCAGCATAGTACGACGACCCGAGAAGACCTGATTCTTCGGCTGTAACAGCCATAAATACAACTGACCTGCCGGGCCTTCCTTCTGACATGAATCGTTCTGCTATTGAAATTATAGCACCAACACCTGTTGCATTGTCAACCGCACCATTGTAAATCTCAACACCATCATCGGTTTCCACCATTCCAAGGTGATCCCAGTGGCCCATATATAAGATCGTTTCCTCAGGATAATCAGTTCCTTCAATATAGCCAACAACATTATGGCACTCAGAATACTGGAATTCATTTCTGAAATCTGCACTGGCGAAAAGGCCTAACTCAACCGGTTCGAATCCGGGCATTGCCGCCCTGTCAAGCATCTGATCAAGATCAAGGCCGGCAACCTCAAAGATCTGCCTGGCTACTTCCTTCTGTATCCAACCTTCAGCCTCAAGTTGCGGCTCGTCTGTATCCTCGCCGATTCCATATTGTGTGCCGGACCAGGAGTTCCTTACAACGTCCCATCCGTAACTTGCCGGCTCCGTCTGGTGTATTATAAGTGCAGCTGCTGCTCCCTGCCGGGCAGCTTCTTCAAATTTATAAGTCCAGCGTCCGTAATATGTCATAGCACGGCCTCCGAACATTTCATCGTCGCCAGTAACAAAACCCGGGTCATTTACCAGAACCACAACGGTTTTTCCCTCAACATCAAGGCCTTCATAGTCATTCCAGCCATACTCTGGTGCAACTATACCATAACCGGCAAATATCATTTCGCTTTCAGATATCTCTGAACGATCCTGAAGGCGGTTGGTGCCAATTACCATATCATCCAGGTATGCAAGCGACATCTGCTGGCCATGGCCGCTTATCCTGAGATCGGAAAAATCATAGCCGGTTATTTCAACCAAGGGAACCGCCTGCAGGTAAGAGCCATTATTGCCGGGTTCAAGTCCTATACGGCTGAATTCCCCGATAATGTATTCCTTGGCCCTCTGCCCGCCGGGAGTGGATGGAGCACGTCCTTCCATTTCGTCAGATGCAAGGGTCTCCACATGAGCCTGAAAATTGTCGCAAAAAACCGGAATATCTGCTGTTTCTTCCGGTGCAGTGCATCCTGTTATCGCAATTGCAGCGATAAAAGCAGCTGTCAGCAGCCTGCTTATTGATTTTCCTGACTGTATTTGCATAATGTTTCCTCCTATGGGTTATGGTTTAAACTCTTTTCAAGACCCGGCAACACAACAGCCTGTATAAACACAACTGTTGCCTTTTTATTTTTTCTTCCTGTCTTTATTCTTCATTGTAAGTAGATCATATGCCACTGGTGCGGCATTGAACAGTGATGAATAGGTTCCGACCGCAACACCTATCATAAGTGCAAAGGCAAAACCGCGTATTACTTCTCCTCCGAAAAGGAATATAATCAGCAGCACTGCAATGGTTGTGCCTGATGTATTGAATGTACGCGAAAGCGTTGCGTTAAGTGCGTTGTTTATATTCACCTTCAGCTCCCTCTTCGGGTAAAGGTTCATGTTTTCACGTATCCTGTCAAAAATAACAACCGTATCGTTGACCGAATAACCTATTATAGTAAGTATGGCCGCTATAAAAGCCTGGTCTATCTCCATGGTCCAGGGTACAACATTGTAGAATATTGAGAACAGCGACACCACGATTATTGAGTCATGGACCAGGGTTGTCAAACTGCCCAGCCCGAACTGCCAGCGCTTGAACCTGGTAGCTATGTAGCTGAATATTATCAGCAGGGCTATGGAAATACTTATCACCGCTCCTACCCTAATGTCTCTGGCTACAGCAGGTCCTACCTTCTGGGAGCTCAGACGGCCAATAACCTTGTCGTCATCGTCAGAAACAAATTCCGCGAAACTTACAGACTCATTGAAAAAACCCTGTATAGCTTCATATATATTCCTTTCAGCAGTTATATCAGCCTCTTCAGAATCATCATCAATCATAAAGCTTGTAGTTATCCTTACCTGGTTTGACGGACCAAAGGTAATAACCTCTGCAGGCTCTCCAAGCTCTTCGAGCAATGCAGCCCTCATGTCTACTGTGTTGATGTCGTTATCGAACCTTACAACATAGGAACGACCACCCGAAAAGTCAATTCCGTAGCTCAGGCCCCTGAGTGCAAATGATCCGAGACCTATAATGATGACAATTGCAGAGATCATGTAAAAGCGCTTCCTTACGCCCAAAAAGTCAAAGTTGACCTTTGTAAGGAAATCCTTGGTGATCTTCGTATGAAAGCTAAAGTTCACATTATTGTCAAGCCACCTTGAGAAGATCAGCCTTGAAAGGAATATCGCTGTGAACAGCGAACATATAATACCTATTATCAGGGTTGTGGCAAAACCCTGTACCGGGCCTGAACCGAATATGTACAGCACAACACCGGTTAGCAGTGTTGTAATGTTACCGTCAACAATTGCCGAATAGGCGTTCTTGTAGCCGTCGGATACGGCAAGCCTCATCCCTTTGCCTGATCTTACCTCCTCGAGTATTCGCTCATAAATGATCACATTGGCATCGACTGCCATACCAAGGGTAAGAACAATACCGGCGATACCCGGCAGGGTGAGTACTGCCCCCAGTGATGCAAGCACCCCGAGTATAAAGAAGATGTTGGCTACAAGAGCAAGGTCAGCAACCAAACCTGCCCTTGAATAGTATAATCCCATATATATCAGTACAACTATAAATGCTATCAGAAATGAGGAGAAGCCGGCATTTATTGCCTCCCTTCCCAGTGACGGACCTACAACCGCCTCCTCCACAATGCGTGCAGGTGCAGGCAGGGATCCGGCCCTGAGGATATTCGCAAGGTCCTGTGCCTCCTGAACGGAGAACTGTCCGGATATCTGCGATCTTCCACCGGAAATTTCCCCCTGGACAGTTGGGAATGAATAAACATAATCATCCAGAACTATTGCAATCGACCTGCCAATATTATCAGCCGTCAGCCGGCGCCAGACCCTGGCTCCTTCACTGTTCATCGCCATATTTATTTCAACCTGTCCTGTAGCGCTGAAATCCTGACGTGCATCTGTTATGACCTCTCCGGAAAGAGGGGCAGAACCATCACGGGTTGTTTCCCTTATCGCCACAAGTTCATAAAGGTTGTCGGTTCCCCGCAGCGGTTTTACATTCCAGTAAAGCCTGAGGTTCCTTGGCATAATATTTTGGACCTGCGGATTCTTAAGCATATTGCTTACCCTGGCAGTATCCTGCACAGCAGCATAACCAACAACAGGGCCCTGGCCCGGACGCATATTTCCGGTCTGATCCTGCATGAAGTTGGGGGTCAGATAAGCGAACAGGGGGTTTTCCCTTGCAAAATCCTGAAACTCTTCAAGGTCATCGAAGTCATCCCCGAGCATCTGTTCTATGCTAAGGGTGTCTTCAAGCTCATCGAGCTGATCAAGTTCATCCAGTTGTGCCAGATCTTCCGTAAGCTCCTCTTCAGCTTCTGCAGTTGTATCTGCTGCATCGCCCGATCCGGCCCTGATATCCGCAAGGCGATCATTTGCTTCCCAGAAGTACTCATGTATTTCTGCAAATTCATATGTTTCCCAGAACTCAAGCTTGGCCGTACCCTGAAGCAGGCGGCGTACCCTTTCAGGCTCCTTTATGCCAGGCAGCTCAATGAGGATCCTTCCGGTAGTGGCAAGGCGCTGAATATTTGGCTGCGCTACCCCGAAACGGTCTATCCTGGTACGGAGTATCTGGAATGAACGGTCAACAGCCTGTTCAACCTCCCTCCGCAATACCCTCAGTACTTCATCATTGCTCGAGGTCACTGTGATCCTGTCGCGCATTTCAGGTGTACTGAAAAAATATGCAAGGCTGGCGTTAGGGTCAATCTCTTCAAATGCCCTGCCGAAAAGGGTAATAAAATCCTCACGGCTTGTTCTTTGCATCTCTGCCGCCCTGTCCATTGCAGACTGGAAGGTTTGATCAGCCGGATTGCCGGCAAGCGCCCTCACAATTGCCTGGACCGATATTTCAAGGGTTACGTTCATCCCTCCCCTCAGGTCAAGGCCAAGATTCAGCTCCCGTTCCTTGGTTTCACGAAATGTATACTGGCGAATGCCAAGGTTGTAAACCTGCTGGTTCATCATTGAGTCCAGGTAGAACTGCTCCTCAACATTTGCTATTGAGTCCAGAAGATACCGTTCCAGAAGCTCATCACCTCCTGCCATACTCCTTGCCTGCTCCACGAACTTTTCGCTGCGGGCATAGTTCTTTGCATTGCGCTCTACCTTGTTGGCAAAATAAGTAAAGGAAAGCTGGTAAAGACAAACCAATGCAAATGCAATGGCGAAAAATTTTATCAAACCTTTATTCTGCATGTTGTTGCACTTTATTGTTTTATTTTCAATCTGGTTAAAAAAACGACCGCAAAGTTAATTGATTTTTTTTTCAAAGGAAAGATAAAAACCAATTAAAGATTAAATAGATAGCTCAGTGAGTTACAGTGAGTTTCACAAATGAAGCCGGGAAATGCATAACTTTTACGTACCAGCACCAAGCATAAGACACCTCCCCGGGTAGTCAACAACCGCATTAAGTTCTAACAAAAGATCACCACCAAGCACCATGTCAATGCGTGGAAGATCATAAACTGCAAATGCGGAGTTGATCTCCGACATATCTATCAGAATAATGCTTTTATCACAAATCTCCAGGCCGCCTATTGATATTTCCGGAATGCTGGTAATATAAGCTTCAATCTTTCCCGACCCCACCCCGGTAAAAAACTTGTCGAACTTTTTGATCCCCGGGTTCTCAACATACTTTTCAATCCGCGACAGATCCATTATGCTCATTGAAGCACCCGTATCGACAAGTATGTTTGCTTTAAAACCATTAACCCGGGCGTGCATCATAAGATGGCAGCCACCCGGGTCAAGATCAATTAGTGTAAGGGGAATACGATACATGTATCTGCCGGCATACCAGGCAGCATCAGGCCTGATTAAGGCTGTGACGCTCCTTGATTATTTCCATTCCCTGGTGTATTGCTTTCTTGTTCAGGGGTATAAGGTGGTGATATCTCTCGGGAAGCACCTTCTCAAGTCCCTTAATCACATTTTCAAGCTCAATTATGGGCCGGACCTTCAGAAAGCCGCCAATAACAATCATATTGAACACCTTTGTGTTGTTCATCCTTACCGACTCGTCATAGGCGGTGATGGAAAAGACATTGATATCAGTCCTTTCGGGCTTGCGGGTAATACCGTTCTCCTCGTATATCAAAAGCCCTCCCGGCTTGACTGCGGCTTCAAACTTGTCGAGTGATGGCTGGTTAAGCACTATGGCGGTATCGAAAGTGTTCAGAACCGGGGAGCTTATCTGCCTGTCACTGATTATGGCAGTACAGTTTGCCGTACCTCCCCTCATTTCCGGTCCGTAAGAAGGCATCCAGCTTACTTCCTTTCCCTGCATTACACCACTGTAGCAAAGGATCTGCCCCATCGACAATACTCCCTGTCCTCCAAAACCTGCAATTATAATTTCTTCTGTCATGATATACTGTTTTTTATTTCTCAGGTACTTTTATATCACCAAGCGGATAGAAGGGGAACATATTCTCCTCCATCCATTTGTTTGACTGCGTCGGGGTCATCTTCCACCCGGACGGGCAGTTTGAAACTATCTCAACAAAACAGGTTCCCTTATTTAGCTTCTGGTAATCAAGGGCTTTCTTAATGGCCCTTTTTGCCTTTCTGACATTTGCGGGGGCATGGACAGCCTGGCGGGTTACAAAATAGGTGCCTGGCAATTGAGCCACCAGTTCTGTCATCTTTAGCGGGTTACCCATTGTTGAAGTATCCCTTCCGCGCGGAGAGGTAGAACTTTTCATACCCGGCAGTGTGGTTGGTGCCATCTGACCTCCGGTCATACCATAGATGCCGTTATTTATAAAAACTATAAGGATGTTCTCGCCCCTGTTGCAGGCATGAATGGTCTCGGCCGTGCCTATTGCAGCAAGGTCACCGTCTCCCTGGTAGGTGAAAACATATTTTTCAGGCATAACCCTGCGGATTCCGGTGGCCACTGCAGGCGCCCTGCCGTGAGCCGCTTCCTGCATATCAACATCAAAATAGTAATATGCCAGAACTGAACAGCCAACCGGGGCAACACCAATAGTTTCTCCCTGTATTCCGAGTTCATCTATCGCTTCGGCAAGAATGCGGTGTGCAGTACCGTGCCCGCATCCCGGGCAATAATGCAAAACCTTGTCGGTCATCACCCTGGTTTTATCATAAACCAGGTTGTCATGACAAATAATATTGTTTTCAGACATATCTTTATCCTCCGATTATTTTTTGTTCCAATGCTTCCAGAATCTCGTCCGGACTTGGTATCATACCTCCAAACCTGCCAAAGTGTTCAACGGGAGTTTCGCCGCAAACTGCAAGCCTGACATCTTCGATCATCTGCCCGGCATTCATTTCCACTGTGAGTATACCCTTTACCTTCTCCGAGAGGCGCCTTATATCATCATACGGGAACGGGTAAAGTGTCTGGGGCCTTATCAATCCAACCCTGATACCCCTGGCGCGCGCCATTTCCATCGCCTTACGCGTTATACGGGCACATGAGCCGAAAGCAGCAAACAGGTATTCGGCATCTTCACATTCATATGTCTCGAACCTAACCTCGTTTTTTTCTACTTCCCGGTATTTTGCCTGCAGCCTGAGGTTAACCTTTTCCTGTTCTTCCGACTGCAGCTGAAGTGAAGTTACTATAACACTGTCTCTGCCCTCCTTTTTGCCAACAGTAGCCCATTCATATTCGTGGGTGCTTCTTGGCTGCTGTTCGAACAGTTCAACCTTTTCCATCATTTGCCCGATTATGCCATCCGAAAGAATCATAACCGGATTGCGGTACTTGAAGGCAAGTTCGAAAGCAAGCTTTACGAAGTCAACACTCTCCTGTACTGTTGCAGGGGCAAGCACTATCAGTTTATAATCCCCGTGACCTCCACCCTTAACTGCCTGGAAATAGTCTGACTGGGAAGGCTGAATGGTACCCAGGCCGGGACCTCCACGGACAACATTTACTACCACACACGGAAGTTCAGCACCTGCAATATACGATATGCCCTCCATCTTCAGGCTTATGCCAGGACTGGAAGAGGAGGTTATAGCCTTTTTGCCGCAGGCTGCCGCTCCATATACCATATTGATGGCCGCAATCTCACTCTCGGCCTGCAGAACCTGCATTCCGGTACGCCGGGCAGGATCTTCGCGCATAAGGTATTCTATTACTTCCGACTGTGGTGTAATGGGGTAGCCAAAATAGGCGTCAGCGCCGGCTCTTATTGCCGCCTCGGCCAATGCCTCATTGCCTTTCATTAACCTTAATTCTTTCATGAGTTATAAATGTTTATCTTTTGAACTAATAACAGGATATTACTGCCCTGAGGTTGCCTTTTCCCTGTAAACGGTAATTACAGCATCCGGGCAAACAATAGCACAGTTTGCACAACCGGTACACTCAGAGTTTACCTTGACAACATAGTGATACCCCTTGCTGTTAACCTCCTTGCTCAGGGCAAGAACTTCATGGGGGCAGGCTGACAGGCAGACCTCACAACCTTTGCACCTTTCTATGTTGATGACAATATCACCTTTCCTTGCCATACTGAAAATGATTTTACTGATTGATAACTAATTAACAATTCATTTTGGACAAAACTATAATTATTTATTTAATTTATCGGTAAATAACGGAATAATTTTCCTGTTAGTTCTGAAAGCCAACCCATGACAGGCAAAGAAAAAAATGAGTATTTTTACACTCTGATGATAGGCAAAAAAAAGAGTCGTACACGCAGCATTATAAACCGTGGTATCATATTGCTGGAAATAGCCATACTGGTACCGGTATTCCTGCTGCTTATATCAAACCAGGTTATACGGATAACCGCTGAAAGCCACCTTTTTGACTCGGCCGAATCGGTTCCTTACAACCGTGTGGCTCTGGTGCTGGGAACTTCCCACAGGATGAGAGACGGCGGACCTAACCCATATTTCCATAACCGCATGGAGGCGGCGGCACATCTATATCACAGCGGCAAGGTCAGGTATATACTGGTTAGCGGCGATAACCGCACCCGTTATTACGATGAGCCGGGCCGTATGCGGGATGCCCTTTTGGAGCTCGATGTCCCGCCAGATGTTATATATATGGACCATGCAGGCCTAAGGACGCTGGATTCGGTATTAAGGGCAAAGGAGATATTTGGTCTCGACAGCATGACGATTGTATCACAGAGATTTCACAACCAGAGGGCTGTGTATATTGCAAAGCAGCACGGGATCGAAGTTGCTGCTTACAATGCCAGGGATGTGCCCAGC
The DNA here is from genome assembly GCA_007134525.1 of Bacteroidales bacterium. Classification (GTDB taxonomy): domain Bacteria; phylum Bacteroidota; class Bacteroidia; order Bacteroidales; family UBA7960; genus PUPG01. The sequence goes on along the minus strand of SLKR01000020.1, from coordinate 9,807 downwards.
CACCGTAACGACAAGACCCGCATGAGAGAATGGTTCGCAAAGGCAAATGTGTTTTGGGACATTATAAGCGGTACGCAGCCCCAGTTGCCCGGTGAAGAGGTAAATATCGGAGAACAGGCCCGTTAGTAAGCATAATCCACTATCCTTCCAATATATCTGCCATTTATTAGTATCCAGGTTACTTCATAAAGGCTGGGCATTTCACTGTTACGCATATAAATGTACAGACGCTCACCGTCATCTGAAATAAATACCCTGGTATGGCATACCCTGCGGCCAAACAGTGACGGCCTGGAACAGAAATTGGGTTCGAAGATGTCCCTGAAAGCACTAGCCGGCAGTCTTATCCTCTCATCACCCCATAAAACCTCTATGTATACGATCCTCTGTTTGGGCATCCTGCCGTCAAAACCCCAGAAGTATCTTCCGTCTATCCTCAGAACATGCCTCATATGGCCCCAGTATTCTATATCATGCGAAGAAGGGAAGAACCTGCTGCGGGCAATACTTACCTTTATATCATCAAGCTCCAGTGCAATCGTGTGATCGGTAAGGGAAACTATCTCAAGCTGCTGCAATTCATTAAGTCTATTCAGGCCAAGTATTGAACCTGCAAATGAAAAACTGCCGGCCTCTGACCTTATCAATGAATCCCCAAGGCTAAAGAAACTCTCAGCCGTTCCCTTGTAATCAGGAACAACGTAGTAATCATCCTGACCACTGGCAATAGCGGAGGAATAAAACAGGATCACATATGCAAGTACAAGTTTCATTAACATATCACGGCAACTCAATAAAAATAAAAAAGTTTTTATATCTTTCGGTCAGAAATCAGTTCTAAAAAATCTGTTATGGATATTCAGGAAAAGATCAAAAAGACCTTCGAGGACGCAGCAAAACCTCTAAAAACCGGGGAGATTGCCGACTTAACCGGTATTGACAAAAAGGACGTGGACAAGGCAATCAAGAAGATGAAAGATGCAGGCAGTATAATATCACCAAAAAGGTGCTACTATGACCTAAAAAAATAAGGACTGAAATTCTATTTTACCAGCTGAAGATATTTTTGCCGAATCACATCCAGATGCCCGGGTGTCAACTTTTCCCTATAAACCCTTACAAGATTTACAATAGATATTTCCGTTGCAATAAACGCCTGTGCAGCATCAAAATAGTGGATACTGGTATCATATTTTACCTCTTTGGTAAGTTCTTTAAACTTATCCCACGAATAATTAACAGGAATCTCAAAATATCCTTTTGTACCATCATCTGTGTCCAGGAACAATCCCCTGCCTGCTTCTTCAACCCTTAGCAGTTTTGACAACATTATTACCCCCATTTTTTCCTTTACCGGACGCTTCCTTTTACTGAAAATAAAATCCTCCTGCATAAGGTTTTCCTGGACTATCCTTACCTGATTATAGTGTCCTATCTCCTTAAGACGTAATACAGGGCATATATTTCCGGAAATTCTCAGCACCCCCGGGGCAATATCCATGGGCTTTATCCTTTTTGAGTTGATGCTCTCCGAGGCCCTTATCGTCTCTATCAGGGTATAATACCTTTCGAGCACAAAATATACGTAGGGATCGGGTTTGCCCATCGGTGCATCATGATAATATCCGTAGAACGGTGAGGCTGACTCCAGAACACAGGTATTTCCGGCCGTATATTCAGGTTCAAGAGTGCTTAGTGGCTCCTCCTTTACCACCTCACAATAATACTGCAGGATTTTCTTTGTCATGGTCGTTGATCATATATTATACTGTTGTAAGTTACGACTTTTAAGCCACCGGCACAAATCATAATACATTGCTTCGCGGAATTCAAAAAAACAGTAAATTTGTACCCCGTGAAAAAACAGCACCTGTAAATCAGTACGATAACACGATATATTTTTTCAATAAATTGAACTTATCTAAAACGAGAGAAAATGAGCAAACAAGAGAAGAGAGTTTATTTTTTCGGCGGAAAGAAAGCCGACGGAGATGCGACAATGCGTAATTTGCTTGGTGGCAAGGGTGCCAACCTTGCAGAGATGGTTAACATAGGAGTACCTGTTCCTCCAGGGTTTACAATTACAACGGAGGCCAGTACCATATTCAACAGGCACGGGCACGACCATCTGGTCAGCCAGATAAAGCAGGAAGTTGAAGAGAATATGCGCAGGGTTGAAAAGGAGATGAACGCAGGTTTTGGTGACAAAGATAACCCCCTGTTGCTATCGGTGCGTTCGGGGGCACGCGCCTCAATGCCCGGCATGATGGACACGGTACTGAACCTTGGCCTTAACGAAAACACCCTTGAAGGGCTTGCAGTAAAAAACGGAAATGAAAGATTCGTATGGGACTCCTACCGCCGTTTTGTTCAAATGTACGGCGATGTTGTAATGGGTATGAAGCCCAGCAGCAAGGAAGAAGAAGATCCTTTTGATGTTATAATGGATGAGCTCAAGGAAGAGAAGGGAGTTGAGAACGACCAGGAACTTGACACCTCCGACCTCAAGGAGCTGGTTAAGCGCTTCAAGAAGGCCGTAAAAGAATCTACCGGCAAGGACTTCCCTGAAGATCCATGGGAGCAGCTCTGGGGTTCAGTAATGGCTGTTTTTGAGTCATGGAATAATCCAAGGGCGACCTATTACAGGAAAAAATATAATATCCCGGCCGAATGGGGTACTGCCGTCAACGTACAGGCAATGGTATTCGGCAATATGGGAGATACATCTGCCACAGGTGTTGCATTCACCCGTGATGCAGCAACAGGAGAGAATATATTCAACGGCGAGTATCTTGTAAATGCGCAGGGCGAGGATGTAGTTGCAGGAACCCGGACACCAAGGCAGATAACAAAAGAGGGCTCACTTCGCTGGGCAAAGCTTCAGGGTGTTTCCGAAGAGGAAAGGAGGGAAAACTATCCTTCCCTGGAAGAGATCTTCCCGAAGCTTTATAAAGAGCTTGACGAACAGCAGCAGAAGCTGGAAAACCACTACCTTGACATGCAGGACCTTGAGTTCACCATCCAGGAAGGCAAACTGTGGATGCTGCAGACCCGCAACGGTAAGCGTACCGGGCCGGCAATGGTTAAGATCGCAATAGACATGCTCCGTGACGGCCTGCTCAGCGAAGAGGAGGCACTCCTTAGGGTTGAGCCGGAAAAACTTGATGAACTCCTGCATCCGGTATTCGACAACAAGGAGCTGGAAAAAGCCGGTCTGCTTGCAAAAGGACTTGCAGCTTCACCTGGCGCAGCAACCGGACAGATAGTCTTTTTCGCAGATGATGCCGCAAAATGGGCTGCTGAGGGCAAGAAGGTGATCCTGGTACGTGTTGAAACCTCACCCGAAGACCTTAGTGGCATGGATGCCGCCGAGGGAATTCTTACAGCTCGCGGAGGAATGACATCCCACGCTGCAGTTGTTGCCAGGGGAATGGGTAAATGCTGTGTTTCAGGAGCAGGAACCATCAAGGTAAATTATAAAAACCGCACGCTTACAATTGACGGAAAAGAGTTCAGTGAAGGTGACTATATCAGCCTTAACGGTACTACCGGAGAGGTGTTTGAAGGAAAGATCAAAACTATGGATCCGGAAATGAGCGGCGACTTTGCAAAGCTTATGGAGCTGGCAGAAAAGCATACCCGCATGCATGTCCGCACCAATGCAGATACACCAAAGGACTCAAAAATCGCAAGAGAGTTCGGAGCTAAAGGTATCGGCCTTTGCCGGACCGAGCATATGTTCTTTGAAGGCCCGAGAATCAAGGCAGTACGCGAGATGATCCTTGCCAAGGATGAAGCAGGAAGACGTAAAGCTCTTGACAAACTCCTTCCAATGCAAAGAGATGACTTCGAAGGTATATTTGAGGCAATGCAAGACCTGCCTGTTACTGTACGTCTTCTGGACCCGCCTCTCCATGAGTTCCTGCCTCAGGAAGAAAAGAACCAGGAAGAGATGGCTAAAGAGATGGGAATTTCAGCTGAAGAGGTAAAAGCAACCGTCGATTCACTGCATGAGGTCAACCCTATGCTTGGTCACCGCGGATGCCGCCTTGGAAACACATACCCTGAGATATCTGAAATGCAGACAAGGGCCATTATCGAAGCTGCCCTTAACCTTAAGAAAAAGGGTATTAAGGCAATTCCGGAAATAATGATCCCGCTTACAGGAACCGAACCTGAGTTCGGACTGCAGGAAGAAATAGTACGCAATACTGTCGAAAAAGTATTTGAGGAATATGGTGACAGTATTGATTACCTCGTCGGAACCATGATAGAAATACCCCGTGCAACACTGGTGGCCGACAAGATTGCCGAAAAGGCGGAGTTCTTCTCATTCGGTACCAACGACCTAACGCAGATGACATTTGGTTATTCCCGCGACGATGCCGGAAGGTTTCTGCCGGTATACATTGAAAAGGGACTCCTTAAAAACGACCCCTTCCAGGTCCTTGACCAGGAAGGAGTAGGTCAGCTTGTGGAGCTTGGTATCGAAAGGGGGCGCAAAGGGCGTCCTGACCTGAAAATCGGTATTTGCGGAGAACACGGTGGCGAACCAAGTTCGGTTGAATTCTGCCACAGGGTAGGAATGAACTACGTAAGCTGCTCTCCTTTCAGGGTACCTATAGCCCGTCTGGCGGCTGCTCAGGCAGTTGTAAAAGAAAAGCAAAGCAAGGACGGTGGTTACAGCACCAATTAAAAGATAGCTGAGAAAAAGAGGCAGCCCCTTACAGGGCGCCTCTTTTTTTATCCTTCCTGACTGAAGAATATTTCCGGGGAATTCTTGCGTATAAAGAGTTCTGCTTTTTTCATCTCTTCATACATTACTTTATCATTTTCGATAAAAGGTACTTTTCTTTTGAAGGCATCAAGCAGTTTTTTAAGCATGGGTGATGTACGTGAAGCCTCTCTGAATCCCATGGCCTGGGATGCGGTAAGCAGTTCAATGGCAAGAACTTTCTCGAGGTTCTCAACAACCGACAAGGCCTTTACAGCCGCATTAGCCCCCATACTCACGTGATCCTCCTGGCCCTGCGAAGACTCTATTGAGTCAACCGAGGCAGGTGTGCACAACTGTTTGTTCTGACTCACTATGGAAGCAGCTGTGTACTGGGGTATCATAAACCCGGAGTTCAGCCCCGGATTGGCAACAAGGAATGAAGGCAGTCCCCTGGCACCGGAAATAAGCCTGTATATCCTGCGCTCTGAAATATTGGCCATCTCAGCCAGTGCAAGGGTGAGAAAATCAAGAGAGAGGGCCAGCGGCTGCCCGTGAAAGTTACCCCCCGATATTATCAGGTCATCATCCGGAAATAGTGTGGGATTGTCGGTAACGGCATTTACCTCATTATGGAATACCCCTTTTACGTAGTCAATGGCATCCTTGCTTGCACCATGGACCTGGGGTATGCAGCGGAAGGAGTATGGATCCTGCACATGGTCCTTATTCGTGCCTGTCAGCCTGCTTCCTTTAAGAATTTTCATGATATTTGAAGCCGTTCTGATCTGCCCGCCGTGGTGCCGGATACGGTGTACCTGCTCAAAGAATGCTTCAATGCGGCCATTGAAGGCCTCCAGCGACATTGATGCAATAATGTCTGACCAGAGAGTGAGATCCATGACCCTTAAAAGGATATATGACCCGTACGCACTCATGAACTGGGTACCATTCAAAAGTGCAAGACCCTCCTTGGCAGCAAGGTCGAGTGGTTCCCATCCCATTTCCTTTAGCACAACGGCGGCCCTTTTTCTCTTCCCCCTGAAATTGACCTCTCCCAGTCCAAGAAGGGGAAGGCTCAGATGGGCCAGCGGAGCCAGGTCGCCAGAGGCGCCAAGCGAACCCTGGGTGTACACTATTGGGTATATTCCGTTATTATAGAACTCAATAAGCCTTTCAAGGGTTCGCAGCCTTATGCCGGAATGACCGTAAGACAGCGACTGTATCTTAAGAAACATCATCAGGCCTACTATACTGTCAGGCACCTCACTCCCCATGCCGCATGCATGCGACATCACAAGATTACGCTGCAATATACCAAGATCCGTTTTGGAAATGCTGTGGTTGCACAGAGAACCGAAGCCCGTTGTAACCCCGTAAATAGGTTCATCCCTGTCGGCTATACGCCTGTCAAGATAATCCCTGCACATTTTCACGTCCGCCCGGGACCTCTCCGACAGCTCGAGAATTATGCCGCCATCCAATAGCTTGCGTAAAGTCCCGAAACCTACCGGTTCAGATGAAATAAGGTGGGTTTGCATATCAGTAATTTTTGCCCATGATAAAAGTTAGTACTCTCAGGGCTAATCCATATAATTGACCAGGACATCATTTATCTGTTCAAGGCTTAGTTTGCTCTGGTCACCGCTTTGCATATCCTTAAGTGAAAACAAACCTTTTTCCATCTCTTCTGCACCTGCCATCAGCACAAACGGTATATTGTTCCTGTCGGCATACTGCATCTGCTTCTTAACCTTTACTGCATCAGGATACATCTCACAATGGATGCCGACTGACCGCAAACTCTCCAGTGCAGGCAGGCAGTAATCCCTCTCTTTTTTGCCAAAGTTTATTGCCAGAACGTGAGTAAATGTATCCGTACTGTCGGGGAAAAGCCCCAGGTTATTCATAACATCATATATCCTGTCGGCACCAAAAGATATACCGACCCCTGAAACACCTTCAAGGCCGAAAATCCCCGTAAGGTCATCATAGCGACCACCTCCGCATATACTCCCCATTTCAACATCCGCAGCCTTCACCTCTATAATTGCACCGGTATAATAGTTCAGCCCCCTGGCAAGGCTAAGATCCAGCTCAAGCGCATTGTTAAGGTATGCTCCCGAGGCGATCTCAAAAACCTCCCTTAGCTCATTCACACCCTGCATACCGGTTTCAGATCCCTCCAGTGTTTTACCAAGCTTGCGGAGTTTTTCATCAGCACTGCCACTGAGTTCCAGAAGCTGTACCAGGTTAGCCACGGCACCGGAGTCTATACCTTTTTCTTCCAGCTCCTCCCTTACCCTGTCAATGCCGGCCTTGTCGAGTTTATCCATTGATGTGGTAATATCGCTGAACCTGCCGGCATATCCTATGTGTTCAGAGAGGCCGGCAAGTATCTTCCTGTTGTTTATTAGAATCCTCACTTTTATGTTCAAACGGGAAAATACCTTGTCTATCATCTGGATAAATTCCGCTTCATTTATCAGCGAGTCACTTCCTATAATATCGGCATCACACTGAAAGAACTCACGGTACCTGCCTTTCTGCGGCCTGTCGGCTCGCCAGACGGGCTGTATCTGATATCTTTTGAAGGGGAAGGTAATCTTGTGCTGATGCTGCACTACATAGCGTGCGAAAGGAACCGTAAGATCGTACCTGAGTGCCTTTTCGCTGAGCTGAGAAGACAGCTTTGAGGGATCACGGCTGAGCCAGTCCTCTTCGTTTATTTTTCTGGCAAAGTCACCTGAATTGAGCACCCTGAAAATTAACCGGTCACCTTCTTCTCCGTATTTCCCCATCAGGGTTGAGAGATTCTCCATGGCCGGTGTTTCAATGGGTTTGAAACCATGGAGGCGATACACTTCCCTTATTGTATCAAAAATATAATCCCTGCGGAAAATCTCCACCGGGTCAAAATCTCTTGTACCTTTCGGTATTCCTGGTTTTTCCTTAGCCATAAACTTAATTTTTATTCACCTGGACAACAAAAATAAGCCTTTTGGTAAAAAATCGCTGAAGTTAAAGAAAAAAACCCACGCGCTTTGTTTTATATATTTATAAACTTCTATATCTTTGTAAGGAAAATAGCTACTTTTAGCCATATAAATAATAATAAATTACTTTATAAATCATATTTTATATATTCCGGATATAAATGCAAATTTCCAGGGAAAAGAATTATAATAACAGCGGGAACCGGCTTACCCGCATCGGTGTGTTCTACGATGGCAACTACTTTCTGCATGTAAGCAATTATTACAACTATGTCCACCCACTTAAGAAAAGACTCAGTATAGCGGGGCTTCATAAATTCATAAAGCAGCGGATAGCGGATCAGGAAGGTATTGACCAGCAGCTTTGCAGGATATCGGAAGCACATTACTTCAAGGGTCGTATAGGGGCACAGGAAGCCGCACAAAGGGGTAACCAGCTTTACTACGAAAGGGTATTCGACGATATCCTAATGTCGGAAGGCCTGGTAACGCATTATTTTCCAATAAAAAGCTTTCACGGTAAACGCGAAGAGAAGAATATTGATGTTCACCTTGCATTGGAAGCTTACGACATGGCTACATCCGGCAAGATGGACATTTTGGTATTGATTGCATCAGACGGGGATTTCGTGCCTCTGATAAGAAAGATCAATGCCATGGGCATTAAGGTCATGCTCATCTGCTGGGATTTTGAATTTTTCAATGATGAAGGCCAGAAAACAATCACCCGCACATCCCAGGGCCTGCTCAAGGAGGTGTGTTATCCTCTTCAGATGCATGATATTATTGAATCCCAGGGCACTACAGATGCGCATACGGTTAACGGCCTGTTTGTCAATGACGATACTGGCAGTGCAGACAGGGGCTCACAGCCTGTCAGTGATGTGATGGAAAACGGTGAAATACTCAGCCTGAAAAACGGCTATGGATTTATTAAATACCCAAACAACAACCTGTTCTTTCACTATACCGATGTAGTAAATATAGATTTTAACGAGCTGATCACAGGCGACCTGGTTGAGTTTATAAAGGAAAAAAGAAGCAACGGCCAGGAGGTGGCACGCAATGTCAAAAAGCTCGATTAAACTGAAGAACTGCTTTTCATGCTATCCGCTAAACCTGATGATATATAATTACCGTAGCTGCAGCAAACATCCGAGGCGAACAATGATCCATATTCAGTGATCCGCTGCCATTGCTCACGGCCAAGCTTTCTTATATCTCCTGCAGACAAACGTTCCTTTACAATACCGTATATAATTCCTGCATTGAAGCTGTCACCTGCGCCTATTGTACTGACCGTCTTTATTTTCCTGACGGGGAAGCAGCCCTTGAGTGAGGGTGAATCAATCTGTACGGGTTTGCCAGCCCGGGTAATTGCCAAAGTAGCCGTTTCGCCGGCAAATTCCCTCAAAGGCAGTAAAGAAGAATCGTTGAAAATTGTTACCAGGTCTTCCTCACTTCCCCTTACAATATGTGCCAGTTTTGTGTTTTCGCATATCACAGGTAACAGATCGGGAAGTTCTCCTGCATGCGGACTGCGAAAATTAAGGTCATAGATGATTATCACCCCCTTATCAGCCGCCCTGTGCACTACCTCCCTTACCGAATCCCTTGTCCTGCTGCTCAGCGAATAATAAGAGCCAAACAAAAGAATGTCATTCTCACTGAAAGGTGGCAAAGCGAAACCTGGGTCTTTTGCCTTTGCATCCCTGTAAAACTCATAACAGGCATCATTGTTCTGATCCAGGAAAGCCAGTGCAAGTGGTGTTTTAACTCCTTTTTGCCGGCAGATATATCTGCACCCCACCCCGTTGTCTTCAAGGAAAGCTTGCGTAAGGCGGGCTGTCTTGTCATTGCCTGTATCTGAGATCAGGGCAACATCAAGGCCCGCCCTGCTCATTGAAACAGAAGCGTTCAGCATCGACCCTCCGGGCACCGCTTCTTTTACCTTTCCGTTTTTGAATATTATATCCAGAACTGTTTCACCTATTGCATATACTCTTGCCATGGCCTTTAACAAAATTATTATTGAACCGAAATTACAATTTTAATCCTGAAGCAAACCAAAACAGGGGCTTATATGCGGTTCACCTC
>SLKR01000139.1 GCA_007134525.1 Bacteroidales bacterium | reverse complement strand
CTTTTTCCGGGGCCCGTGGTTTGCTAATTTTATGGATTCAACAATTTCAGGCCCCGACAGCAGAGAACATAAAGAAATAAAAGTAAAAATATGCCGTGTTAATGAGCCTGTGATCTTTATTTTCGGATGACTTTTTCATTATGCAAATCTGTTTTCAGGACAAAAAAAAACCCCGCTTCTGCGGGGTCCGGTTTAATTATTCTTTGCTTTACATGCACAATTACACCAGACCCCTTTGGTATCCAAAGAAGTAAAAGAAATAAGTGTAATATGCGCTTGTTTGTATCATTTCGCTGTAATTCGTTTTGCAATAGTATGCACTTTTTTTTATAAAAACAAGGAAAACAAAAAAAATACTGAATTCAGTTTGATTTTTTAAATCCCCTAACAGGGCAAATTTAGTGTATTTTTGACCTATAAAGTTTAAATTCAGCCATAAACGAAAAACAAAAGACTATGGACTTTTTGAGAACTGTTTTAATTGCACTGTTTTTTTTGCCTGCCGTATCAGCAAGCCAGGAGAGAAGGGAAATGGAGCTTGAGGATGTGATGGGGTTTATACACATTGATAACAGTAGTGTTCAGCTCAATCATGAAGGAGGCTGGGCCGCATATTCTGCATCACCTGACAGGGGTGACGGTTATGGTGTATTGGTCTCCCGGGATGGAAAAACTTCATACGAGTTTGAACGAGCAGTAAACCCGAGTTTTTCAGCATCTGGCAGATGGGCAGTTTTCACCATCCGGCCACCTTTTGAATATCTTGAAGAAAACAACCGGGAAAATGATAAAAAGGATGATATTATACTTGTTGATACCAGGGATGGAGCACAATTGGTTTATCATGACGTGAAAAATGCGGCTTTTGGCCAGGGGAGAGATATACTGTTTGTCCACCATGAACTTGAGAAGGCGGGTAGTGCTCTGACCCTGCTTGACCTTGAAAGCCAGACGGAAAGGGAGATTGGTTTTGTCGAAAGCTGGACTGCTGACAGCCTTGCAACCGCTCTTATTTATTCTGTTTCAGACACACTTGAGAACATTAACGGCCTTTACCATTTGAGCCTTGAAGATCTTTTCGCTGATCCCATTCCGGTCGATACAGCAGGAAAAGCGGAGTTCGGCGGGTTTTCGTGGACCGAAAAAGGACCCGCCCTTGCCTATATGAGAAGACAAAAGCTGGATGAGGATACAATTGAAACAACAGCACTGTATCAATGGTATCCGGATATTGCAGAACCCCTGCTAATGGTGTCGCAGGATTCTGTGAGCGGATCATACTTCCTTCCTTTTGACAACAACCTGAACTGGAGAAGGGACGGCAGAGGGCTGTTCTTTGGGGTAAGACCGGAGCGTTTTGCTGCCCGGCCTGAAGAAGAAAAGCAATACGCATCAGAGCTGGATTCACTCAGGCAGGCTGCAGAAGTGGATATCTGGCATGGTGATGACCCGCTTATAAAGACCCACGAAAAGGAGGTCTACAGCAGTATGAGAAGGCAGAACCTTCTTTCATTCTATGATATTGATAAAGACCATATAGTAAGTCTGGCATGCGAGGAGGTGGATCAGCTGCAGCCGGCCAAAAGCGGTTCACATGTAGTGGCAAGATCATCAAAACCCTACAGCAGGAGGATTACCTGGGAAGGATGGTTCAGTGATGTTTATGTAATGGAACTTAAAAGCGGCAGCCGGACCAAGGTGCTGAATGAGCATCAGGGCCCGGTATCCCTTTCTCCCTGCGGTACGCATCTCCTGTATTTCCGTGACAGGAATTGGCATGTTTTCAATACCAATGATTCAGGTAATTATAATCTCACTGGTTCTGTTGAAAATGCATTTTATAATGAAAACCACGACAGGCCATCTGAAGTGCCCTCATATGGTTTTGCCGGTTGGACATCCGATGGACACCATGCCCTTATCTACGACAGGTATGATATATGGCTCGCTGATATGGAAAGCTTTGAGATGAAAAATATAACAGCAGGTCTTGGCAGGAAAAGGGAGACGGTGCTGCGTATCATGCGGCTTGATGATGAACCTGCTTTTGACCCTGGCAAAAGTGTGTTAATTGAGGGATTCAATGAGAATAACAAACAAAGGGCTATATATACAAGCTATATAAATAGTCCGGGCCTTGAGCTGTTGCATGATACCGGGCAGAACCTCCGTTTAAGACGCCAGTCAGGCAGCGGGAACGTGGTTTTGTTTACCAGGGAGTCTCAGGATCTTTACCCTGACCTGTACACAGCTTCTGCAGATTTCAGGGATATTGTTCAGGTAAGCTTCCTTCAGGAGCAGCTTGATGATTTCCTTTGGGGAAGCGCTGAACTTGTAGAATTCACCTCGGCCGACGGAGTTCCCCTGCAGGGAGTGCTTATAAAACCCGGTGATTATACAGAGGGTAGGAGATATCCGGTTTTTGTCTATTTCTATGAAAAATTCTCACAGCGTCTTCATGAGTTTAACCAGACGGTTATAAACCACCGTCCAGGGTTTGGGTATTATGCCAGCAATGGTTATGCGGTATTCCTGCCCGATATAGATTTTATAGAAGGGCGCCCGGGTATGTCGGCAGTGAAATCGCTTCTGCCGGCAGTTCAGAAAATAATCGACATTGGTGTTGCAGATCCGGATGCAATTGGGCTTCACGGGCACTCTTGGAGTGGTTATCAGGCTGCATATGTGGCCACCCAGACCGATATTTTTGCGGCGGTTATTGCCGGTGCCCCGGTTTCAAATATGACAAGCGCCTATGGCGGCATAAGGTGGGGCAGCGGTCTGGCCAGGCAGTTTCAGTATGAAACGGGCCAGAGCCGCATTGGGTCATCAATATTCGACAGGCGCTACCTGTATATTGAAAACTCACCCCTTTTCTATGCCCATGAGATCAATACGCCAATGCTTATAATGCACGGTGATGTTGATGAAGCGGTACCCTGGGAGCAGTCAATTGAATTGTACCTCGCAATGCGGCGGGCCGGAAAAGATGTAATATTCCTGCAATACCGGGATGAGCCACATCACCTTGGGAAGTACCCAAACAAGGTCGATTACACACTGCGGATGAAGGAGTATTTTGATTACTACCTTCGTGGGATGGATGCCCCCGGGTGGATCAGGGATGGCAAACCCTATGCCGGGGAGTAGTTGCTCCCTGCTACAGAAGGTTAATCCCCTCACTGACCAGGCGCTCTTTTTCACCGTCAGGCCATATCCCTACCTGAACCTCGCCAATATGCCTTTTCCTGAGCATAAACATGCATACCCTGGACTGGCCAATGCCCCCGCCTATACTTTGTGGCAGACCACCTTCAATAAGCAGTTTATGGAAGGGATAGGCTGCCTTCTGGGGGCAGGCCCTGATTTCCAGCTGTTTTTTAAGGGACTCGGGGCTTACCCTGATCCCCATTGACGATATCTCGAATGCGTCTTCGAGCACCGGGTTCCAGACTATTATATCACCGTTAAGGCCCAGGGTTCCCTCCTCGTTAAAGGAAGACCAGTCATCATAATCAGGGGCACGACCGTCATGGGGTTTCCCGTCAGAGAGTTCCCCGCCTATGCCCGTAATGAATACCGCACCGTGCTCCCTTGCTATTTCTGCCTCCCGCTGTTTTGGTGTAAGATCAGGATAGCGCTGCAGTAATTCTTCGGCATGCACAAAATGTATATCTTTCGGCAGTATGGGCTCTATGCCCGGAATTGCACGGCCAACCGCCTCTTCGGTCTCCCTCAGGGCCGAGTATATTCTTTTGACTGTTTCCCTGAGGCAGGACAGGGTCCTGTCGCTGCTGCTTATGTGTTGTTCCCAGTCCCACTGGTCAACGTATATTGAGTGCAGGGGGGTATAGTCCTCTTCGGGTCGCAAAGCCCTCATATCTGTTACTATGCCCTCTCCCTCAGGTATCTCAAGCTCTTTTAGCCTCAGTCTTTTCCATTTTGCCAGCGAATGCACTATAACGGCAGGACTGCCATTGGTATGCCTGACCCTGAAATTAACCGGTTTCTCTATACCGTTCAACTCATCATTAAGTCCGGTTTTCTCCATTACCGCTATTGGTGATGAAACCTTCAGGAGCCCCAGGCGTCCCGACAGTTCTTTTTCAAATTTCTCCTTTACCAGGGCAATTGCCCTCTCGGTTTTCAGGATTTCAGTTGTTGCTGACATGATAATTGGTTTTTAAAAAGTTAGTAAACAAAAAAAGCCCGCCAATTGGCGGGCTTATAAGTTTTGGGCATAACAAAAGCTACCGCCTTTTGAAAGGTGGACAGTTATTGTTATTATTGTTAAAGAAAAATGCCTTCATTATTACTCTGAAAAAAAAATGATCATCGATTGCAAAATTATAATCTTTTTCTGAATAACACAAAAATAATTAATTAATTTGCATTTTTATACACAAAACATGCATAAACTTTTCAACCCGTACACTTTAGGACCAGCAGGCCTTGATAACAGGATAGTGATGGCTCCGCTTACCCGCAGGCGTGCAAGCCAACCAGGGCTGACCGCAAATGAAATGATTGCTGAATATTATGTACAGCGTTCGGGTGCCGGACTGATAATAGCAGAAGGGAGCCAGATATCTCCACAGGGGTATGGATTTACCGGGTCGCCGGGTTGTTATTCCCCTCAGCAGGTATCTGCATGGAAAGAGGTAACCTCCTCGGTTCATAACGCCGGGGGCAGGATATTCCTTCAGTTATGGCATGTGGGGCCCTGGTCGCACCGGCTGCTTCAGCCTGGTGGCCGCCCTCCGCTTTCTGCTTCGGAAGTAAAACCACAGGGTGAGGTGCTTACACCTCAGGGGAGACTTCCGTATGAATATTCAATGCCCATGACAAATGAGGATATTCACCGTACTGTAAAAGATTTCGGAAAAGCTGCAGGCAATGCTATGGAAGCCGGGTTTGACGGGGTGGAGGTACACGGTGCACACTCTTACCTTATAGACCAGTTTATTATGGATGGCACAAACAAAAGAGTTGATGAGTTTGGCGGAAGCCTTGTTAATCGCGCCCGCTTTCTTTTCATGGTTCTCGATGAGGTTGTATCAATTGTCTCCGCCGGCAGGGTAGGGCTGAGGCTTTCGCCAAGGCAGGTTAAGCCCGGTATGGCCGACTCTGAACCTGAAAAGACCTATGGATATATTTTTAAGAGGCTGAATGATTATTCTCTTGCATATGTGCACATAAGCGAGATGATGAGCACGGAGGAGAGGCTTGATGATCCCGGATTAAGTATTTTACCTTACTACAGGGACATATATGGTGGTACTATCATATCCTGTGGAGGGCACAGCGCTGAAAGCGCAAAAGCTGTTATCGACAATGGCATGGCTGATCTGATAGCATTCGGCAAGCCCTTTATTTCAAATCCTGATCTGGTGGAAAGGATGAAAAAAGGTCAGCCGCTCGCAGAACCCGACAAGGACACATTTTATCACGGGGGGGTAAGGGGATATATTGATTATCCGCCTTACGGCAACTGACAATTTGAATAATGTTTAAACTTATATTACCGTTGTATGACTATGAAAAGAGAAGAAGCACTGGATCTGCTTGGATCTTATGTGAAAAATGAGAAAATGATAGCTCACTGCCTTGCATCAGAGGCTGTTTTGAGAGACCTTGCAACTCACCTTGGCGAGGATCCTGACAAGTGGGGACTGGCCGGGCTGCTCCATGATATTGATGTCGAGATTACAGATGCGGATCCCAAAATACATGCACTTAAAGGTGCTGAGATCCTTGAGGAAAAAGGTTTGGACCCTGAAATTGTCGAGGCCGTGAGGCTTCATAATGAAGAAGCCGGCCACAACATGCAAAGGCATAAAGCTTTTCATCATGCCCTTGCAGCAGGAGAGACCATTACAGGCCTGATCATTGCGACAGCACTGGTATATCCTGATAAAAAAGTCGGAAGTGTGAAGCCGAAATCAATTACAAAGAGGATGAAGGAAAAGGCCTTTGCTGCCTCTGTAAACCGCGATACGATAAGGGAATGTGAAAAACTGGGTGTTGATCTGCAGGATTTTGTTGTAATATCGCTCAATGCGATGAAAAAAATAGCTCCGGAAATAGGCCTGTAAACAAACTCTACCAGGCAATAAGGGCCATTGCGTCTTCATCATCGAATGCATCCAGGGCCTTGCTGACGGAGTTGTCTATGGTGTTAAGCACCGGGTAAAAGGCCTCAGCCCCGAAAATATTTCGCCCTATATAGGCTTTCAGGTTGGTTCTGATATGTAACTCTGTCCTGCTGTTGACCGGTTGTGGCAAACTCATGCCACGCTCTTGCACATAATCAAGGAACTGCTCATATATGACGCTGTTAATGGCAAAATCCTCAACAAATGATTGTGCACTGCCGAAGTTTTCCAGGCTGGCCCTGTTATTGTCGGCGTAGCTGAAGGCATAGGTGTATATGTGTCCTCTGTTGAACACCTGATTGAAGAAGCCCAGATCGCTCTCAAGCGGAACAAAAATATCCGGCATTATCCCCCCTCCACCGTATACAGTACGGCCTGCAGGGGTCTCGAAGCGAAGGCTGTCTTCAAAGTGTATGCTGTCAGGGTTGACCAGCTCACCATTGTAGTACCTTTGAATGAATTCATTGATATATGCTTCTTCGCCTTCATCATATGGTTTTTGTATACTCCGCCCGGTTGGGGTATAATATCTTGCAACCGTAATACGCAGTGCTGAACCATCCCCGAGCTGCACCTGTTCCTGAACAAGGCCCTTGCCGAAAGAACGCCTTCCTATAACAAGCCCCCTGTCGTTATCCTGAACTGCCCCGGCTATTATCTCACTTGCTGACGCCGACCACTCGTCGATCAGTACTATGACCGGCTTGGTTTCAAAGAGCCCCTGGCGCCTTGCCCTGGCATATGTCCGCGGCCTGTTGCGCCCGTCTGTGTATACTATCAGATTTCCTGCTTCAAGCAGCTCATCTGCTATCTGGATTGAGGCATCGAGGAATCCGCCCCCGTTGCCCCTGAGGTCAAGTATTAACCTTTCAAGGCCCTGCTCATAAAGTTCTTCAAGGCCCTCAGTAAACTCCTGGTGAGTTGTTGCTGAAAATTTATTCAGTCTTATGTAACCGGTACCTTCATTGATAATGTATGCAATATCCAGGCTGTAAGATGGAATTTTGTCTCGCATAAGCCTGAATGACAAAGGTTCCGGCACACCTGTGCGGATAACGGAAACATTGACCACAGTTCCCTTTTCGCCCATCAGCATATCAACAACGTCAGCTGTTGACATATTGACTCCGGCGATCAGGGTGTCTTCGACCTTTATTATACGGTCGCCCGGCATTATACCTGACCTTTCACTCGGTCCGCCCGGTATGGGATGTATAACTACCACAGTATCCTGTATCATGTTGAACTCGATGCCAATTCCTTCAAAGCTTCCCATCAGGGGGTCATTAAGGCGCCTGAAGTCGGTGGCGGGTATATAGGATGAATGCGGGTCAAGGCTTTTCAGAAGGTTCTTTATGCTTTCTTCGGTAAGTTGTTCTCTTGAAACACTGTCAACATAGGAGTCATGTATATAATCGATTACATTGCCGATCTTGTTAGACCTGTCAGGGCTGACAGAGAAAAAGGTGCTTTCCCTGGAGTTGTTGTCCGGAGTCTTAAGGTGTAGCCCCAGGTAAAAGCCAAGTATCAGCACAAGTGCAAAAACAACAGGCAGATATACCTTTGGAGGAATATGTCTTTTTACGTTATTACTCATAAATATCAGAAAATACCGTCAGATTGATGCAATAATCAGACCACAGGACTGCAAAATTAGTGATAATTGGGAGGGGCGATGTTATTTTTTCTTAAAACTTCGGCTGTTTCAGAACTTTTTGTTCCTTTCAGCAAGTATTTTCTCAATTATACCCGAAGTTGAGTATCCTTCCAGCAGAGGTATACACAACACCCTGCCACCGTTTTCCCTTACTATATCGGCTCCTGCAATCTCATCGGCAGAATAATCCCCGCCTTTTACAAGTACATCAGGCCTGACTGCAGTTATAAGCTCTGCGGGGGTGTCTTTTTCGAAAAGTATAACCGAATCAACAAAAGCCAGTGATGCCAGAACCCTTGCCCTGGCTTCCTGGTTGTTCAGGGGGCGGGAGCGCCCCTTTAGCCTGCTTACTGAACTATCTGTGTTCAGCCCGATAATGAGTACATCCCCCAGATCAGCAGCCCTTGCAAGATAGTCAGTATGACCGGCGTGAAGCAAATCAAAGCAGCCATTTGTAAAAACTATGCGTTTTTCCAGAAACCTGAGGTATTTTATATATCTGAGCATGCTGTCATACTGCTCCGGCCGGAATATTTTCTTTTCAATTTGCTGATGCTTACTGTAGGCCATATTGTTTTGTTTTTTTCTGACTTATCGAAAGAATTATCCATGCGCATATGCCTGCCAGAACATTCACTATTATCTGGTTGGTATGTGTTATGTATGCATATGAGGTAGCCGGCTCTGAATCTATGCCATATAACTCAGTGAGCGTTATAATTGTCATGAAATGGTAGGTTCCAATTCCGCCTGGTACCGGTGCCAGGATGCCAAGGCTGCCTACTGCCAGCAGAGTAAGGCCTGCAAACGGGCTGAGGTGAGCGGTGGCCGGAATTGCATAAAAGCAGAGATAAACCGTCAAGAAATATAACCCCCATATAAGGGCAGTATACATGACAAAGTATCCCTTTCCCCGCATCATACTTATCGTTCTGAAACCTGCTAAAACACCCCTGAGCTGTCGTTTAAGCCTGAAAAATGCGGTTCCTTCTGCGGGTTCCTAAGTTTTTTTCTGAAATAAAGGATCAGCAGAGCAAATAGCAGAATAAAGCCTGCTGCTGCAATTATTACAGGTAGCCAGTTGGCGTGGCTCTTTTCAATCAGCGGTAACAAAAAAACCCGGCCAAGAAACTCTCTGAGGAAATCAAACTGTGAAACTATTGTTATGAAAACGATAAATAACATGCTTGCCAGGTCAAATACCCTCTCAGCGAGAACAGTGCCTGCCAGAGCATTGAAGGGCGTGCCTGAGGCTTTGCTGAGGCTTACACAGCGGGTAACCTCACCCATTCTGGGTATTGCAAGGTTTGAAAGATAGCCTGTCATGACGGCGTAAAAAGTCTGAAGGGGACGGGTTCTGTAGCCCATTGTCCCTATCAGCATATTCCATCTTAGTGCCCTTGTGAAATGGCTTAGCAATGCACATAGCATTGCCAGTACTATCCAGGAATAATTCGCACCACGCAGCTCCCTTCCGATCTGCTCGATGTCCTGCCCCCTTGTTATGATCCATAACAGTAAAACTCCAAGGAGAAGGGATATAACTATCCTGCCATATCTCCTGACTCTTTTTTTCAATATGCCGGTTTATGTTTTGTTGTTATCCGGAAAGATTATCATGGGCACGAAGTCGTTTGCCCTGTCAGCCTCGATCATTGCATAGGCCATGATAATTACTATATCTCCCGGCTGGACTTTCCTGGCTGCCGGGCCATTCATGCATATTTGCCCGCTGCCCCGTTTCCCTTTTATAACATAGGTTTCAAGCCGTTCACCATTATTTATGTTTACGACCTGTACTTTTTCGTTTTCTATAATACCGGAGGCATCCATCAGGTCTTCGTCAATGGTAATACTTCCTATATAATTAAGGTCAGCTTCGGTAACAACTACCCTGTGAATTTTCGATTTTAGGATCTCTATCAGCATTTTCCCGTCTTTACGGTTATCTCTGCAAAATTACTAATTAAAAGGAAGATTATCAATCAACCTCACATCCCCCGCATATACTGCAATACATCCGACTGCACCTGCCGCATCCCTTGTGTTTTTTACCGGAAGAAGGCTTTCAGGGTCAACTATCTCAAAATACTCAACCCTAAGTTCGGGTGATGTATTGATAAAGGATATTGCATCATCCCTCACTTGGTCGATGCTTGTGGCCTTACCTTCCGAAATGGCCTTTTTTGCATCCAGCAGGGCATTATATATTCTGGGAGCCTCTTCCCTTTGCCGGGGGGAAAGCCTTATGTTCCTGCTGCTCATAGCAAGCCCGTCATTTTCCCTTATTGTCGGACATGGTACTATCTCAACAGGATGTCCCTCCATATGGGTCATTGCCTTTATAACCTGTAACTGCTGGTAATCTTTTTCGCCGAAATAGGCACGGTGAGGGCGTACAATCCTGAACAGCCTGTCAACAGCAATTGCTACCCCATTAAAATGGCCCCTCCTGTATTTCCCTTCCATTACCTTGTCGAGGTGTCCGAAGTTGTAATGCTTATTTTCCTTTTCAGGGTACATTTCCTTTTCTCCCGGACAAAACACCGCACTGCAGCCTGTACCTGAAAGCTTTGCCAGGTCTGCGTCAAGTGTCCTTGGGTATTTACGGAGATCTTCCGGGTTGTTGAACTGTATCGGGTTTACGAAAATACTGCATACCACTGCATCATTTTCAGCACCTGCCCGTCTGACAAGCTCAAGGTGGGCCCGGTGAAGTGCACCCATTGTGGGTACGAAGCCTATCGACCTCCCTTCCGCCTTCTGCTCCTGCACCCATTCAGACACACCCCTGATATTTCTGAATACCTCCATCTCTTTTTTAGAAGAAATTGAATACATTAAGTCCGGCTACAAAGCCGGACCCAAAAAACAAATCCGCAAAGCTATAAGCTTTAGTTGAAAAATAGCAAAAAAAACAGTATTTTTGCATAAAAAAATTACTAAGTTCCCAATAAAGTTCATTATTTATGGAAAAGCCCAAAGTTCTTTTTGTACAACAGGAAATAACCCCCTACCTAAAGGAGACGCATATGGGTCATATAGGCAGGTATCTCCCACAGGGTATTCAGGAAAGAAAAAAGGAGATCAGAACATTTATGCCGCGATACGGATGTATCAATGAGCGCCGGAATCAGCTTCATGAAGTAATCCGTCTTTCCGGCATGAACCTGATTATAGATAATACAGATCACCCTCTTATAATCAAGGTTGCGTCAATACAATCGGCAAGAATGCAGATATACTTCATTGACAATGAAGACTTTTTCCAGCGCAAGTTTACTCTTACAAACAAAACAGGAAAATATTTCGAGGATAATGACGAAAGGGCTATTTTCTTTACAAGGGGAGTAATTGAGACAGTCAAGAAGCTTGGCTGGGCACCGGATCTGGTTCATTGCAATGGCTGGTTCACCAGTCTTATGCCTTTTTACCTCAGGGAGGCATTAAATGACAACCCAATGTTTTCTGACACAAAAGTGGTCTATTCAATCTTCAATGATGAATTTCCCGGTAATCTGAACGGATCCATGGCTGCAAAATTGAAGACAAAGGGGATGAACGAGCTTGCGTTGAAAAAGTATGACAACCCCAACTACTTAAGTATCAGCAAGATCGCAATAGATTACTCTGACGGTATAATAATTGGGGAAGAAGGTATAAATCAGGAGCTTGAGAAGTATGCCAGGGACAGTGGAAAGCCTGTTTTGGACTATCAGGACAAGGATAACTACCTTGATGCATACAATAAGTTCTATGATGAGATCCTTGTTACTGAAACTGTTTTGGAACAATAATAAAATATATAACTTTGCATTCCGTTTATCCGGATAAACAGTGTTGTTCAAAAAATTATAAAGAATTGAAAACTAAAATAAATCCCCGTTCATACGGGGTTTTTTTCGTATTTATGAAAAGGATACCGGCTATCGTTCTTCCATTATTATTGATATATGGATGTTCGGAATATGATGATGTGGGGCTTGATCTATATCATGCCGACGGCCCGTTTGAGGTAAGAATGGAGGCAGTTGATACGCTTACACTAAAGGCAATGACCGTGCCTGACGACAGCCTTGCAATGAGCCTTGGGGCAACTAATATACTGGGTGTTGTCAATGATCCGGTATTCGGCAAGACAAGGGCAGGTATTTATACCGAGACACGCTTGCCGATGAATAATCTTTCACTTGGTGACAGGCCTGTACTTGATTCGATACACCTCGTACTGGTGCATACAGGAGACTACTACGGAAGGCTGCAGGACTTTCAGAATATTAAAGTATATGAACTGGCAGAGAACTTTCCTGAACAGGATACCCTGTACTCCAATATTGAGATTCCGCACACCTCTGTACTCCTTAACAAAGAGCGTGACGGACATTTTATAAGGCCAGCTCCCGAAGACAGCGTTCTTGTCGATTCAGTATTGCAGCCACCTCAGATAAGGATACCTCTTTCTGATAGCTTCGGTCGCAAATTCATCAATGCAAGCGGTACATATGCCTTCGAGAATGTTCCGGGCTACCTTGAAGCCTTTAAGGGTCTGTATATCGTTCCGGATGAAGATATTGAAGGAATGGGTTCGATGTTTACTATTGATATGCTTCATGTTCTGAGTTCGATAGAACTTTATTTTCATAATGAGGGGGACACTGTTGGTTCAAGGGTCAGATTCCCGGTAAATGAATTTGCAAAAAGGGCCACAGCCGTTACCCATTTTGGCTATGAAAACGCTCACGAATCACTCAGAAGGCAGGTATTTGATCTTGACCAGACAGTAGCTGACAGCCTCCTTTTTGTGCAGTCTATGGGAGTAACCAGGGTGGATATTCAAATCCCGTTTCTTCAGGAGATAGCTGATACTCCAAAGCTATTGATCAATAAGGCCGAGCTGGTGTTTCCCATAGCTGAAGGATTTTCTACAGAAGAGCTTCCGGCTTCAAATGACCTGCTTTTGCTGCGCATTGACAAGGATGAGAAAGACCTCTTCCTGCTGGATGATTTCCGTATCGGAAGAGACTATTTCGGTGGCATGCTAAGTGCTGATGAGACAAGGTACACCTTTAACATAACGCAATACTTTCAGCAGGTAATGGACGGTCACCTTGAAAACGACGGGCTGGCTCTGATCGCTGGTGGTTCAGCACAGGATATGAGCAGGGTTGTATTAAACGGGCCGGGACGGACAAACAACCCAATGCGCCTGGTTATATATTATTCGGTATTTGACTGATCAAACCCTGCTATTGCTTTTGCCGTAAGTTGTCTTCAGAAACCCATAAAACAGTTCTGTCATGTGTGGTATAGTAGGTTATATTGGTCCTAAAAAGGCTTATCCCATTCTTATAAAGGGATTGTACAGGCTGGAGTATCGTGGCTATGACAGCGCAGGCGTCGCACTTCTTGATGGCGGCCTTAACCTGTATAAAACCAAAGGGAAGGTTGCTGACCTTGACCGCATTGTAAATAACCGGGATGATACTGCAAATGTCGGTATTGCACATACCCGATGGGCAACTCATGGTGAACCCAATGAAGTAAATGCACACCCCCATTACAGCCCTTCACGGAGAATGGCCATTATCCACAATGGCATTATAGAGAATTATGGTTCACTTAAGAAAGAATTAATAAATCGCGGATATAAATTTAGCAGCGATACGGATACCGAAGTATTGATACACCTCATAGAGGATATACAGCAACAGGAGAATCTTCACCTGGATGAAGCGGTCAGGATTGCTCTGAACCAGGTAGTTGGAGCATATGCAATTGTAATAATATCGCAGGACTACCCCGATAGCCTGATTGTGGCAAAAAAAGGCAGCCCCCTGGTAATAGGTGTGGGCAGGGATGAATATTTCGTGGCATCAGACCCCTCACCAATTGTAGAATATACAAAAGATGTCGTCTACCTCGAAGATGAAGAGATGGCAATAATTCCGCGAAACGGCGAACTGGAGGTTAAGACAATTCGTAACCAGAAGAAGACTCCATATATCTATCACCTTGAAATGCAGCTTTCTTCTATTGAGAAGGGGGGGTTCCCGCACTTTATGCTCAAGGAGATATACGAACAGCCAAGAAGCATCAAAGACAGTATGCGCGGCCGCCTTAATGCCAGGAGCGGAATAATATCCCTTGGAGGCATAATTGATTATGAACAGAAGTTTCTCAACTGCAAGCGGATAATAATAGTTGCCTGTGGTACATCCTGGCATGCCGGCCTTGTCGGGGAATATCTTTTCGAAGACCTTGCCCGTATTCCGGTAGAGGTAGAGTATGCTTCAGAGTTCAGGTACAGAAACCCGGTTCTGTATGAGGATGATGTTGTAATTGCAATCAGCCAGTCGGGCGAAACTGCAGATACCCTTGCAGCTTTGGAAACAGCAAAGGCAAGGGGGGCAACAATAATTGGCATTTGTAATGTAGTAGGGTCAAGTATTGCAAGGGTTACGCATGCCGGATCATATACACACGCCGGCCCGGAGATTGGTGTTGCCTCTACAAAGGCGTTTACTGCCCAGGTAACGATATTGAGCCTGATGGCTCTGTCAATTGCTGATAAAAAAGGCAGCATATCACGAAGCCGTTATTATCAGCTGCTTAGTGAGATGGAAGCTATACCTGCAAAGGTCGAGAAGGCACTTGAGACGAACGAAAAGATACTGAATATTGCAAAGATATTCCAGAACGCCCGTAATTTCCTGTATCTGGGCAGGGGGTACAATTTTCCGGTAGCACTGGAGGGTGCTCTTAAACTTAAGGAGATCTCATATATACATGCAGAAGGCTATCCTGCCGCCGAAATGAAGCATGGACCCATTGCACTTATTGACGAGGAGATGCCGGTTGTTGTAATTGCAACCATCAGGGGGAGTTACGAAAAGGTTATAAGTAATATACAGGAGGTCAAGGCCCGCAAGGGGATTATTATAGCCGTTGTTACCGAAGGCGATAAGGTTGTCAGGGAGATGGCGGATCATGTCATAGAGATACCGGAAACAGATGAAGTGCTTGTACCCCTGGTGGCCACAATACCCTTGCAATTATTGTCATATCACATGGCGGTTCTGCGTGGTTGCAATGTTGATCAGCCGCGTAACCTGGCCAAGTCAGTAACAGTAGAGTGAGAAAGAAAAAATAAAGTTGCATGAGTTTACTGGTAGTGGGAACGGTTGCATTTGACGAGATAGAAACCCCACATGGACGGTCGGGGAGGATACTGGGTGGCGCTGCGACCTATGTCGGGCTTGCAGCCAGCCAAATTATAAATGATATAAGGCTTTCTGCTGTAGTTGGTGATGATTTTCCACGCGACTACATGGGGATTTTTACCGGAAGAGGCATAGATACCAGCGGCATAAGTGTTGTACCCGGGGAAAAAAGCTTTTACTGGTCAGGCAGGTATCACGACAATATGAATATAAGGGATACCCTTTGTACTGAACTCAATGTACTGGCCGGTTTTAAACCTGTATTGCCCCCAGCATACAGAGACAGCGAATACCTGATGCTTGGAAATCTCACCCCCTCTATACAGAGAAGTGTTATACAGCAGATGGACAAACGCCCCCGCCTTATTTGTATGGACACGATGAATTTCTGGATGGATACTGCATGGGACGATTTGCTTGATGTGATATCCATGGTGGATGTACTTGCAGTGAACGAAGAGGAGGCAAGGCAGCTGTCAGGCGAATACTCCCTCTTGCTTGCCGCCAGGAAAATACATACTATGGGTCCTGATTTTGTAATAGTAAAAAGGGGGGAGCATGGAGCAATGTTGTTTAGTGGTGATGAAAAGTTCTATGTTCCTGCAATGCCCCTTGAAACGGTTGCTGACCCCACGGGTGCAGGTGATTCTTTTGCAGGTGGGTTTATGGGGTATATTGCCCGAAGTGGTGATAAAGGATTTGAGAGTATGAAAAATGCCATCATATACGGTACGGTCCTGGCCAGTTTTTCTGTGGAAAAATTTGGTACTGAAAGACTTCTTGAGATAAGTGGGGAAGATATAGAAAAAAGACTTATTGAATTCGTAAAGATGATGTCGTTCTCACTGTAGTAGATAATTTTTTTATTGGCTTAAGGGTTTTTTGTTAACTTTAGCCACTTTTTTTAGGTTCAGTTAGTAAGAATCAAATATTATACATTTTTTAAATATTGGGAAGTTGTTATGAAAGTTTATCAAACAAAGGAACTCAGAAATATTGCCCTTGTGGGCGGGGCAAAAGCCGGCAAGACCACCATCGCCGAAGCAATGCTGTTTGAGGGTGGTGTTATAAAGAGGAGGGGGTCAGTTGATGACAAGAACTCGGTTTCAGACTACCGGGAAATAGAGCTTGACCGTCAGGCATCTGTGTCATCAACTGTATTGTATGCAGAACACTCCGGACACAAGATAAATATAATCGATGCACCCGGTTTTGATGATTTCATAGGAGAGGTTATAGCGGCACTGAAGGTCTCAGATACCGCCGTAATGGTAATCAACTCCCAGAATGGAGTAGAAGTTGGTACTGAAATTACATGGCGCCAGATCTCAAGGCTTGAAAAACCGGTGGTTTTTATTATGAATCAGCTTGAGCATGAAAAGGCTAATTTTGATGAAAGCCTCAGACAGCTGAAAACCCAGTTTGGTGACAAGGCTATAGCGGCGCAGTATCCGGTAAACGCAGGACTAGGCTTCGACAGCGTTGTGGATGTGCTCAAAATGAAGCTCTATAAGTTCCCCAAGGATGGCGGTAACCCTGAGGTGTTTGATATTCCGGAAAACGAAAAAGATAAGGCGGAAGAGTATCGCAACGCTATTATTGAAGCGGCTGCTGAAAGCGAGGAAGCACTCATGGAAGCTTTCTTCGAAAATGGCACCCTGAGTGATGAGGAGCTCTCAAAGGGAATCAGGCAGGGAATCGCTACCCGCACAATGTTCCCGATCATGTGCGCATCCGGAAAACACAATCAGGGAGTATCGCGTTTTTTGGAGTTTGTAACAGAGAACCTTCCTTCACCGCTTGAGGTTGTTCCTGAAAAAGACATTAATGGCAATGAATTTAAACTTGATGAGAAAAGCGACCCTGTTGCATTTATTTTCAAGACAGCTGTGGAGCAGCACCTGGGAGAACTTTCATTTTTCAGAGTTTATGAAGGGATAATACAGGAGTCTGCTGACCTGGTGAACTCCGATACTGATTCCAAGGAGAGGCTTAGCCAGCTTTTCGTGGTGGCAGGAAAGAACAGGCAAAAGGTTGACAGGGTTGTACCGGGAGATATAGCAGCCACTATCAAGCTTAAAGATACAAACACCAATGATACACTTACCGGTTCGAAAAATCAGGGGGTTCAGGTATCTCCGATCATTTTCCCTGACCCGAAACACAGAACAGCTATCAAGGCCAAGAATACCGGAGATGAAGAAAAGCTGGGAACAGTACTGAGGGAGATGAATAATATTGACCCAACCCTTCTGTATGAGCAATCCAAGGAGCTCAGGCAGATGTTACTGTCAGGTCAGGGTGAAATGCATCTCAATGTTGCAAAGTGGGCCCTTGAGAATATTCATAAAGTGGAGATTGAATTCATCCCACCGCGTATACCCTACAGAGAAACTATAACCAAGCCTTCCAAGGCGACCTACAGGCATAAGAAGCAGTCAGGAGGTGCAGGTCAGTTTGGAGAGGTTTATATGATGATTGAACCTTACCTGGAGGGTAAACCTGACCAGAAAGAGTTCCCCGTACGTAAGCAGGAGGTACATGACCTTAACTGGGGCGGAAAACTGGTCTTCAATAACTGTATTGTCGGAGGCGCCATCGATGCAAGGTTTATGCCTGCGATACTCAAAGGTATTATGGAGAAGATGGAGGAAGGCCCGCTAACAGGGTCATACGCAAGGGATATCATTGTAAATATTTACGATGGCAAGATGCACCCGGTAGATTCAAACGAGATATCATTCAAGCTTGCAGGAAGGCATGCCTTCAAGGATGCATTCAAAAATGCAGGGCCAAAGATCATGGAGCCCATCTATGATGTAGAGGTTATGGTACCTGAGGAAAAAATGGGTGATGTCATGACCGACCTCCAGGGCCGGCGGGCTATTATCATGGGTATGGAAAGCGAAGGCAATTATCAGCGTATACGTGCAAAAGTGCCTCTGGCTGAAATGAACAGGTATTCTACAAGCCTTAGCTCCATAACCAGCGGCAGGGCAACCTACGGAATGAAGTTCGCAGAATACCAGCAGGTACCGATGGATATACAGGAGCAGCTGCTGAGGGCCTATGAAGAAGAGCAAAAAGAGGATGAATAGGTAAAACAGTAAAGTATGGCAGAACAAGAGAAGGAAGATAACCACTATACTGAACCTGAATCCCGGGGTGTGTTGCGCTGGATAGAAAAAATGGGGAACAAACTTCCCCATCCTTTCTGGATCTTTGTCTGGATAACCATATTAATAGTTGTACTAAGTGCGGTTACTGCCCTTTTGGGAGTCAGTGCCGTACATCCCGACGACGGAAGCATTGTAGAAGCAGAGAACCTCATTTCCGGCGAAGGCCTGAGAAGGTTCGTCGAGGAGGTAGTTACCAATTTTGCGCACTTTGCTCCCTTTGGCCTTGTGCTGGTAATGCTTATGGGCGTTTCCATAGCAGAAAGGAGCGGGCTGCTTGCCGTGGCGATGCGTACCATTGCTTTTTCAGTTCCTAAAAAAGTTGTACTTCCGGTTATTTTCATAATAGGTGCCTGCGGTAATATCGGTTCGGATGCGGGTATTGTGATAGTACCCCCGATCGCCGCACTTATCTTTACACAGATGGGGCTTCATCCCATAGCCGGCCTGGTGGCCGGTTATGCAGGTGCAACAGCGGGGTTTACTGCAAATTTCTTTATCGCCGGCACCGATGTTTTGCTTGCGGGCATCAGCACTGAGATAACCAGTCAAATGCCCGGCGGAATGGAGGTGAGCCCGACAGCGAACTGGTATTTCATGATAGCCTCAACAATACTGCTTGCCTTTGGCGGGGCATTTATAGCCAGGCGCTATACAATTCCGCGTTGTCAGAAATTTGAGCTATTAGGACAGTTTGACCACGAGGTTAGTGACGGCAAACTCTCAGACCCGGAGAAGCAGGGGCTGAAAAGAGCAGGACTTGCACTTTTTATATATGCTGTATTTATAATATTGCTGGTTGCGCCTTCCTGGGCACCACTGCGCAACCAGGAAACCGGTGGTATTGTACCTTCTCCATTTCTCAGGGGGCTTATTCCGATACTTTTCTTTTTCTTCGCCATACCCGGGTATTTCTATGGAAAGGCAACGGGCTCCATCAAAAAACAGAATGATATTCTGAAGTTCATGGAGCATGGCATGAAGGAACTCTCCGGCTATATTGTGCTTATGCTTATTGTAGCCCAGTTTATAAACCTTTTCAGCTGGTCGAACCTGGATACAATCCTGGCCATCACCGGTGCGGATTTTCTTACATCAACAGGGCTGACCGGACCCCTGCTGTTTATAATATTTATGATACTGGTGGCCGTTCTAAATATATTCCTTGGAAGCGGATCGGCAAAATGGGCAATATTTGCACCCATATTCATTCCTATGCTTGCTCAGCTTAACTACAGCCCTGCCTTCGTGCAGCTTATGTACAGGATAGGGGACTCCATTACTAACTGTGTTACACCTCTTTATGTGTATTTTCCGCTATTGCTGGGATGGATTCACAAATACAACAGGAATATCGGTATAGGTACCATTGTTTCGCTACTTATACCATATGCGATCATATTGTTCGTAATGTGGGTGGTATTGCTGTTTGTGTGGTATGTGCTGAATATACCGATCGGTGTCGGTGAATTCATATATATACAATAATTCCCGGGTCAGGTACTATCTGTTTAAGGGTTTTCAGCCGCACTTGCTCTCTCCGCAGCTTGTGCAAACAAGACAGCCTTCCTGGTATATTACCGAATCCTCCTGCTGGCAGTTCCCGCAAATACGCCCCTTTGCCTTTGTTCCGTCAGGTATATACTTCTTAAGAGCCCTGACCACACCGTTTTTCCATGTATGAAGCCTGTCGCTGTGCAGGTTTAGGTCTTCAATCAGGTCAATTACCGAAGGAAGGGGCATGCCGTGCCTTAAGATACCCGATATCAGCTTGGCATAGTTCCAGTACTCTTTATGGAAAGACCTGGATAGCCCCTCTATGGTAACCTTGTAGCCATCCTTGTCCTGAAAGCGGAAATCATACCTTTTCTCGCCACTTTCAAGCCTGGTTTTGATTACCCATCCCTTGTTTATGTCTGGTGGCAGGTAGAACCCCTCAGCCTTTCCCGTAAAAATTTCGTACGGATGATCATAAAGCAGTCCGACAACCGCGAGCCACTTTTCTGATTCGTTATTGAAACGCACCACATCTGCCTCAAGTACTTTCGGGCGCTTTGGTGCATCTGTTTCCTTAAACTCGTTTTTTTTCTTCTTGTCATTTACAAGTACTCCCGAGCGGGAACCGTCGCGATAAACGGTTATCCCCTTACATCCGCTCTCCCATCCGGTCTGATAAATTCTCCCTACAAGCTCCTCGCTCGCATTTCCGGGAACATTTACCGTAACGCTTATTGAATGGTCGACCCACTTCTGGACAGCTCCCTGCATTCTGACCTTTGCCACCCAGTCAACATCATTTGCAGTTGCCTTATAATACGGTGAGCGGCGGATCACATCCTGCAGTTCCTCGTCATGCATCATTTTCACTTCGTCAATGTTGTATGAATTGGCCCTGAGCCATTCTACGAACATGTGGTGAAACACATTATACTCTTCCCAGTGATCTCCAATCTCATCAACAAAATCAACCCTTACGTTCTTGTCATTGGGATTTACCTTCCTTCTGCGTTTGTATGCCACCATGAATACCGGTTCTATTCCTGAGGTGGTTTGTGTCAGTATGGAAACACTGCCGGTTGGTGCAATTGTAAGTAAAGCAATATTTCTTCTTCCGTTTTTTACCATTTCATCATAAAGTGACGGTTCTGCCTCTTTAAGCCTTTCTATAAATGGATTGTCCTTTTCAAGACCGGGGTCATATGCCGGGAAGGGGCCACGGTCGGCGGCCAGCTTTACGGATGAACGGTATGCCTCAATTGCCAGGGTCTTGTGTATGTTTACGGAAAAATCATTAGCTTCCTGGGTTCCGTATCTGTAACCCAGGGCTGCAAGCATATCACCTTCAGCGGTTATGCCAATCCCGGTCCTCCGTCCCTTGATGCACTTCTCCCTAATTTTTTCCCAAAGCCTTCGTTCAACCATTTTAACCTCTTCAACCTCGGGGTCGGAGTCTATTTTGTTTATTATGTTGTCAATTTTCTCGAGCTCAAGGTCTATAATATCGTCCATTATCCGCTGGGCGTACGCGACATGCTTGTTGAAAAGATCAAAATCGAAACTGGCATTCTCCCTGAATGGATTGCTGACATAACCGTAGAGGTTGATCGCCAAGAGGCGGCAGCTATCGTAAGGGCATAAAGGTATTTCACCGCATGGATTGGTCGAAACTGTATTGAAGCCAATTCCGGAATAGGAGTCGGGGACCGATTCCCTTATTACTGTGTCCCAGAATAGTATTCCTGGTTCTGCTGATTTCCAGGCATTATGCACTATCTTTTTCCAGAGGTCCGTGGCCTTTATCTTTTTGACGTATTTAGGACTATCAGAATCTATAGGATACTGCTGTACGAATTCTGTATCATCCCTTACTGCCTGCATGAACTCATCCGTAATCTTTACCGAAACGTTTGCTCCCGTAACTTTCCCCTGTTCCAGCTTTGCGTCAATAAAGCCTTCAGCATCAGGGTGTTTGACTGACACTGTAAGCATCAGAGCCCCTCTGCGACCGTCCTGGGCAACTTCGCGGGTTGAGTTGGAGTACCTCTCCATAAAAGGAACCAGCCCTGTTGATGTAAGCGCGCTGTTTTTAACCGGACTTCCCTTTGGCCTTATGTGTGATAGGTCATGGCCGACTCCGCCCCGTCTTTTCATCAGCTGGACCTGCTCCTCATCCAGCTTCATAATGCCTCCGTAAGAGTCAGCATTGCCTTTGTTGCCTATTACAAAGCAATTTGACAGGGATCCTATCTGGAAAGGGTTTCCAATACCTGCCATAGGGCTTCCCTGCGGAACAATATATCTAAAGTCTTTGAGTAGGTTGAAAATGGTATCCTCGCTGAGAGGGTTGGGATATTTAAGTTCTATTCTGTGTAATTCCCTGGCTATACGCCTGTGCATATCATCAGGCGTACGTTCATACAAATTACCATCAGAGTCTTTAAGTGCATATTTATTCACCCACACACTGGCTGCAAGTGAATCACCTTCAAAATAATCCGTAGCATCCGACAACGCTTTGTCGTAATCGTACTTTGTAAGTGCAGGACCCAGATGTTCGGGTTCTGAAACCTCTTTTTCCGGCGATTTTCGCTTGTCTATAAGCTGATCGTATAAGTTGCCGCTTTCCCTGTCATGTCGTGTTTCTGTGCCTGTAGTCTTATTGCCCATTATAAAGTATTTTTAGTCGTTACTCCTTGTGGGATAGCTTGTTATGAAAAATATCCTGGTAGTTATAAAATCTGGGTGAAGTCGTATTTACGAAGTTATGAAACAAAATAATGGGAAGGCACTACTTGTTATTAACAAAGTTTGAAAGTTATTAACGAAAACAGGCTAAGTGGTTGAGGTAAAAAAAATTATGCGAACTCTATAAGGTAAGCTTTAATGAACTGGTTCAGGTCGCCATCCATAACATCTTGAACATTAGATGTTTCAACCCCTGTTCTTAAGTCTTTTACCATCTTGTAGGGGTGAAAAACATAGTTCCTGATCTGCGAACCCCATTCTATTTTTTTCTTGCTGCTCTCCATCTCATCAATTTTTTCCCTCTGCTTGCGCAGCTCCATTTCGTATAACTGCGACTTTAGCATGGTAAGTGCCTTTTCCCTGTTCTGGCTTTGCGACCTTGTTTCCTGGCACTCCACAATTATTCCGGAAGGGGCATGTCTTACCCTTACCGCACTTTCAACCTTATTTACATTCTGGCCTCCCGGTCCGCTGGACCGGAAGGTGTCCCAGCTCAGGTCGGCAGGGTTGATCTCAATGTCAATATTATCGTCCACAACAGGGTAGGCATATACTGATGCAAAAGATGTATGGCGCTTATGGTTTGCGTCAAAGGGCGACAGTCTTACCAGCCGGTGCACACCATTCTCTCCTTTTATATACCCGTATGTGTTATCTCCCTCAAATTCTATCGATGCACTTTTTATTCCTGCCCCTTCACCTTCTTGTATATCCAGTATCTTGGTCGTATAATTATTTCTTTCCCCCCAGCGGAGATACATACGCATCAGCATTTCTGCCCAATCCTGGCTTTCGGTGCCGCCTGCGCCTGCATTGATGTTTACAATTGCATTCAGGTGGTCTTCTTCATTATTGAGCATCTTTTTAAGCTCAAGTTCCTCAATACTATACAGGGCCTTTTTATAGTTGTTGTCAAGCTCCTCTTCAGATCCTTCTCCATCCTGCAGAAACTCGAAAAGCACCTTCAGGTCTTCGGTTCTCTGAAAGGCCTTATCGTAGGAATCTATCCATTTGTTTATGCTACTGATATGCCTGAGTTTTTTCTGGGCCTCCTTCGGGTCGTTCCAGAAGTCAGTGGATTCAGTTTCCTTTTGTAGTTCACTTACTGTCTTTTTTTTCCCTTCAATGTCAAAGAAACCTCCTCAAGGCATCAAGCCTCTTATCCAGCTTTTTTATCTGCTCCTTGCTAGTCATTTTTCTGCTATATTAATGTGTCTTGTTTTAGGTTTCCGAGAGAAGCTCCCATACAAGGGATGGTTCATAACCCTTTTGTATGCAATAGGCTGCTGTTTTTTCCTTTATCCTGCTTCCTTTTTTTTTCTTAAGCTCCCTTTTTTTGTTTTCGATAAGCTTTCTCAGCACCCTTAAATAATCCTCGTTATCTATTTCGGCAAGTCCCTGGCGGATTATGTCTTCTTCAATGTTGCGCCTTGCAAGTTCGCCCCTGATCTTGATCTTTCCCCATTTATTTCCTGAGAACTTGCCCCTGGCGAATGCACTTGCATATCGGGTTTCATCAAGAAATCCTTCTTTGATCAGTTGGTCTGTGAGCTCTTCGGTTTCCAGGGTGGAAGCACCCAGTATCTTTAGCTTATCCTTTACTTCTTTTGTACACCTTTCGCCCCAGGCACAATAGCTCCTAATCTTCTCTCCGATCATCTTCAGGTGTTCCTTTTCAGTACCGGGCATTATAAATCTTTTTGCAAAGATACTGATTGTGCATAAAAATAACATGGGGCAAATCCTGCCTTGGAGATGCCCCATGTATGAGGTCAAACTCTTAAAGTTTGATTTCGTCGTCCAGTTTATTAAAAAACCGGTATTCCAGATAGTGATACGAAGTTGAAGGAAATACCTTTATCCACTTCTTGTACTTTAAGAACCATTTCATTTGTTTCGAAAGCAGGCCTTTTGTAAGGTATGCATGAACGTAAGGATGTACCCTGAGGCTGAGGGAGGGCTCCATCTGTTCCCTGATCAGGTAACGGAGGTTGCTCTCTATTTCATCGGACATTATAATGCTCGGCCTTATTTTTCCTGAACCCCCGCATGCAGGGCATTTTTCGAGCGTTTCAACGCTGGTTTCTGTCCTTACCCTCTGGCGGGTAATCTGAACCAGACCGAACTTGCTTGGAGGCAATACATTATGCTTTGCCCTGTCCTTTTTCATCTCTTCCTTCATCCTATCGTACAGCTTCCTGCGGTTGGATGCCTGTACCATATCGATAAAGTCAACTACGATAATCCCTCCCATATCCCGCAGTCGAAGCTGGCGGGCTATCTCCGCAGCAGCCTCCATGTTAACATCCAGGGCGTTGTCCTCCTGGCTGTTTTCGCTGCTCATGCGCTGACCACTATTCACATCAATTACATGTAAAGCCTCTGTGTGCTCAATGACAAGATAGGCCCCGCTCTTTATGGAAACTACCTTTCCGAAGGATCCCTTAATCTGTTTTTCAATTCCAAAGTGTTCGAATACAGGGGTTCTGCCCTTGTGAAGTTTAAGGATGTCAATTTTCTCTGGAGCAATTGTTTTTATATACTCCCTAAGCTCTTCAAACACCAGGGGATCGTTTACGTGTATATTGTTGAATGATTCGTTCAGCATATCCCGCAGCATGGCCGATGATCTCTTTATCTCGCCCATTATTATCCTTGGCGGTCTTGCACTTGAGAGTTTTTCTGCAATGCTGTACCACCTGGAAATAAGGTTGTTCAGGTCTGCATCAAGATCAGCGACCATTTTACCCTCGGCAACTGTTCTTATAATAACCCCGAAGTTTTTTGGCTTTATGCTCTGAACAAGACGTTTGAGACGGCTTTTTTCTTCAGCGTCCTGAATCTTCTGTGACACTGAGATCCTGTCGGAGAAAGGAACCAGGACCAGATATCTGCCTGCAAGAGATATCTCGCTGGTGATACGGGGCCCTTTGGTTGAAATAGGTTCTTTTGCAATCTGAACCAATACAGGCTGATTATTGCTCAGCACCTCGGTGATCTTACCTGTTTTGTCAATCTCCTTTTCGAGGTGAAATTTCTCCATCGGCAAAACCTTGGTTTTGCCTGCAATTGCCAGCTTTGTGTATTTGTTCAGGCTGTTTACCTGGCTTCCCAGGTCAAGATAGTGTAAAAAGGCATCCTTTTCGTATCCCACATCTACAAAGGCGGCATTCAGTCCTGAGATGATCTTTCTGACCTTACCCAGGTAAATGTCGCCAACGGAGTAATTGTTATTCTTTCGCTCTCGGTGAAGCTCCACAAGGCGCTTATCCTCAAGCAATGCCATAACGACCTCCGTTGTGCCTGAATCAATGATTAATTCTTTGTTCACAATGAGATACTTTAAAGGTTAAATACCCGCTTATTATACAGCGGGAGTGAGGATACGAAAGCCTGGAGATAATGGCAATTCAAAATAAAAATACATAATACCGGACAGTCATTATGTAATTTATAAATAAAAGAATGCGTATTATTTCTTTTTATGCCTGTTTTTCCTCAG
>SLKR01000074.1 GCA_007134525.1 Bacteroidales bacterium | reverse complement strand
GCTATCGTTGTTTCGTTAATTACTCTAAAGTATATTAACGGGTCTGCTTTCTGTCTTTTTTTCCGTCTTGGAAATCCCAGTCCCTCAAAGATCGTTTCCCCGTTTGGGGAGGGCAAAGATAATACATTTTTTGCTTTTCCAAATGTTTTTCATGGAATTTTTAACCCCGCATGAATTAGGTCAGGCTGACGGAACACGAGCTTTTTACTATCTTTGGGAGCTGTCCTAATATTATAATAGTGTACTCAAAGTTCAGTGAATACATAAAAGAACATGGCCTGCTGCAAAAAGACAGCAAGGTACTGCTTGCAGTGAGCGGAGGAATAGATTCAATGGTCATGACAGAGCTGTTCAGGGCGAGAGGAACAGCCTTTTCACTGGCACACTGCAATTTTCAGCTAAGAGGAAGAGATTCCTTCAAAGACCAGGCATTCGTTGAATCTGAGGCTGGCAGGCTGGGGGTAAAATTCCACACAGCAAGTTTTGAAACAGAAGTTTTTGCCCGCAAAAACAAAATTTCTGTTCAGATGGCAGCCCGCGAACTAAGATACAGGTGGCTCGAAAAAACCAGGGCAGAATACGGTTTTGACCTTATCGCAACGGCACACCACCTGGATGATTCAATTGAAACGATGCTGTTAAACCTGCTAAGGGGAACAGGCCTTGCAGGCCTGAAAGGAATTCCCCGCAGAAGCGGCAACATTATCAGGCCCCTGCTTTTTGCCTCCCGTGATGAAATAGAACAGTTTGCCCAGAGAGGAGATATTTTATACCGCGAAGACCAAACAAACAAGGAGATTAAATACCAGCGGAACAAGCTAAGGCATGAGGTGATACCAAAGCTCGAGGAGATAAACCCCGGCCTTAGGGAAAGCATGCGGGCCTTCTTTGAAAGGATGGAAAGCACCACTGAGGTGCTTGATATGGTAAAAGAGGAAAAGGCAAGTGAGATAGTGTCATCACACGGAAAAGAAATTCACCTCGACATTGCGGGCCTCGAAAGGGGCGGGAACGCCGGACCCCTAATTTATATGTTTCTGCAGGATTACGGTTTTTCCGCTGCAGTCTGCCTGGAAATTTTAAGCTGCCTTGGTTCCCAGCCCGGAAAGAGGTTTTTTTCACCCACACATACGGCAATAAAGGACAGGGAAAAGCTAATAATATTCCCATCAGAAAGCGAAACAGACAGTCAGGAAGAGATATTTGCACGTCACGGGGAGACTGAGGTTTTTTCCGGTAAACAAAGGTTCACTATTGAATACGGAATAGTCACGGAAAAAACGAGGCTGCCTTCCGGGCCGCACACACTCATGGCCGACATGAACAAGCTTAAGTTCCCGTTGTTAATAAGGAGGTGGAAGGCAGGTGATAAGATGATACCGCTCGGCATGAAGGGAATGAAAAAGGTTAGTGACATTCTTACCGAGGCAAAGCTTCCCCTGCACAGAAAAAAGGGAGTACTGGTACTTGAATCCGGTGGTAAAATTGCATGGCTTGCAGGAATTCGTGCTGATGAGAGGTTCAGGATAACAAGTCAAACAAGGGAGTATGTTTTGGTTAAACTTTGTTAATGTAATAGCTCCTGCCGGCCTTATGCTTTTAAACACCTATCTGTATTTTTATATTTGTCGCCCGTTGGGAAAACAATAAGACATTTTTTATGAAGACCTTAAGGATATTTTATTTTGCAATGGTGCTGCTGGCTTCTGCCACGGCCGGCGCCCAGATACTTGAACCTGTTGAGTGGGAGTTCTCCAGGGAGAGGATCTCTGATGACACTTATGAATTAAGGCTTACTGCCGTTATGGACCCCGGCTGGTATATATATGGCACTGACCTTCAGCCGGGAGGGCCTATCCCGACATCCATAGTATTTGAAGAGGGCGGGGGGTTTGGTCTTGACGGAGTACTTCAGTATCCGGAAGCGGAAGTAAAGTATGACCCCAATTTTGAGATGGACATTCCGATGTACGGAGGGTCTGTAACGTTCACCCAAAGGATCCGCCTGCTGAGTACAGATCCGGTAACTGTTACAGGCGAGCTGGAATATATGTCATGCGATGACCAAAGATGCCTTCCACCTGATTTTATGACATTTTCTTTTGAACTCGAAGGGGCCGAAAGCCCCTCCGAAGAAGTGGCTGAAACAGTGGAAGAGGAACCTGCCAAGGAGGAAGAACGTGTTGTTTACACCCCTGAGGAAGAAGAGGATAGCGGTCTATACTGGACATTTATAATGGGGTTTTTGGGTGGATTGCTGGCCTTGCTTACACCCTGCGTATTCCCCATGATCCCGCTTACGGTAAGCTTCTTCCTCAGAAACTCCGACAACAGGGCAAGGGCATTCAGGGATGCCATTACATACGGATTTACTATCATTTTTGCATATGTGATCCTTGGGCTTGCCATTTCGATAATTTTCGGTCCGGCCGCACTTAATGCGGCAGCCACAAGCCCGGCGTTCAATCTATTCTTTTTTGCCTTGCTTGTGTTTTTTGCAGCCTCATTTTTTGGGGCCTTCGAACTCACAATGCCCGCAAAATGGTCAAACTCCCTCGACAGCAAGGCTGACAAAACCGGCGGCCTTATAGGGGTATTCCTGATGGGTCTGACCTTTGTGCTCGTATCATTCTCATGCACCGGGCCCATAGTAGGCACCCTGCTTGTGGAAGCTGCAATCGGCGGCAACTTATTTGCACCGGCAGTGGGAATGCTGGGGTTCAGCCTGGCCCTCGCCATACCATTCAGCCTGTTCGCATTGTTCCCGACAGCGCTTAAATCGCTGCCTAAATCAGGTGGATGGATGAATGCAGTAAAGGTTGTCCTCGGGTTTATAGTGCTTGCTTTCTCCCTGAAGTTCCTCTCTGTTGCAGATGCTGTAGGCCAGTGGGGGATACTCGACCGGGAGGTGTTCCTGGTATTGTGGATAGCTATATTCCTGCTTATGGGGCTTTACCTGATAGGCAAAATCAGGTTCGCCCATGATTCGGAACTCAAATACATGTCTGTTCCACGCCTTATCCTTGCAATAGTAACCTTTGCTTTTGTGTTTTACCTTGTACCCGGTCTTTGGGGGGCTCCACTGAAGGCTATAAGTTCATTTTTACCCTCCCCCGTTACACAGGACTTTGACCTGACAAGGATTACGGCAACCTCTGCCACATATGACGCCTCCGAAACAATATACGTTGGCGAAAGCGTACAGGAGGGCCCTCACGGTTTGATGGCATTCACAGACTATGAAGAGGGGATGGAGGCTGCAAAAAGGGCAGGCAAGCCTGTTTTCCTGGACTTTACCGGCCTTGGATGTGCAAACTGCCGGAAGATGGAAGCAAATGTGTGGTCAGACCCAAGAGTGCTTGGAATGCTCAGGGATGACTTTGTGAAGATTTCCCTTTATGTAGATGACAGAACCCGGCTGGAAGAAGAGGAGCAGTTTACATCATCTGCTCTCGGCCGCGAGAGGAGAGTGAGCACCGTGGGCCAGAAATGGAGCGTATTCCAGGCAGAGAGGTACGGAGCGAACACCCAGCCGTACTATGTGATACTGGACCATGAAGAGAATATGATGGCTCCGGCCTATGGCTATGATACTGATATTGAAAAATACATTGAGTTTCTTGAAACCGGGAAGTCCAACTTCAGGCCCTGACAGTAAGCAGTCAGTCTTTCTGTCGTGCGGCCAGCTCCCTTAGAGCAACCCAGGTCATAAGACCCATGCCTGTTTCCAGTGCCTTTTCGTCTATATCGAAAGTCGGGGTATGCAGGTTGGAGGTGATTCCTTTTTCCACATTACGTATCCCAAGACGGTAAAAACATGCATCAATTTTCTGGGAATAGTTTGCAAAGTCTTCGGCAGTCATTGATAATTCAAGCTCTTCGACATTCTCCCTCCCCAGGTATTCCGATGCCCACTCGCGGAAGTTTGCTGCAAGCCTTTCATCATTAACCAGGAAGGGATATCCGTTGTCTATGAATACATCACAGTCTCCGCCCATTCCCTGGGCCACGAAAACAGCTGTTTCCCTTATCCTTAAATGCGCCTTCTCCCTCCACTCCTCGTCAAATGTCCTGAAAGTACCATCAAGCTTCACCTCATCGGGTATGACATTAGTCTGTCCTTCACCAATGATCCTGCCGAACGATAATACTGAGGGTATGTAGGGTGTTGCATTGCGGCTTACAATTTGCTGCAGTGCCAGCACTATATGTGAAGCAATTACCACAGGGTCGATATTAAGCTGCGGAGTGGCTGCATGCCCTCCCCTGCCCTTAACCGTGATGTATACCTCATCAGTTGAGGCCATGTACCGCCCGCTCCTTATGCCAACCTTGCCGGCAGGCAGGCCCGGGAATACATGCTGCCCGAACATTGCATCCGGCCTGGGGTTGTCAAGAACCCCCTCATTTATCATCAGGCTTGCGCCACCGGGGTAGTTCTCCTCCGAAGGCTGAAAAATAAGCTTTACGGTTCCATTCCATTGCTGGCGCAGTTCATTCAGTATTTTTGCAGTCCCCAGCAAGCTCGCCATATGAACGTCATGGCCGCAGGCATGCATTACCCCGGGTATGGCCGACTTGTATTCCACGCGGTTCTGTTCATGAATGGGCAACGCATCCATATCTGCACGGAGGGCGACTACGGCTGAAGAAGGGTTTTGCCCCTCTATCATTGCAACTATGCCGGTTTCAGCCACACCGCTTTTAAAGCTTATTCCCATCTCCTCAAGGCGTGAGGCTATGTATTCGGCAGTCTGAAACTCT
Source organism: Bacteroidales bacterium (assembly GCA_007134525.1). GTDB lineage: Bacteria > Bacteroidota > Bacteroidia > Bacteroidales > UBA7960 > PUPG01. Next base: position 3,671 of record SLKR01000074.1, on the reverse strand, counting down.
TTCATCGACAGTTCGGGGGTGGCATGAAAATGCCTCCTGAAAAAAACAACCTCTTCCAGGTATTCCCCGGCCAATTGCTTTATTTTAGCCAGCAGGTCCATATTCTTATATTAATTTATTCATTGCTAATTTAAGGTTTTTATTTATCTTTCCGCCTTAAAGCGTAGAGCAAAAAACCGCATATGATGAATATCAAAAAATTCGTTTTTAATCCGTTTCAGGTAAATAACTTTGTACTATTTGACGATACGGGCGAGTGTGCCATAATCGACTCTTCCTGTTATGATAAAGAGGAGAAGAAGCAACTTGCTGCATTTATTAAGGAAAACAAGCTCAGGCCGGTACTTCAGCTATTCACGCACTGCCACATTGACCATATGGTTGGAAGCCGCTTTATTTCAAAGACATATCGGCTTAAACCCCTAACCCACAAGGACAGTCTTGCGTTTTTAGAAAACAGCAGGGAGTATGGAAAGGTTTTTGGTTTCGATGTTGAAAAACCGGTAATGCCGGATGTTTTCCTTAATGACGGGGATATTGTGCAGTTTGGAAGGCAGGAGCTCAAAGTAATGCACACTCCGGGGCATGCAGCCGGGAGCCTCTGTTTTTACAACGAACCGGAAGGCTGCTTGTTTGCTGGAGATGTCCTGTTCCAGGGAAGCATTGGCCGCACTGATCTTCCGACCGGGAATCATGACATGCTGATAAAATCAATACTCCATAAACTGCTTGTGCTGCCCGAAGAGACCAGGGTTTTCACTGGTCATGGTCCGGATACTACAGTCGGCGGGGAGAAGGCGTCCAACCCTTTCCTTACGGGTGTTTACTGATCAGGCTGTCTTGTGCTGCTGTAATATAAACTCTCTGGCTGCAGAAACAACTTTATCTTCATCGATTTTCTTCATGCAGTCAAAATGACCCCTGGGGCATTTTGAATATCCGATCTTGGTGCACGGCCTGCAGGAAAGGTCTTTAACCTCAACAATAACTGACCTTTCAGGATGGCCCGGCATATAGGGCACCATACCGAAGGCAGGCACGGTATTTCCCCAGACCGAAACGATACGCTTACGGAAAGCCGCTGCAATGTGCATCAGGCCTGTGTCATGGCTTATAACCACATCAGCCATCCTTACAATAAATGCCGACTGCTGCAGGCTGAAAAGCCCGCAGCCATTAAAAACGCCATTTCCGCATGCAGCAGCAATCACCTTGCCGCTATTCCTGTCGGAGCTGTCGCCAAGCAGAACTATCCCGGGTCCAAGCTTCTTGCATATTGAAATGATCTTTTCGTCCGGAAGCCTTTTTGTTGCATGTTTTCCGCCAATAACAAATGCTACCGGCCCCTGCCTGAATTCTTCAGGGAGTTCTTCAGGCCATTCAGGAGATTTGTCCGAAAAGAAGAAATCGAGTCCTTCACCGTCATTTATTACCCCGGCCACGCTTGCCGCATCAAAATACCTGTCAACTATGTGTTTGTCGGGAAGCCTGTTGATCTTAAAGGCTGTGAGCAGCCATTTTTCAATATTCATCTTGAAAAAACTGCCCGAGGGTTTTCTAAGTGCCATTTTGACCAGGGCACTCCGGAGATTGTTGTGAAGATCTATTATAGCGGATACCCCCTCTGATTTAAGCTTTTTTATTATGCCGTAAAGGCTGCCGTCCAGAAGGTGCAGACGGTCTATGTTGGGGTTGTGCTCAACAAGGCTCCGGTATTTTTTCTTGGTAACAAAATGTACATAAATATTCTTAGCGGGTATCTTTTTCAAACAGCGAAGCACGGGAGTACACAAAACAATATCCCCTATCGAGCTGAAACGGATAACCACTATTTTCTCCGGCGCACTTTTGTTCATTTATCCTGACTTTTGTCAGATAGATTCAAAATCGACCGTAATGGGCCTGTCGTTCATAAAGTCATACAGCGTAAGCCTTCTCATTTCGTAGTATCCGCGCCAGTAATTTCTCAGCGCAGAGAGATACCTTTGTTTGGCCCTGTCCTTTTCCTCAAGTGCCAGGTTTAGCTCAATGATATCTATTCTTCCTATCATAAAACGCTGCCTAGTTACCTCATATCTTTTCTCGGCAATTACATCGGCAGTCCTGGCAACCTCAAGCTGCCTGTCCAACATATTAAACTCCATTACCCTAAGTAATATTTCCTGCTCAAAGTCAACCATGGCCTGGTTAACTGTTGTATTAACGAGCTCCCGGTTCGATTCTGCCATGCGAACCCTTCCCCTTGATACGCCCCAGTCAAGAATAGGTATCTGAATACCTAATGTCAGCTGCTGCTGGTCGAGAGGATCCCGGTATGCATCTTCAAAACTTTCAGAACTCTGGGTATAGCCAAATACGGCAAACAGGTTCGCATTAAGACGGTTATCCGCCCGTGCCTGGTCTACCTGGCTCCTTGCCTCAAGCATCTGCCTTTCCTGCTGAAGGATATTTGACCTGTTGGTACGGGCTTCGGCAAGCGCTACGCTAACATCTATTGTTATATGGTGGGGCTCATCCGGGGGAATCAGCTCCAGATCCTGGATATCATCAAAGCCGAGGAAGGAACGGAAACGAAATATTGCCCCCTCATAGTCTATTCTGGATTGTTCAAGGTTAGCTTCTGAATTCAGTAAATTCAGCTCCATCTGAAGCAGTTCGTTTTCGGCGATGCGGCCAAGTTCATAGCGCCCCTTTGCGATCTGATACAGGGTATCATTGTTGGCAAGGTTAATCTCATTTATCTCCCTGTTTATCTGTGCAAGCAATAGGTCAAAAAAGAGGTTTGTTGCCCTCATGGAAATCTCTTCGAGACTCTCCTTATATTGTCGTTGTGCCTCCTCAAACCTCAGTGGCTCGATCTGCCTTTCCCATTTGTGAGGATTGTATGAGAATATTGGCTGACGGTATCCTATGTTGATAGGAGTGGAAAGGTATGAAACCGTTGTTTCGTCATCCCTTATCAGGTCAATACGCTCAAGTCCGGAGCGGACAAAAAGCTCCCCGCCGGTAAATCCGATAGTCTGATTGAGTGAAAGCGACCCGGACGAAGTGGCAAGGCTGCGCCTGATGAATATATCGCTGCCGTCTGGCAGTGTAATGGGTGCAATTGAACGGTTCAGGTTCGGTATGGTTGCATCAAACCTTAAATATGGAAGATAGCTCGCCCTGAAGGTACGATGCCTCCAGTAACTTCCGCGGTAGCGGTGCCTGGCCATCATGGCATCAGGGGAGTTCTCCCTTGCAATATCTACCACCTCCTCAAGGGTAAGGAACCTTTGCTGTTGCGCATAAACGGGATCTCCAAACAGTACAGCAAATAAAACTAAAGAATAAACGCTCAGGTATTTCATCATTAAAAACTCTGGTATTACAGGCAGCAGATTTGCCATAGTTTATCTGGCTGGCAAAAGCGACCTCAAAATTATCAATTTTATTTGTGTTTTAAAATAATGCTTATGGGTTTTAGACTCAGCAAGGCCAGATAAGTTTAATCCTGAACCGCCGGCAGGCAAATTATAGCATTTTGCCCCATTAACTGAAAAAATCAATAACTTCGTGCATTAAAGCAGCTGCCCGGAAATATGATCAGCCCTGATACCATAGAAAAGATAATGGATGCCGCCAGGATCGATGAGGTTGTCGGGGAATTTGTAACACTTAAAAAAAGGGGG
>SLKR01000039.1 GCA_007134525.1 Bacteroidales bacterium | reverse complement strand
CTGCTGACCGATGCCCCCACCTGCAAACCGCCCTCCGGTAGTTTTTCCGACGAAATAATAATAGTATCTTCTCCCCAGCGGCGAAATCCAAGGCAGAGATGACTATCTTTTATGTAGAGCGCATAACCATGAACACCGCCAACATAACTGGCAAACAGGGGGCCATCCGGCCATGGGCTGCCTTGAGAATCAAGGTGTGCCGTTATGTTGATCGCCTTGCCGGCCTGATATGGCGCAGCAACGGATGGAATATTGTCTCCACCAGTGTATGTATATACCTCCTTTTCAATAAATACAACGGGGCTCATCCGTTCTATCTGATCCTTCAGGGGAGGATGGAACGCAATAAGGCGGTCTGTAAGCTCTCTTCGCACTTCACGGTATTTTGGATTATCAAAGAGGTTGTAAAGCTCATCAGGATCATGCCTGCGATCATATAACTCCCCGCTGCCGTCACGTGGATAAATACTGAACTTCCAATCGTCCGTAACTATGTTGGTCCCGCCTCGTATCTCATTAAACGCCTGCCGCTGCACATTTTCGATCCGGCCCTTAATAACAGGCATAAGATCAACTCCTTCAAGCTTGCTGTCAAGCTGGGAGGAGACCCCGATACCCGCCATCGACAAGAAAGTGGGAAACAGGTCCACGTGACTGGAATAGCTGTCCACCCGGGCAGGACTGTAACGTTGAGGGGACCATACTACCATGGGAACACGGGCAGAACGCTCGTAAAACAGGCCTTTATGAATATTGTGATGATCTCCAAGTTCACAACCGTGATCACCTGAAAATATTATAATAGTATTATCCAATTGACCCTTGCTTTCCAGAGCATTAATTATCGGGCCTATCTGCTCATCTATAAAGCTAAGTCCCCCGTAATGACCTGCACGAAGCCGGCTGATCAGGCGCTCTCTTTCCTCAGGTGCAGCCTGATCAATACGGTCCGCTACCGCACGTGTATAATTATATCGCAAACGGGTATGGTCAAGAGGTTTGTCATTTAACTCTCCGGGGCGCATACGTGCTTTTGGAAGATCCATTCTCTTATACCTGTCCGAACACCTGGCAGGCGGATCCCAGGGATTGTGGGGACCGTTAAAGGAGGACCAGATAAACCATGGATTACTGTTATCATAGCTCTTAATTGCACGAACTGTTTCCCTTCCAACGTAATGGTCTATGTGAAACTCCTCGGCAAAAGGCCAGTCATAAACCCCAAAAATATCAAAGGAGGCCTGTTTCCCTAAATAGCTCAATCTGCTTAATCCATGAGCGGCCAGATATTTTGCATAATCATCATCAATCCTTAAATTATTCTTTCCGTCGGCAATAACCCTTTGATGAAAACCGGCCATCCTTTCCCGGGGATAGAAATGCATTTTACCAATCCCTATAGTATTATATCCTCCCTGTGCAAGATGTTCCATCAATAACGGCGTTCCCTCCGGAACCCATGATCCTCCATTATCCCATCTGCCATGACTATGCGGATATTGACCGGAAACAAGAGTGTAACGGGAAGGCATGGATATGGGCGCCGTGCAGTAGTGACGTTCAAAAACTACCCCTTCCCTGCAAAGCCGGTCAAAATTAGGCATATAAAGGAAAGGGTTACCCAAAGAAGGACCCTCTTCTCCTGCATGATAATCGGTGGTAATAAAAAGAATGTTGGGTCGCCTGCCAGGACTTTTAGAAGAAGAAAAAGCCATTGATCCGAAGCCATATGCTCCAATCAACCCAGCTGTTCCAATCCCTGCTTTTTTTATAAAGCTTCGTCTCTTCATAATTATTCGATATTAAAATTCGAAAATTATCCTGCATTATCATGAAACTATGAAGGCGCGTATGCCGGTTCATTGATTTTCGGAAGCCATTCTGCCAAATTTTCCTTGACCTTGTTATATCTCTCCAAGCCTGCCAGGTTCTGGAATTCCCCCGGATCATGATCATGATCATAAAGCTCCTCATCGCCGTTACTGTATCTGATATATCTCCATCTCCTGGTGCGTACGGAGTGGTTCATGTATCCGAAAGTTGTAATGACACCCCTGTCCTTGCTACTGTTCGGGCTCTCCAAAAAGGGAACAAGACTCTTCCCTTCAAGATGATCTTTCCGGGGAAGATCACAAAGGTCAACAAGGGTGGGATAAATATCCAGCAAACTAACCGGCACGTCACACCGCGACCCAGGAGTTGTGACTCCGGGTGCATTAATGATAAAAGGCACCCTGCCGGACTCTTCCCAGAGAGTGAACTTCTCCCAGGTCTGCTTCTCGCCAAGGTGAAAACCGTGATCACTCCATAGAACAACTATCGTATTATCGGCATTTGGCCCAGATTCCAGGGCATCAAGCATCTTCCCTACCTGCGCATCACAGTAGGTTACACTTGCCATATATGCCTGCACCGCCTCTTTCCACAAACCATTACGAACTATCCAGTTATGCCACTCACGACATCGCGAACCCATCTGACGACCTGCAGGGGGAAGATTTTCCAGATCATCTTCCGGAGCCAGAGGAACAGTTATTTCATCCAACGGATACATGTCAAAATACTTCCTGGGCACATACCATGGTATATGAGGCCTGTAAATTCCGGCACCAATGAAAAAGGGGCTGTCATGTTTCTTGTTAAGTTCTGAAGCAGCCCAATCCGCAACCTTGGTGTCAGGCATATCAGATTCATCTGCGTTAATTGGCCCCCAGTCAAAATAGTAGGGGGCATTTCTAACATCTTCATCCCCACTCACAAGTGGTGTCCAGACATAAGAACCATCAACCTCCCGGGTGCTTTCAGGGTTTATCGGAAGGGCATCCGGCATAGATCTTTCAATCGAGGGATAGTAATTATCCCATGAAGCAGCATCATTCTGATCAATACCGTATCCCTCAAAAATCCACGAAAGCGAATGATATATCTTACCTCCACCGCTTGTATAGTAACCGTTTTCTCTGAAATGCTGAGGCAAAGTGACCACATCTTTCAATATCGAATTTTCTCTCCAGTGATAGGGAACCAATCCATATATGCCACAGGAGGATGGATACATGCCTGTCATAAGACTGTTTCTGGACGGCGTTGAGGAGGCAGCTGAGCAGTAGGCGCGGGTAAACAAGGTTCCTTTCCTTGCCAGACGGTCAATATTAGGGGTGTGAATCCCCGTTTTACCTCCCATACAACCTACCCAGTCGTTCAGATCGTCAATCGAAATAAAGAGGACATTAGGCCGCTTTTTAGGGCCCGTGCAATTAAGCAGCCCCATAGAGCCAAGTGCTGAAGCACCAAGTAAACCCGCAGCGCCAAGACCGGCCTTATGTAAAAATTTCCGTCTTTTCATAATTGTTTATTGATAGATTAAAAGTTGCTGTATTAGGGTGTAAGCTTAACGATTAATCCGTAAAAAATTATCGTATCCTTGGTGACGTATTTTCCAACTGGCTGGATCCAGGAAAACAGGATGCAGAAGTTGATTATCACAGGTTCACAGCCGCTGTTTACAATTCTGCCACCAATTTATTGTAAATAGAACTCCATGGTTCTCGCATGTTTCGATTCAAAAGAAAATTTGCCGTTGGGTTATTGATAAAACGTTCTGTTTTGGGGTCCCATTCGAGTTCCTGGTTAAGCATCATAGAGATATTGCCGAGATGTGCGATGGTAATAGAACGATGGGCGGCTTCGGCAGGTGCAACCGTTTCTTCTTTGGAGATCACGCAATCAATAAAGTTACGGAAATGGTTTTCACTTTTATACAAGCGGATATCATTATCGTTTAAGGTAACGCCTTCGAGGTTTTCGGAAAGTTGATGTGATCCCCTGTCTGCCTGGGCCCAACGGCCATCCTCTCCTTCGAACATTACTCCGCCATGTCGGGCTTTCGTAGTTAAGAGCATCTTGAACCCCTCAGCAAACTCGGCTTCAACATGGTATTGTGTTGCTGTATTCCATATTGGGTGGTCAGCCCATTCTGCCTGGGAACTCCTTATCTTCACGGGTCCTGTATGTTCTGTTCCCATCCCCCATTGAGCGATATCAGGATGATGGCCTCCCCAGTCGGTGATCTGTCCGCCGGAATAGTCGAGTATCCATCTAAAGTTCACGCCTGTCCTTGCCGGTGCGAAGGGGGCCTTGGGCGCCGGTCCCAGCCAGAGGTCATAATTAAACCCTTCCGGAGGTGGTACCGGATCTGTTTTGTCTATGTTTCTGCCATAATCAGGAACTCCTCCCGGTAAAGCGCAGGAAACGGTATGTACCTTCCCGAGTTTTCCGTTTCTTACCAGCTCGCAAATAAAACGGAAGTTTTGGTCCGAACGTTGCTGGCTGCCGGTTTGAAATACCACATTGTACTTTTTCACGGCATCACTTATTGCCCTGCCTTCCGGGATAGTAAGGGCCAGTGGCTTTTGACAGAAAATTGCTTTGCCTGCCTTTGCAGCCATCAAACTGGGTATGGCATGCCAGTGATCAGGCGTGGCAATTTCAACCGCATCAATATCATCCATATCCATGATTTCCCTGAAATCTTCGACCAGACGCAACCCTCTAAGTGTTTTGTTCTTCGACTCCGAATAGAATTGCTTCAGGCGGAATTCAACAACATCGCGGCCGCCCACACCTCCTGCCCAGTAGCCGTCACTGACTTTGTTTACATCGCATAAAGCAACTACCTGAACCTTGTCGTTGTTGGCAAACTGCATGATATCGTGGCCTCCCTGATTTCCGCAACCAATCAAAGCCATGGTCACTTTGTCGGAAGGGGCCACCCTGCCGTTTCCTCCCCTTGCACACGAAGGAATGATTGTGGGGGCAACAATGGCGCCGCCTGCAACTATAGCGGCATTTTTCAGGAATGTCCGCCTGTTTACTTGTTTCATTTGATTCTGGATTTATTAATTATTAATACTGAATTTATTAAACCTCCCTGCAGAGGCCAGTTATGCTTTGAGGTCAGTTACTGATTGTTCGTAAAGTGTCTTCTATGATATCTGCCGATATCAGAAAACCCTTATCATCAAAATGTTACTTGATAATTAATCAACGCCATATTGGTTTTGCATGCCACTCCTCAAGTGATATATCCCAGATATTTTGCATTTGCCAGGCATCAAATGATATTATTTCACTTTCACCCCCGCGGGAACGTAAGGAAACACCCACGCTTTCTTCCAAACCCGGATAGACCCTTACTGCAGCATATTGTTTACCGTTTGCATAGACTTCTATTACACTCTTATCAATGAATATGCGCAAGTTTAAGTTTTCTCCTGCTTCTAGTTGTAAAGGAGCATTTTCGGCAGGGCGAGTCCTGACATCAGGAAGTATCGATGAATTGTCAGTGTTAATGGATATTACACTGTTACTATCCCAGAAGCGACGATTTCTGTAAAAAATAATCTGAGTATATTCCTGCCTGTCCGGAGACCGTAAAACATTTAATTCGACATTCTGGGCACTCTTTGGGTCAATCTCAACCATTATCTCCATTGCATTACCATTTATATGACCAAGAACTATTTCCTCATTGGCAGGAAGCACCATTCTATCAACAGATTGATGATCGTATCTTAATGATTCAATATCTCCGGCCGGTTCAATCCTGAGATCATCCCTGCCTTTCAATGTCAGTCGCATCGGCAGTGACATGATCTGATTCCATCCCGGAGTAGATTTGCCCGCGTTAATATTAAAAATATTTATTACACCTCCTTTACCATCAGGTGTTGCAGATGGTGCGTGCACACCACCGGGCCAAACAGATCCGTGATTAAAATATCCGTGTGAAGTAGTTACAAATTTTTTGCGATCACTGTCATAATCGCCAAGCAAATACTGGCCACCCCCGTAACCACCATAATGGCTGAAAAATAATAATATGTGACGATCGCCGATAGGCCAGAAATAAGGACATGCATAATCGGTACCAGCTACAGTAAAATGATCTCCTTCGACTAACTGGTGTACGTACTCCCAGTTCTCTAAATCAGAGGATTTATACAATTCAGCTGTCGGATAAAATCTGCCGGTCGTTTCATTACGGTGCCTCCAGCCGGATATTGAATAGTACATGCCATCTTCTTCCCAGATGAATGGATCATAAACATGGTGTGGAGAAGGAACACCATATTTTGATGCTCTGTTACCATCCAATAATACTGAATCTTGTGTTTTCAAGGGAATAACAGCTTCACCCGTAACCTTTTCCCAGTTCAGAAGCAACGGATCATCTGAAATAGCTACAAAATTGCCTGCCCGGGTTCCATGATAATTGGCAATCACCCGATCTTCCTCCACAAGGGCAGAACCAGAATAGACCGCCCTCTCCGGGTGGGGATATATTGCTAGCGGAAGATCACGCCAGTGAACCAGATCCTTACTAATGGCATGTCCCCAATGCTGACGGGGATCTTCGGGTGGATAAGCCTGGTAAAAAAGGTGCCAGTTACCATTCCAGAAACTAAATCCATTGGGATCATTCAAATTGCCTTCAGGGTTCACAAAATGATATATCGGCCGGTGCGGGTCGGCGGAGAGTCTTTTCCTGGATTCGGCAAAACGCAGCATCAAAGGATTTGTACTTAACGCTTTCTCCTGCTCTTCCAATGTGGCAGGAAATGTATATTGCGCAACAGGAGATGTATAATCAGGCCTTTCCTCTTGTGCAAAAGTTTGTTTCGAGCTACATGACAACAAATACATTGACATGATAAAAACCATTATCAATGGATTCGCTGAAATGGCGATTCTTTTAAATATTCTCATAATTAAATTGTTTAATTAACACGGGTGGCAATCTATTACATTATAATAAAAAAGAAATGTGTTTAGTTTAGAGCTGAAAGATAATGATTATAAAATATATTGCCAATCTATGTTTTTTGATGATGGCAAAAAGGAAATAAGCATGATGAACTGAAAAACATACATATATCATATAATGAGATTATTGCACAGTTCTTGTTATGTTTTAATAATTTCTCTTGTCATCATAAAAAAGTCGGTTTTTACAATCTTTGAAAATTAAATTGTATACTTGCGATAAACTTAAGTTACCACAAGACTTCCAGTTAGAAATTCCTATAAAAAAAGAGATTAAAAAATGAAATCAAACAGAAGAGATTTTCTGCGTAAAGCGGGTGTCGCGACAATCGGACTGAGCCTCTTTCCAACTATCGTGAAAGCTTCGGCATTGGGTCGTGAAGGACATGTCCCGCCCAGCGACAAAATTTCGATGATCCTGATTGGATGTGGAAGCAGGGGGAGAAATATGGTGAACCAATTTCTAAACTTCAAAGATGTTCAGGTTTTTGCAATTTGTGATGTGGACGCCCGACAATTAAATGTGACAAAAAAAATAGTTGACGAAAAATACGGTAATACCGATTGCAGAGTATATAAGGACTTCCGTGAAATTCTTGAAAAGGAGAATGCCGATACAGCTATACTGGCTTTGCCTGATCACTGGCATGCCCTGATCTCCTGTGCTGTGGCTGATAAGAAGATTGATATTTACGGAGAAAAACCCATGGATCGATATCTTGCCGGAAGCAGGGCTATTGTTAATGCTGTAGAGCGAAACAACGTTGTCTGGCAGACGGGTAGCCAGCAACGTTCAGCTGAAAATTTTCACAAGGCCTGCGAGCTGGTAATAAACGGAAGAATAGGGAAAATCGATTATGTTGAAGTTGGTTTGCCTGATGGCGGTCACTATATAGGTAATCCCCCTGAGGAAGCTATTCCTGAGGGCCTGGATTGGGATATGTGGCTGGGGCCGGCTCCCTGGGTGCCTTACAGAGGTGTTGTGCATTGGAACTGGCGTTGGATAATGGAATATTCAGGGGGGCAGCTGACTGACTGGGCAGGACATCATGTCGATATTGCTCACTGGGGACTCGGACTGGATTACACCGGGCCCGTTACCATTGAAGGGGAAGGAAGGCCCAATAATGAGGGTATTTACAATGTACCTGCTGAGTACGATTTTATGTGCACATATGCCAATGGTTTGAAAATGCGTGTGGCAAACGCTTCAAAGCTGGAACACGGAATGGGAGTTATGTGGAAAGGAACAGATGGTTGGATACATGTAAGAAGAGGCGGGTTAAGTGCTTCCGATAATAATATTCTGCAAGAACAGATTGGCAGGGGTGAAACATCACTTTACAAAAGCACAAACCATCCGCAAAATTTTCTTGATTGTGTAAGATCCAGGGAAGCAACCGTTGCACCTGCCGAAATAGGGCATCGATCAATTAGTGTTGCACATCTGGGAGAAATTGCGATAAAAACGGGGCAAAAGCTTTACTGGGATCCCCAAACTGAAAAGTTCACCGACAATAATCTTTATGCAACAAGGTTGCTGGGGAGACCCTATCGGGAGCCATGGGTTTTCCCGGGGTAATCAGACAGACCAATATTAAAAAACAGGAATAATGCAAAAAAGAATTACGATAACAGTAATCCTGGCAATTTTTTCAAT
>SLKR01000029.1 GCA_007134525.1 Bacteroidales bacterium | reverse complement strand
CCTGCGAACGATTACATTCTTTTCTGCAAGATGACTGTATATTGATTCAGCATCGCCCGTGCGCACAAGCAGGAAGTTGGCATCAGAAGGATATACATGTTCAACAAGTGGCATCTCTGTAAGCCTTGCAGCCAGTTCTTCCCTTTTTTTAATTATCCGCTTGACTGTAAGAAGATGATCGGCATATGTGTTAAGTGCCTGAACAGCCAGTTTTGCAGATGGGATGCCCAGGTTGTAGGGAAGTTTTGCCTTATTGAGTATTTTGCATATACCGGGCGAAGAAAATGACATACCGACTCTTGCCCCTGCCATTCCATAAGCTTTTGAAAAGGTTTGAAGAACCACGAGATTGGGGTACTTATCCAGCAAGGGAAGGGTGCTGTCGCCAGATGAAAAATCGATGTAGGCTTCGTCCACGACAACTATTCCACTGAAACCTTCAAGTAGCCTGATTATATCTTCACGTGGCTGAAGATTGCCCGTGGGGTTGTTAGGGTGACACACAAAAATCAGTTTCGTATGTTCTCCGGCTTTCCTTAGCGCATTTTCAGGCTCAATCAAAAAGCCTGCCCCCAATTCTGATTTTATGACACGAAGATTGTTCACTTCAGCCCTTGACTGGTACATTCCGAAAGTTGGAAGGAAAATCATGATCTCATCCTGTCCGTGCTTTGCAAAACAGCGCATCAGCAGATCAATTATCTCATCACTTCCACTGCCAAGAAATATGCGATCCACAGTGGTTGACTTTATAGCTGCTAATTTGTTTCTCAGCTCCTCTGTTTCGTTTCCCGGGTAACGGTTTATGCCTGAAGGCATTCCCAGAAGGGCCTCAGGCAGTTCATTTGCGTCAAGGTATATAGCCCCCTCCCGGCTGCCCCCCGACTCGATCCGGGCCGAAGAGTATGGCTTCAGCCCCGAAATATGCTTTGGAATCATCTTTTCGGGGTCAAAAGACGTATTTAATCCATTTCTGCTTTTCATATGTGCTGATTTTCAGTTTTTGTTTCAGGTACCACTCTCCTTAAGCCTTTGCAGGACAGCTCCTGCGTGTGCCTCCAGCTGCTCTGCCCTTGCCATCTGGAGGATAACAGGGGCAAGCTGCATAAGGCCTTCACGTGTCACTTTCTGTACGGTGATGCTTTTCATGAATGATGCTGTTGTTATACCGCTCCATGCCCTTGCAGCACCTCCGGTTGGCAGTGTATGATTTGTGCCGCTGGCGTAATCACCTGCAGACTCGGGTGTGTTATTGCCAAGGAAAACCGATCCGGCATTTGTAACTCCCTTCTCTGCATCGTCAGCATCCCTTACTGAGAGTATCAGGTGTTCCGGACCATATATATTGCTTATTTCTATTGCCTGATCAATGTCCCTGACACAGATTGCAAGTCCGTTTTCAAGCGACCTGGTGGCCCATTCCCTTCTTGGAAGATCCGCGAGCTGTAACTCTGTCTCCCTGAGGCACTCTTCGATCAGTTCCTTTGAGTCAGCGAGCAATATTACCTGGCTGTCGGGTCCGTGCTCTGCCTGTGAAAGCAAATCTGAGGCGACATAGGCTGGCACTGCACTGCTGTCGGCAATAACCATTACCTCTGAAGGGCCTGCAGGCATATCAATAGCCAGGCCCCTGCCGGCCAGCTGCATTTTTGCTTTTGTTACCCATTGATTGCCCGGTCCGAATATCTTATCTACAGCAGGTATGCTTTCAGTTCCCAAAGCCATTGCCGCAATTGCCTGTGCACCGCCTATGGCAAAAACCCTGATGTTGAACAAACCAAGGGTGTATAACAGTTCCGGGGGGGCACCCGGGGGGGTACAGGCTATGATGTTTTTGCAACCGGCTATTTGTGCCGGTATGGCAGTCATCAGGACTGTGGACAGCAGGGGTGCTGTACCGCCCGGAATATATAGCCCGACATTGTCTATGGCTCTGTAACGTATGGTGCAGGATACTCCCGGCATGGTTTCCACTGTTTTGTCTTCAGGCTTCTGGGCTCGGTGGAAGCTTTCTATATTTTTTACGGCCTTCTGTATTGATGATTTCAATAGGTCATCAATGTCAGCGGAAGCATTAAGGAGAGTTTCCCTGGGTATTTCAAACTGCTCCGGCAGCTTGCCGTCAATTTCAAGGCATAGCTTCCTCAGTGAATTATCGCCCCCTTTTTCAACCATTTCAATTATTTCCCTGACCCTCTCGTCAATATCTTCGTTGTCGCTGGAGGGTCGCCTGAGGAGGTTTTCATATTCATCAGGAGTTATATTGTATATAACTTTCATAAGGGGATTGTCAGAATTTTTCATTTTTGTTTTCTGATTCATTAACCAACCATTTTTTCTATAGGGACCACCAGTATACCTTCTGCACCTGACTCCCTTAAATTGTCTATAACCTCCCAGAAGTCCTGCTCGCTGATTACAGAGTGTAACGAATACCAGCCCTTTTCTGCAAGCGGCATAATGGTAGGGCTCTTTATACCGGGTATAAGCGATACAATGTCGTCGAGTTTTTCGCTTGGAGCATTCAAAAGAATGTACTTGTTGTTGGCAGCTCTCTGTACTGCCTCAATCCGGAACAGTAATTGTTCAAGAAGTTTGCCGGTCTCTTCCGGAAGCTCTGGCCTTGCAATTAGAACGGCTTCGCTCTTCAGTACTGTTTCAACTTCTTTTAAACCATTGCTGAGCAGTGTTCCTCCGGAGCTTACGATCTCGAATATCGCATCTGCCAGCCCAAGACCGGGGGTAACCTCTACCGAACCGCTAATAGGGTGTATTTCTGCATTAAGCCCCCTGTCTTCAAGGTAACTCTTAAGTATTTCCGGATAGGAGGTAGCAATTCTTTTATTACTGAGGAATTCACTGCCGGTGTAGTCAACGTCTTTCGGCACTGCAACCGACAGCCGGCAACGAGAAAATCCCAGCTTTTTAACGATGCTTACATTGCGTTTTTTCTCCATGACTTCGTTCAGCCCGAGTATTCCTGCTGCCGCGACTCCATCTTCAACATACTGTGGGATATCATCGTCGCGCAGGAAAATAAGCTCAAGCGGGAAACCATTCGCCCTTGCCTTAAGGTGGCTCCTTCCATTTTGAATGGAAATCCCGCATTTCTTCAGAAGGCTTACTGATCCTTCACTGAGGCGGCCACTTTTTTGTATGGCCAGGGTAAGAATGTCATTTTTCATAGTGTAGTTAAATTTTTGTTATTAAAAAAGGGAGCTGCATAAGTTGCGGCTCCCTTCAGGTTAATTGTGTTTTCGGATCACTCCACAACCCTAACGGTCCGCAACAATTGGTGCAGATGATGATGTATTTTGTGGTTATGGTTTCTGTAGTTCATATATAAAACAAAAAAGCCCCGGGTGTCTCCCGGGGCCTGCTGAAAAATATCATTTTCCTGTCCAGCACAACACCTGTCAACACCCCTTTGGGATTGACCTGGTATGATGATGATGGATAGTATAGTTCATTTCTGATTGTGTTTTTCCGGCGGTAAAAGTACAACAAATATTTAAAAAGCAAATATTTTTTTGGTTTTTTATAGATTCTGACTGAAACCCTGGGCGTCTGCTGTCATTTTAAGATCGGCGAGCGCAACAGCGGTTATAGCTTCTATTACAACCGGTACCCTGAGTGCTATGCATGCGTCATGCCTTCCGCCAATATTTAGTTCGTCCATTTTCCCTGATCTTATATTTATGGTTGTCTGCTTTTTGGATATGCTTGAAGGCGGTTTTACTGCCACCCTGAAAACCAGCTCGTTACCATTGGCAAGACCCCCGTTTATTCCACCTGCATTATTAGTTCCCGTTTTTCCGCTGATATCTGTAAATACATCATTGTGCTGACTGCCTTTCATTGATCCTGCCTTAAAGCCTGAGCCGAATTCAATACCCTTTATTGCCGGTACAGCGAAGGCAAGGTGGCTGATGACGGATTCTACAGGGTCGAAAAAGGGTTCACCCAATCCGGCAGGCAGGTTTTGGGCCCTGCATTCTACAATGCCCCCTATGCTGTCACCCGCCTCAAGGGCCTTGTCGACGGCAGTGCTTATATCGGTGCTTCCACCGGCACTTATAAGCCTTGCAGATATTGCAGCTTCCGGTATAATCTTCCTTGCTAATGTGCCGGCTGCAACCAATGCAAGGGTCAGCCTCCCTGAAAAATGACCACCTCCCCTGGGGTCGTTGAATCCGCCAAAACGCTTCCAGGCCGTAAAGTCTGCATGGCCTGGCCTTGGCTTGTCGGCAAGCCGGCTGTAATCTCCCGACCGGGTGTTTTTGTTCTCAAAAAGTATTGTAAGGGGCGCGCCAGTGGTATGATCCCTGTAACAACCTGAAACTATCAGCGGGCTGTCATCTTCCTTTCTGGGGGTTGTACCTTTTCCGCCGGCCTTACGTCTTTCCAGCCATGGAGAAAAGTCTTTTTCCGTAACCGGAATCCCGGGAGGACAGCCGTCTAAAGTAACTCCGATATATTTACCGTGTGATTCTCCAAAAATGCTGATTCTGAATATCCGTCCGAATGTGTTCATTGTCTTGTTTTATCAAGGTCATCAAAAAAGTCCGGGTATGATTTGTTTATGGCCTGCGCACCCTCAATGCAAACCTCCCCCTCTGCGTTGAGTCCGGCAACTGCAGCCGCCATGGCAATCCGGTGGTCGGAATGCGAACTTACGGTAGCCGGCCTTATACTGCCTCCTTTAATTATCATAGTATCATCTTCCACCCTTACACTGATGCCCATCTTACCGAGAATATCACTGATGCTCATTGCCCTGTCACTCTCCTTTGCCCTGAGGCGGCCCGCCCCGAAGATGCGGCTTTCTCCCTTGCAGTTTGCGGCTAGTACTGCAAGCGGAGGGAACAGATCCGGGCAGTGGGTGGCATCAAATTCAAATGCCATCAACTTGTGTTTCCTTACAGAGATCTCATTTTCCCTGACAGAAACTTGTGCACCTGCAGCATCGAGTGCTTCCAGTATTCTCTTGTCGGCCTGGGCTGATGAGGGCTTCAATCCTGACACTGCAATTTGCCCGCTGGTTGCACCAGCAACAAGCAGGAATGCCGCCCCGCTCCAGTCTCCCTCAACAACGTAACTGCATGCATGGTAATTAAGGGGCGCCGGTATGTGTATACGGGTGTAGCCGCTGTTGAACAGCTCCACACCAAAAGCTTTCATTACCTTCAGGGTCAGGTCGATATATGGTTTGCTCTTAAGAGAATCAACATGAAGGTATATGTTTGATTCTGACAAGGGAGCACCTATAAGGATACCTGTAAGCACCTGTGAGCTGAGGGAGGCATCAATGCTTGCGTGTCCTGTATTGAAAGGACCCTTTACGTATAACGGGAGGTGCCCGTTTTCTGTGCTGCAGTCAACCCCCAGCGCCCTTAAAGATGCTTCAATACTGTGCATGGGCCTTTTAAGCAGGCTGCCCCGGCCTGTGAGCAAGTATTTCCTGCCACGCGCAGCAGCAATGCCTGAGAACATCCTTATGCCCAGACCCGACTCTCCGCAGTCAAGTGTAACTGTTTCGTCTGATTCCGGTGTGTTTTTTCTGCCTGTGCCTTCAATCACCAGTTTATCTGCGATTTTTGTGATTTTTGCACCGAGCTTGCAGCAAACGTTGATTGCAGCGAGGACATCATCACATCTTCCCGGCTTCGAGATCTCAGATACTCCATCCGCCAGTGCGGCAATGGCGATGGCCCTCTGTGCTGCGCTTTTTGACGGCGGGGCCTTAAGCTGTCCGTTAACCGCCGAAGGCGAGACGCATTTCTTCATCTTTCAAAGACTTTATTGTTTCACTGTCAAGACCCTCTGCAGAGATAACCAGGTCGTGTGGGCGGGAGAAGAATTCCTCACGGTTACTTTTATTGAGTATAAAAATGTCAATTGCATTCTTATCAGGTTTTTCATTGAGTCTTTCACCCAGTTGCCGGGCCTCAGGTTCTGTCCCGATATAAAACTCTGCCGCTTTTATTCCCTGGTGTATAAGCCATCTCTCTCCTCCAACCAGACGCACACCAATTTTTTTGCTATATGATGAAACTGCAGAGGGCTTATATACTGCGTCCAGCAGCAGACTGTATTCAATCCTGTCAATGAATGGCGGCAGTGCTTCCGGAAGCAGTGCAGATACTACCGCATCAAACTTCATATTGCCTGTTGGGTTTTTCCAGTCGAGTATATCGCAACCAAATTTATCCGCCAGCTTCACGGCCTTTGACATCGTCCGGTTACTTATAAACACCTTTGCACCTGCCTTTGCTAAACCGTAAACGGCCGCTTTTGCGGCTCCCCCTGCCCCGACAACCAGTATCCGTGAGCCATCAGGTTCAAGACCTGACTCCCTCAGTGCCCCGCTCACACCACAGTGATCTGTATTGTGGCCCTCGATCCTGCCATCTCTCAGCCTTATACAGTTTACTGCCCCTATGTCCTGTGCTTCTCTGCTCAGGTTATCTGTAAAGGGAATTATTTCCTCTTTAAATGGAGAAGTAATGCTCGCTCCAATTATGTTCAGGTTACGGACAATTTCAGTAAGATCGGCGGCTGAAATCGGCCTTATGCGTGTATAGTAACTGTTTCCGTTATTTCCAATCACCGGGGCGAATAGTTGCGGGCTCTTTGAGTGCAGGACAGGCCTGCCGAATACTGCGTAAATTTTATTCATAATATAGATTCAGAATTTGGGTATTTCATGCCGGTATTTTTCCACAAAAGCCCTGAGCCATTTTATTGGCAGGGCCTCAACTACAACCTCCCCAATGCCTTTTATTAAAACGAAGTGTATATGGTCTGACTCCCTTTTCTTGTCTTTCAGCAATGCCTCCAGCACCTGCATCGGGTCAGTATTGTCGGATGTTGGCAGGCCAAGTCTGCTTAATAGCTCTGTGATCCTTGTTCTTGCTTCAGGCTTCAGAAGCCCTTTATACTCTGAAAGCCTTGCGGCAAATACCAGCCCAATGCTTACAGCCCTGCCATGTGACATTCCGGTGATCTTTTCAAGGGCATGCCCCCATGTATGACCCAGGTTCAGCTTTCTGCGTTCCCCCAGTTCAACTTCATCCCGGTTGACAATATCTGCTTTTACATTAACGGAATGGCTTATCATCCTGCTTAAGACAACAGTGCTCTTTAACCCGGTTATTTCGTCGGCATGTTCCCATATTGTTCTGAACATATTCCTGTTGTCAATCAAAGTATGTTTTACCGCCTCGGCAAGCCCGTTTTTCATCTCCCCGGCAGGCAGGCTTTCCAGCATTTCAGTGTCGCAAATCACAAAATCGGGTTGATTAAAACAGCCTATGATGTTCTTGTAACCGTCAAGGTTTACACCATTCTTGCCTCCGACGCTTGCATCTACCTGGGCTAGAAGTGATGTTGCAACAAAACCGAACCTTACACCTCTCATGAATACCGAGGCTGTAAATCCGGCAATATCACAAACAATTCCCCCTCCAATACCCAGAATGAATGAATCACGCCCTGCGCCTTTGTCAAGCAGCCAACGGCAGGCAGACAAAACAGTTTCGGTTGTTTTCCGGTCTTCACCGGGTTCTGTTACGAATACAGGACAATCCGGGAAGGATTTACAATATAATCTGTTGAGATTGCTGTCGGTTATAATAAAAACTCCGGAAGCGGGCAGGTATGCGCTAAGGTTCTCAATTGATTCTCCTGCGAATATCCGGCTGCCCTGTATCCTGCCCTTTACAAAAATTGTTTCCATTCAATAAAGATATGATTAAATACCCTCTTGTCAAATCCTGACAGACGTTTTCTGCACAGACAGGGACTCATTGTGGATATCATCGAAAAGCTTTTCTATAAAAGCTGGTCTGAGCCCGGAATCCCTTGCCAGGTTGAGGGCTTTGGCTATCACCTTTTCCCACCTGCCAGGCTGAAGCAGTTGCATTTCGGTGGTGGATTTCACACCTGCAATTTCACCCGCAAGCTTCATCCTGTTGGTAAGGGCCCAGATAAGAAGGCTGTCCATGGTATCCACCTCAGCCCTAAGCTCTTCGAGCACCTGACTGCTTTCACCTGAGCTGCCGGCAAACATCTCATCGACCAGTGCGGTGAATGAAGGAATATTCAATTGTTGTGCCTTGTCACTCAAAGCATTATGGGGCTCCGGGTGCACCTCTATCATAAGACCGTCCATACCCATGTCAAGCCCCCTTCTTGCCAGGAGGGGAACCAGGTCACTTCTGCCTGCAATATGGCTGGGGTCGCATATGACCTTTATATCAGGCATCCTGGTTTTTAACTCTGTGGGGATATGCCACCATGGCTGGTTGCGGAATATTGACTTGGTCCAGTACGAAAAACCCCTGTGAATGGCAGAAACATCAGTGATTCCGGCCTTTCTGATCCTTTCTATGCTGCCGATCCACAGGTCGAGGTCAGGGGCCATGGGGTTTTTTACCATCACACTCACTCCTGTTCCCGACAGGGTCTCAGCAATTTCCTGCACAAGAAAAGGGTTACTTACAGTACGGGCACCTATCCAAAGCATATCGATCCCATACCTGAGTGCTTGCTCTGCGTGTTTTACACTGCCAATCTCGGTGCAAACCTTAAGGCCTGTTTCTTT
>SLKR01000046.1 GCA_007134525.1 Bacteroidales bacterium | reverse complement strand
CCTGCAAGGTCTGCAGCCACAACGGCAGCAGCCAGGGTGGTGTGATCATCACTGCCGGTGATAATATCAACTACAGTTTGTGCTCTGCCTGTTTGTGATGACAGAACAAATAAAGCAATTACCAGCATCTTTACCTTTACGATGCTGATAATGTTAATGGTATTAATTGTTTTCATTTTACTTTGATTTGGTTAAACAATGACTACTAAACATCCTGATAGCTATAATGTTTAATAAAAAAAGTTAAAAGATAAACAAAGGAATATATAATAACCTGATATATATGTGTAAAAAGACTGTAGTGTATGTATAAAATTCAAAAAGATTAAACAAAAAATATTTTAATAATTACAGAAAGCGGATTAATTGGATTTTGTATCTTTGAAGCAGGATGAGAAGGTTTCTTAAGCATATTATGGCCATAGGCCTTGCCTTTATGTTCCTGGTATCCTTTACCGGGGTCCGCCTTTTCATGCACCATTGCCTTAGCTGCGAAACCACAGAGGTATCGGTTTTGGGTATTTCACTCAGGGATGCTTCAAAAATGCACCGGGAGCATGCAGAAAGCTGTCACCTTCCCATGGCCGGAACAGAATCAGATAAAGGTGGGAACTGCTGTGATGCTGCAGATAATGAAGAAGCGCCTGTTTGTGGAGATTGCTGCGAGTCAGAGTTTCAATACCTGAAAAACGACACCCGTGTACCCCACGAAAGGGCTGAGATCAGGGTTGTCCCTGTAGAGTTTGAACTGGCTTTTGCATCTTTTTTGTTTGTAATTACCGGTGATAATATCCCCGGCGTTGACAACTCGTATCAAGTGCCTGACAGGGCACCGCCCAAACTGACCGGCAGGGATTTTGTAATTTACTCCAACCAGCTGAAGGTTTCCTAGTTTTTATTTCTTGTTACTGGTTTTGCTTTTTTTTATTGTTTTTTGTTAACAGGAGATAAAACATGTCAGTTAAAAATATTTTCACAGCCCTTGTATTGGTTTTTACAATTGCTTTTATCGGAGGCAACATGCTTTATGCCCAGCAGGGCAGTATAAGCGGCAATGTTTATGAGATTGATCACCATCACCAGCACCCCCTGGTGGGAGCAAATGTACACTGGCTTGGCACTGCAAGCGGCACATCCACAGATGAAGAAGGGAAATTTGTGCTCAGGGTATCTGTCAGCCTTCCTCATGAGGTAGTTGTCAGCTATATCGGCTATGAGAGTGACACTATAATGGTAAACGGTCCGGGAGAGGAGCTGTCGGTTGTAATGGAAATGGTCAGGGACCTTGATGAGGTTGAGGTAACAGGCCGCAGACCAGGAGCCCATGTATCCAGCCTTGAGCCGGTGCTCACCAATGTTATTACATCCAATGAAATGCAGAGGGCCGCATGCTGCAACCTGGCGGAGGCTTTCGAGACCAATGTCTCGGTGGATGTTTCATACAGCGATGCTGTATCAGGTGCACAACAGATCCAGATGCTCGGACTTGCCGGAATATACAGCCAGCTGATGATCGAGAACATGCCCGGTATAAGGGGCCTTGGCCAGTCGTTCGGTCTCACATATATCCCCGGGCCATGGATGGAAGAGATAAGCATTTCCAAGGGAGCTGCCAGCGTTGTTAACGGCTACGAATCCGTTACCGGCCAGATAAACGTTGACCTTAAAAAACCTGAAGGCCCCGAACGCTTCTACTTCAATGCCTTTATGGGTGATGACGGCAGGATGGAGAGCTCTGTAAATGCTGCGTTTGACCTGGGTGATGACTGGTCGGGAATGGTTATGGCTCATGGGGAACTATTCAGCAATGAGATTGACCATAACCATAACTCCTTCCTTGACCATCCCCTTGTAAGAAAATACAACATAATTAACCGCTACCGCTACGACAGGGAAGGGGTGATGGATTCACAGTTTGGTTTTAACCTTATGCAGGAGCAAAGGGAAGGCGGACAGAAAGACTTCTTTGCAAACGGGGAGAGTTTCGGGTCTGACCGTTTTTACGGATACGGAACCAATACAACCAGATTCCAGGCATTTGCCCGTACCGGATTTTATTTTCAGGATATGCCCGATGCAAGTCTGGGAACCCAGCTTAACTTTTCACATCATTCGAACGACTCACACTACGGACAGAGGACGTATGACGGTGAGCAGAACACCCTGTATGCAAATGTTCTTTTTGCAAACCGTATCGGGCTTTCTGACCACTCATTCGTTGGTGGTGCAAGCTTCCTTTTTGACGATTACACTGAACAGCTTAACGACTCCACATTCAGCAGGAGGGAGCTTGTGCCGGGAGCCTTTTTGGAATACACCTTGCATAACCACGAGAGTCTAACACTTGTTCTGGCCGCAAGGGCTGATTACCACAACATTTACGGACTATTCCTTACCCCCAGAACCCATATACATTTCAATGTTGGCGAAAACACTACATTGAGGGCCTCGGCCGGCAAGGGTTACAGGGTACCTAACCTTATTTCAGAGAATACCGGACTGCTGGTAAGCAACAGAACAATAAATGTAACAGGGGAGATCGAGGCTGAGGAAGCCTGGAATTACGGGGGAAGCGTTACAAGGCGCTTTGTGTTTATTGGAAATGAGGCCTCGCTTACAGGTGAGTTTTACCGCACCGATTTTATAAACCAGCTTATAGTGGATGTTGACTCCGATTACAGTCAGGCAATATTTCATAACCTTGACGGCAAATCGTATGCCAATAACTTCCAGGTTGAGCTGCACACCGAGCCGCTAAGGCGACTGGATTTGATTGCAGCATACAGGTACACCGATGTAAAGGCAACCATAGGGGGGCAGCTAAGGACAAAACCTTTTGTGAACCGTTATCGCGGGATGCTTTCTGCCTCATATTCCACAATTGCCAATGAATGGCAATTTGACCTGACAGCCCAGTTTAACGGTCCGGCGCGGATACCTGAAGTATCCTCTTCTGTACTGAATATGCCTGAATCATTCGAGCCGCGGACAGAATCGCCCTCCTATACAATTCTGAATGCCCAGGTAACTTACCGCTGGCGCAATATGGATTTTTATGCCGGAGGGGAGAACCTCACCGATTTTATACAGAAAAACCCGATCCTGAACCCTCACTCCCCCTTTGATGAGGGTTTTGACGGGAGCATGATATGGGGCCCGCTTTTGGGAAGGAAGTTTTACATGGGGCTCCGTTATGCGATCGAAAGGTAGATAAAGCAATTTTTTCAATAATATCTTCAATCTTTTCCTTACATTAAAAGGGTAGTTTTGATTAGAATCTGATCATACGCCGGGATGAAGGAAAAGGTATTGCTCAAGCTCGACATACTTGCCGATGCAGCCAAGTATGATGTATCGTGCTCATCAAGCGGCAGCAGCCGCGGCTCAGGAAAAGGTGTGGGTAATGCGCGCAGTTGTGGTGTATGCCACTCATTTACAGAGGATGGACGCTGCATCTCGCTGCTTAAGATTCTATATACCAATAACTGTATCTACGATTGTGCTTACTGCGTAAACAGGCGAAGCAATGATTTGCCGCGTGCCGCCTTTACCCCGGAAGAACTTGCCGGGCTTACCATGAACTTCTACCGCCGGAACTATATAGAGGGCCTTTTTTTAAGTTCAGGTGTTATGCGCAGCCCCGACTACACAATGGAGCAGCTGAATGAAGTTGCACGCAAGCTTCGCAATGAATACCGCTTTAACGGCTATATCCATATGAAGGCGATCCCGGGTGCTGACCCCCTGCTTGTGAGGGAGGCGGGACTGCTTGCCGACAGGCTGAGCGTAAACATTGAGATCCCCTCCGAACAGCAGCTTCTAAGGCTTGCTCCCGAGAAGAATTATGACACTGTGTTCTCTCCTATGAACCTGATAAGCCATTCGATGCTTGAAAGCCGTGAAGAGCGAAAAAAATACCGCAAGGCACCACGGTTTGCTCCGGCAGGACAGAGTACACAACTTATAGTAGGCGCATCACCCGAAACTGATTACACCATACTGAAGCTGGCTTCGGGCCTTTATGGCAAACAGAAACTAAAACGTGTCTACTATTCAGGTTTTGTGCCCGTAAACAGTTATGACAGCCGTTTGCCGGCACTGCAGCAGCCTCCGCTTGTAAGGGAGAACAGGCTTTACCAGGCTGACTGGCTGATGCGTTTTTACCACTTCAGATACGATGAGATCCTTGACGAAAAGCATCCTGTGCTTGAGCAGGGGATGGATCCCAAACTAGCCTATGCGTTACGCAATCCTCATCTCTATCCGGTTGACCTCGACAGGGCTAGCTATGAGGAGATACTCAGGGTTCCCGGAATTGGGGTCAGATCGGCAAGGATCATAGTCGCAAACCGCAGGTTCGGGCGCATTGGTTTTGGCCACCTTAAGAAGATGGGTGTAGCCCTTAACAGGGCGAAATACTTCATTCTCTGCAGGGAGCTTCCCGCCCGGTCGAATACGCTCAATTCCTCGCAGATACGTCAAAGACTTGTAAAAAGTAGTAATGGAGCAGGAAAACAACTTAGCCTGTTCTGATAATAATAGCTATGAAAATAACCGGACCATTCATTATTTATACATATGACGGAACCATTGACGGGCTGTTTACTGTTGTTTTCAGGGCTTTTCAAAGCAGGTCGGCTCCGCGTGAGATCCTTTCCTTAAGGCTGGGTACCCAGATACCTATTGGGGATATCACCGCTGTTGAATCCTGCCCGGAAGAGGCCGGAAGGGTTCGCCGGGGAATCATTGAAAGGTCGGATGAAAGAAACCTCCGCCTTTTGCAGGTCGCGCACCTGAGCGAAAGCAAGCAGACCGATATGTTATTGTGGAAGTATTTAAAAAAACTCTTTGCCATGCCTTATGGAGAGTATTACCGCAATATGCTGGATGAGGATGTTTACGATCTTGTCCAGACCGCACGCAGGGTCAAAAAAGAGGTGCACCGCTTTCATGGGTTTGTTCGCTTTCAGCGGACCCGTGACAATATGTATGTTGCAGCAATTGATCCGGACAATGATATTGTAAGATTGCTGGCTCCGCATTTCAAATCGAGGTTCCCCGACCGCCATTGGCTTATATATGATGTGCGCAGGAAGTGCGGGGTGTTCTTTGACACGCAAAGTGTGAGGGAGGTGGAACTGGAAGGTAACGCATTTGAACTTGATACCGGTTATATTGGTCAGAAGGCCAGGGCGCTTGACGAGGACTATTACAGAAAGCTCTGGCAGACATATTACGACTCAGTAAACATACAGGAGAGAAAAAACAGCCGCCAGATGAGGTCTTTTATGCCCGGGAGGTACTGGAAATACCTGCCGGAAAAAAGCAAAAAATGATTTTTTTTTGCCAATTTTGCTCCATTATCAGCCATGCCCTCATCAAATAAACATAAATACTGGAGCAGTCTTGAGCCATTGGTCCTTAGTCTGCCTGACAAACCCGGAGTTTATCAGTTTCACGACAGTTCGGGAAAGGTTATCTATGTAGGTAAGGCAAAGAACCTTAAAAAACGTGTTTCATCATACTTTAACCGGGGCAGGCACGATAGCAACCGGGTTAACCTTATGGTGAGGCGTATTGCCGATATCCGGCATGTCATCGTTGATACCGAGCTGGATGCCCTGTTGCTGGAAAACAACCTGATCAAGAAGTACCAGCCCCGTTACAATGTATTGTTAAAGGATGACAAGAGTTTTCCCTGGATCTGCATTAAAAACGAAGACTTTCCGAGGATATTCCCGACAAGGAACCTTGTAAGGGACGGAAGCAAATACTTCGGCCCCTATGCCTCGGTAAGAATGATGAACGCCCTTTTGGATCTTATCAGGCAGCTGTTCCAGTACCGCACCTGCCGCCTTCAGCTTACACCCGAAAATATCAGGGCCCGAAAGTTCAGGGTCTGCCTGGAGTACCACATCGGAAACTGCAAGGGCCCCTGTGAAGGCCACCAGAGCGGGGAAGACTACATGGAAACCATCCACCGGATAGAGCAGATACTAAAGGGCAACCTTGGCATGGTTGTAAATGAGCTTAAGCGGCTTATGAAAGACTATGCTGCCGCCTTTGAGTTTGAAAAGGCCAATGCGGTAAAGGAGAAGATCGGTTTGCTCGAGAAATTCCAGAGCAAATCAACGGTTGTAAGCCCCAGCCTTACAAACCTGGAGGTCTATTCTGTTATAAGTGACGCAAAATATGCCTATGTGAACTATCTGAGGGTGATACACGGGGCCATAGTGCAGTCGCATACACTTGAACTCAGAAAGCAGCTTGACGAGAGCGACACTGAGCTTCTGGAAATGGCTGTCGCTGAACTCAGGCAGAGGTTCGGAGGGGAGGCGTCAGAACTTATTTTACCCTTCAGGCCTGAAACATCCATCCCCGGCGTAAAATATATTGTTCCCCGAAAAGGGGATAAGAAGAAACTGCTTGAACTATCAGAGAGGAATGCAAAGTATTACAGGCTGGAAAAACTGAAACGCCAGGAACTGGTTGACCCCGGCAGGCACGGCCGGAGGCTGATGAAGCAGATCCGTGACGATCTGCGCCTTGAACAACACCCTGAACATATGGAGTGTTTTGATGTGAGCAACACTCAGGGTAACTATATGGTAGCTGCCATGGTAGTGTTCAGGGAGGCCAGGCCATCGAGGAAGGATTACCGTCACTTCAATATACGTACGGTGGAGGGCCCCAACGATTACGCAGCAATGGAAGAGGCCGTATTCAGGCGGTACAGAAGGTTGCTGGATCAGGGAGATCAACTTCCGCAACTGGTTGTGGTTGATGGCGGCAAGGGACAGCTGAGTGCTGCCCTGAAGGCATTCGAAAAGCTTGGCATCAGGGGCAAAACAGCCATTGTGGGTATTGCAAAGCGGCTTGAGGAGATATACTTCCCGGGCGACAGCATCCCGCTGTATATAGATAAAAAGTCGGAGACCCTGAAGGTTATACAGCATATGAGGGATGAAGCCCACAGGTTCGGGATAAGCCATCACCGGAAAAGACGCGAAAAGGGCAGCCTGCAGTCGGAGTTATCGCAGATCAGGGGCATCGGGCCTTTGAGTGCAACCGCCCTGCTCAAGGAGTTCCGTTCGGTGGCCGGTATAAAGAAGGCTTCGCAGGAGGATATGGCACGCATTGTTGGACCGGCAAGGGCGAAGATCATCAGGGATTATTTTTCTTTGCCCTCAGCCTAAGAGGTTTTTTAAACTATTTTTGCCTTAATGGACAGAAAGAGTTTGTTAAAGAGGTTTTTGATCTGGAGGATGAGGTTCGTCAGCGAAAAACAGCTGCTAATCATCCTTGCTGTCATTATCGGGGTAATTGCCGCGGTAGCGGCAGTTGTCCTGAAAACCTCGGTACACTATCTGGAAGCCTGGGCAAGGAGCGTATCGGGAGAGTATACCAGCAACTGGCTCTTTTTGGTTTTCCCGGTAGTTGGTATATTAATCGCCGTTGTCTATGTAAGGCGTTTTGTTAAGGATGACATAAGCCACGGGGTTTCCAAGATACTTTATGCGATATCGCGCAACAGGGGTGTCATGAAGCTGCATAACACCTACTCATCCATTGTGGCATGTATATTTACCGGCGGTCTGGGAGGCTCGGTAGGAATGGAGGCCCCGATAGTTTCAACGGGTGCTGCCATAGGGTCAAACGTAGCCCGTGCAGCGAGGCTTGGGTTCCGGCGTACCAACCTGCTGATAGGTTGTGGTGCCGCAGCTGCAATAGCCGCGATTTTTAAGGCGCCGATTGCAGGCCTGATTTTTTCCCTTGAGGTGCTGAGGCTGGATCTTACCCTCACATCCATTATTCCGCTGCTTATAGCAACAGTGGTAGGAGCGATCTTCTCTACCATCTTCCTTGGGGAGGGAGTGGAGTTTTATTTCACCCTTACAGAGCCTCTGAATTACGGGCACATACCCTTTTATATTGCACTCGGAGTGGTTACAGGCGGGGTGTCACTCTATTTTACCTGGATGAACGGTAAGGTTGAGAACGGGATAAAAAAAATTGCACATCCTTATCAGCGGGTATTGATAGGAGGTGGAATGCTGGGGATTCTGATATTTCTTTTTCCTCCCCTGTTCGGTGAGGGTTATTACACCATGCGCAACCTTCTTTCCGGCCAGCCTGAGCAGCTAATGGCCGAAAGCCTTTTCGGCAACATGCTCGACGGTAACGGGACTCTGTTTTTGGTGTTCATGCTCCTTGTGTTGTTCTTCAAGGCCATCGCCACATCGCTCACCCTGGGAGCCGGGGGAATAGGTGGGGTGTTCGCCCCGAGTATTTTCATGGGTGGTATTACCGGATTTATCTTTTCCAGGTTTACCAATATGTTCAGTGGCTGGAGCATATCTGAGTTCAATTTCTCCCTGGTTGGGATGGCAGGTCTGCTGGCAGGGATTATACATTCACCGCTAACCGCGATCTTTCTGATTGCCGAGATAACAGGCGGATATGAGCTGTTCATCCCCCTGATACTGGTCTCATCAATTTCATTCATTACTGTTCGCTATTTTCAGCCCCATTCACTGTACACCAAAAAGCTAGCCCAGAAAGGGGATCTCATAACACACCATAAGGATCAGACGGTACTTACCCTGCTTAATGTGGAGAGTGTACTGGAAACGAACTTCGACAAAATATCTCCCGAGAATTCCCTCGGCGATCT
>SLKR01000138.1 GCA_007134525.1 Bacteroidales bacterium | reverse complement strand
TAGTGCCCTATCTCGTGGGCCAGGATTGCGACCAACTCCTCTGTTGTATGCTCCTTTATCAGTGTGTCAAAGAGCACTATTCTCTTTTTGGGGCCCAGTCCGCTGAAATATGCATTTGCCTTTGAGCTTCTTTTTGAACCATCAATAACGTAGATGTTTTCAAGTTTGAATCCCGCTTTTTTTGCGAATGCTTCAATCTCTGAACGCAACTGACCTTGTTCAAGGGGGATCTGTTTATTAAACAGCGGCACTATCAGGGTACTGTAAAACATCATCATAAATATGCTGAATGCGGTAAACAACAGCCAGGCATAGATCCAGAAAAGCGATCCTGCAGTATTGTAAAACCACACGAATAGAGCTAGAAGTCCTACACCCAGAACCAGGGCCAGTACCCAGCCCTTTAGTTTGTCAACAATATAGGTTGCCGGACTTGTCCGGTTAAACCCGAATCGCTCCTCAATTACAAATGTAGAATAAGCATCAAAGGGGATAGAAATTATTTCGGATGCCAGCCCCAAAATGCCGAAGAACAGCAGGGCCATCATCACCGCGTTTTCCGAATATTGCCTGACCAGGGCGTCAAGATATCCAAACCCCCCGTAATAAAGCATGATCAGGATAAAAATAAAGGAGATGACTGACGTGATGACCCCAAAACGCATATTCACCCTTGAATATTCCTGCGACCGCCTGTATTTTTTTTGATCATATATACCCCTTAGCTCCTCCGGCAGGGTTTTTGTCCACCGGCTTGCATTAAGCAGGTCCATAACACGGTCAAAGACAAAGTCAATTACAATTATTGCAATTATTATATAAAGGACGAGTTGTTGCATAACCATTAAATAAATTCAGCTACTTCATTAATATGCTCCACTGCGTTTCCTGAGGAACCATTCAAGACCAAGCAGAAGAAGGATAATAAAAAAAAGTGCCTTTATGTTTATTATCTCACCATAATCCTTCCCGGAGTAAATCCTTGGCCTGATATCATCCCTTGAAACAATATCTTCACGAAGCTGGTCAAATTGATCAGGATAATACATGCTGCCACCCGTGGATGCGGCAATTCTGTTCAAAAGTCCGTGATCTGCAATTGTCGTAAGGCCTTCCAGATCAAGTGGGGTTATATTGAAAATTCCGCTGTCGGTGAAGTTTTCGCCGGCGAAAACCACGCTTGCCTCCCATGAATACCTTCCGGGTTCAAAGACTCCGGCATCCAGACGGTAAGAGTTGGTGGTCCGCCCCATATTGAACTGATATTCCACACCCTCTTCATTGATAATTACCAGCTCAACTTCAGGTTCGTTTACCAGCTCAAAGGAGGGATTGTAAAGTTCTGCCTCAAAAAGCACAGGCTCACCTTCATCCACCAGTACATCCGTATGTACCCTGAAACGCCGCCTGTCTTCACTGAGTGAAAGGTACTGGACAATGCGCGATAACATGTCGTCGAAGGCAAAATGATCATCCTGGCGCATAAAACTATGTATACGCCATCGCCATAAGCCCTCACCTGCAATCACCCCTGTTCTTATTTCGCCGGTTTCGGAAAATAGAATCAGGGGGTCTTCTGTAGAAACTGCACCTATCCTCTGGAAGTATAATATATGCGAACCGGCTTCGGCCGAATAGTTGCCAAAAGGTGAGTAGAGTGGTGGCAGATACTCTGTTATTGCACGGGTGGGGGATGACAGTGTAAACCTTCCGAAAGCCTGATTAAAAACAGGCAGGCTCTCATTGAACTCATCAGAAAGCAGGTCGACCTGCAGGCCTGCCGCAAGATCATTGAACTGCCTGAGGTCGGTTTGCTTTCCCAGCACAAACATTAATGAAACTGACTCTTCGCGGGCCTGTTCGTAAAGCTGCCGGATGTCATTATCCCCCGAGGGGAGCTGGTGGAGAACAACCAGATCATAAACACCGGCATTGCCGTCAAACTCATCCGCCAGCATAACCTCAACTTCATACTGATCACCACCCAGAAGTGCTTCTTTTATTGCGCCCACATCGGGGTGAGGGCTGTTGGCAAGAACCAATACCTGTTGCCTGCCATCTATAACATCTATAAAGAAATCCAATGAATTGTTCTCAATACTCACTTCCCCCTCTAAGGGCGTCAGTTCTGCAGTATATTGTTGCATTCCCGCCTGGTC
The DNA here is from genome assembly GCA_007134525.1 of Bacteroidales bacterium. GTDB lineage: Bacteria > Bacteroidota > Bacteroidia > Bacteroidales > UBA7960 > PUPG01. Next base: position 6,527 of record SLKR01000138.1, on the reverse strand, counting down.
AGCTTCCAGGTAAAATACTATATTATCGATATGGTGCTCACTTTCAATAATTATATTCCTGCCTTCTATTTCTGTTCCTTCTCTTATCACCGACAACCTGCTTTCCTGACCGGCAGCCTGGATTGCCTCTATCTCAACCTCAACCGGAAAGGTATTTCCAAGGTAACTGATCTGATTATGGTTAACCCTTTTTACAATAAGATCCCTTCTGGGCAAAGTATCGCCCAGAGCTACGGTATATACAGGAAAGTTATAACTGATTGCAGTATAGTATGGGTTGGCTCCCCTGTTGTACAGACCGTCACCCGCTATCACAACCGCTCCTATATTCCGGTTGCTGTACCTGTTGTTGACTTCAACAAGGGCCTGCGACATATTTGTAAGGCGTCCGGAGAAGTCAATATCCCCTGCCGGCGAAAAAGATTCACCGAATGTGTATAGCTGTGGCTGATAACCTTCTGACATCGTTTCCAGGAAACTCTCCATTGCAGGCAGGTAAACGTCATCATAATATCCGGAATCTTCAGCCAGAAGAAGCGAGCCTGAGTTGTCCTGGAGGAATACTATATAGGGGTCCTCAATATGCTGGCCCCTTCTTTCTACAATGGGACCAAGCAAAAGCAGGGCCACAATGCTCACCGCAACGAACCGGAAGATTGCCAGTAATATCTTAAGGCGGCTGCCTGTGTCACCTGCTGGGTTTCGGAAATACAGCATAAGGCTGTATGCCATGCCGCAAAGCAGGCACAATAACACAAGCCATACCGGATAATCTATCAGGATACTGAAATTCATGCTATCAAGGGCCATTTACCTTGAATAACAAGGTAAACGGCCTTTTATTATCAAATGGGAGGAGCTTTACCTGGACTTGTCGTCCTGAGACTTGCCCTTACCTGTTGAAGAACTTCCGGGCTTGCTGATCTGCTCCCTCATGGAAGTATCAGCCTTTATGTTTTCCATACGGTAAAAGTCCATTATTCCAAGGTTTCCGCTACGGAAAGAATCTGCAATTGCCTTTGGTATTTCTGCCTCTTCCTGTATTACCCTTGCCCTTGCCTCCTGTGCCTTGGCCTTCATTTCCTGCTCGGCAGCAACCGCCATTGCACGGCGTTCCTCAGCCTTGGCCTGGGCAATGTTCTTGTCTGCATTTGCCTGGTCTATCTGAAGCATTGCCCCGATATTCTTTCCGACATCAATATCAGCAATATCTATGGAGAGTATTTCATATGCAGTACCTGAGTCGAGGCCTTTTGAGAGGACCACCTTTGAAATGCTGTCGGGGTTCTCTAAAACCTGCTTATGATGCTGGGCTGAACCAATTGAAGTAACAATACCTTCACCAACCCTGGCCAGAATGGTCTCTTCGCCGGCACCTCCGACCAACTGCTTGATATTGGCACGAAGGGTCACCCTGGCCTTTGCAATCAGCTGGATCCCGTCCTTGGCAACAGCGGCAACCGGGGGAGTATTGATAACCTTCGGCTTTACTGACATCTGAACTGCTTCAAGCACGTCACGGCCAGCCAAATCTATTGCTGTGGCGGTTTTGAAGTCTAGTGGGATATTAGCCTTGTCGGCACTAATTAGTGCATTGACAACTGCCTTCACCCTTCCTCCCGCAAGGTAATGTGCCTCAAGATCATTGCGGTTAAGTGTTAGTCCCGCCTTTGTAGCAGATATCAAATTATTAACAATCACAGCAGGGGGGATCTTACGCCAACGCATCAGAACAAGTTGCAGCAGACTGATCCTTACACCCGATACCAGGGCGGAAAACCAAAGTCCGACCGGTATAAAGTAAAAAATTATCCATAAGCCGACAATACTCACAAGGGCTATGGCAATAATGATTCCGATCTGATCCATGTTTATTCTTCTTTTAGTTTGACAATAATTTTATTTCCTTCAACTTTAACCACAACGACCGCTTTGTTTTCAGGAATTAGATTGTCTTTTGAGCTCACTTCATAATACTCATCACCTATAAGTGCCTTGCCCATAGGATTAAGCCGTGTTATAGACAAACCTTCGTCTCCCTTTACAACCTTTCCGGTTTCAACAACATTGACCCTGCCTTCCAGGGAAGAGCTGTGCATGGCTTTTTTCCAGGTATTCGACCTTAATGCGACAGCAATTGCAATAAGGCTTACCACCAGTGTGCCCAGAAGAGTCATGACTCCAACTGCAACACCATAGTGGTTAAAGGATACCACTATGCCGGCAACTACCAATCCTACACCGAACAACCCCACAATAGTAGCACCGGGCACAACAAGTATTTCAAGCAGCAGGAATATTATACCCGCCAGTATCAGACTAAGAACTACCAGCCATATCATCTCATCAGGATTTATAATATTTCATTGCCTTCGGAAAGCATCTTACATGAGCTGGCAAGGGTGTCTGAAAATATTTTACCATTAACAAAAATAACCAAAAAAACATAGCAAAGGGCATTCATTATGAAACTCTTTCTATCTTTTAAAGGATATGCGGTTCTCCCTGCCCTGAATCAGCCTTTTGATATTGTTCAGGTGCATAATGGGCACAAACAGTGCAATTGCCGCTGCAAAAATTATTTTTGGCAGGATGTTCATACCGTCAGTAAATATAACTGCAAAGGGCAGTACCAGGGCTGAAGCAATCGAACCTGCCGAGACATATCTTGTGGTGAGAAACACGGTCAGAAACACCACCAGGCATATCAGAAAAGCTTCCTTATAAAGGATAATACTGATACCAACAAGGGTAGCTATTCCCTTCCCACCCCTGAAGGAGGCAAACAGGGGAAAAACATGTCCCAAAATGGCCATTCCTCCAAGTAATATCTGAAATAATACAAAAGATGACTCTTCCGGTATATAACCGGCTGCAAGATATGCCAGGCTTACTGCCCCTACCCCTTTAAACGCATCAATAATCAGCACGGAAAGTCCAATCCCGGGCCCAAGTACCCTTATCGCATTGGTGGCCCCTGCATTCCCGCTTCCATGATCCCTCAGGTCAATTCCCCTAAGCCATTTTCCCGCCAATACCGCAGTCGGCAAAGAACCAGCGAGATAGGCAATAACAGGAAGTACTGTCAAGGTAAAAATTCCGGTCTCCATAATCAGTTTCATTTAGATAATTTTAGGGAGAGCCAGTCTCCTTTCTGTTTCGATCCGGCCATGGCAAGTCCTTGCCTGTAAGCCTCTTCACTTATCAGGTCCCTGTCAGAAGACAAAAAGCCACTTAAAAACATAATGCCACCTTTTTCGAGTACCCTGTTGTATGCACCCATATCCTCCAACAGCACATTCCTGTTTATATTGGCTATTATCAAATCATATGATTCATCGCCCAATAAACCGGCATCACCGTGCAAGACCAGCATACCGGATATGCCGTTTCTCTCCGCATTTTCTGTGGTATTCTCCCAGGCATAGAGGTAATTATCTATCGCAGTAACTGAAGAGGCCCCCATCCTTGCTGCCAGTATGGCCAGTATCCCTGTTCCGCATCCCATATCCAGAACCTTCTTCCCCTCAATTGCGGTTTCAAGCAACCATTCTGCAACCAGCACGGTTGTTTCATGATGGCCTGTACCAAAAGACATCTTGGGTTCGATAATTATATCGTGTTCAATATCCGGGTCGCTTTTATGAAATGGTGCACGTATGAGTATCCTTCCTGAAATGTTAACAGGTGAGAAATTACTCTCCCAAACAGCATTCCAGTTCCTCCCGCCCATAAGGTTCTTCTCGTAAGAGACTGAATCGGGCCCTGTATGATCTTGAAAAAGCGCCTTTACCCTATTCTCATTATAATCCGCTTCCGGAATATATGCCCTGAATCCGTCACTCTCCTCTAAAAAGCTTTCAAAGCCGATATCGGCAAGATCTGCAATCAGTATTCCGCTCCAGGGTTCAGGGGGGCTGACCCTGCAATAAATCTCAATATAATCCATTGTTAAAAACTTTGGATGATCTGGAAGAAATCAGCAGGCTTAAGTGATGCGCCTCCGATCAGTCCACCATCGACATCCTTGTTCGAAAACAGCTCCCGCGCATTTTTTGCGTTACAGCTGCCACCATACAATATCGACATGCTCTCTGCTGCCCTGCTCCCGTATTTATCCTCAATCAAGCTGCGGATATAGGCATGCATCTCCTGGGCCTGATCCGGGCTGGCAGTTACACCAGTGCCGATCGCCCATACAGGCTCATATGCAATTACAACCTTTTCGAGTTGTTTTTCCTCCATCCACATAAGCCCTTTGTGCAACTGATCGCTCACCACCTGGAAGTGCTTGCCGCTTTCCCTTTCCGGCAGCTTTTCACCACAACAGAATACAGCTGTAAGGTCATTTTTCAGGGCCTGTCTCATTTTCTCGGCCAGCAGCCCGTCATCCTCACCAAACTGTTCCCTCCTCTCAGAATGCCCGATGATAACGTGGCTTGCACCGACCGACCTCAGCATTGAGGCCGACACTTCCCCTGTAAAGGCACCCTGATCATTCTGATGACAGTTCTGCGCCCCGACAGAAACTCCTTCGTAGTTGTAAAATACGTCCAGTATCCTCGTAAGATATATATACGGCGGAAAAAGGACTACTACCGGCAGGTTGGACGCATTTTGCGCAACCCTGTCGGCACTTTGGTTGTCAAGGTTCACCTTAAGCTCACTGACAAGTGTCTTGGCTTCTTCAAGGCTGAGATTCATTTTCCAGTTTCCTGCAACAATTTTCTTTCTCATTTTTCTCCAGATTTGTGTTAATATTTATATTCCTTAAACATGCGTAAATCTCTAGCCCAGCCTAACCCTGGGATCAAGCAGGGCATAGATAATATCCACAATAATATTTACAAAAACAAGCATAATTGAAATAAACATAACCGCTCCCATAAGAACCGGGAAATCGTAATATTCAAGTGCCTGAACAATTACAAAACCAATACCCTTCCAGTCAAAGACATATTCGACAAAAACTGCTCCTGCCATAAGTGAGGCAAACCAACCTGAAACAGCTGTTATTACCGGATTCATGGCATTTTTGAGGGCATGACGGGTTATCACCCTGTACTCCGAAAGCCCCTTCGCCCTCGCCGTCCTTACAAAATCACTGGCCATAACGCTGTTCAGAGAGGATCTGGTTAGCTCTGTAACAATTGCCAGAGGACGTATCCCAAGGGTTAATGCTGGAAGTATCATATTCTTCCAGGCAATATATTCCCCCCTTCCAAAATCATCCACTTCACGAAGTGAACCTGTCATGCTAAGACCTGTATAATCTCCCAGCAGGTATGCAAAGACCCAGGCAATAATTATAGCGGCAAAAAAAGAGGGCAGTGACATACCCAGTACCGAAAGAACAAGCGCTGACCTGGTAAGCCATGGCTTTCGCCTGAATGATATGTATATCCCTGTAATGACACCTATGAACATCGCAAACAATATTGAAACCGATGCCAGAAGCAGGGTGTTAGGGAATGAGGTTCGAAGTATTTCCCATACCTCCCGGTCGCTTTGATAAGATCTCCTGAGATACGGTCTCTTAAGTACAAGAGAGTATACAGAAGTGCTTACAAGTGGTTTAAATGAGTATGTTTCGGTATCCAGGAAGACCAGGCTTTCGCTTTTTGAGTGCTTATGAATACTGACCGGTGAAATATCATTCAGGTAATGAAGGTATTGTTTGTGCAACGGGCGGTCCAGCCCCAGCTCCTTCTGGATGGCAGTTACAGAACTTATATCTGCCCTCTGGCCAAGCATCATACGGGCAGGGTCACCGGGCAGTACTGTAAAAAGCATGAATACAACAGTAACAACCCCGAACATTACCAGTAAACCATACCATAAACGTCTTATCAAGAATTTCAGCACTCCAGCTCAAGCTTTATCAGTGCGAACACTGCATAATTTATAATATCGTAGTAATTTGCGTCAATACCCTCAGAATAGGAGGCTACCCCTCCCCTGTCCTCCAGCTGCTTTATCCTGAGGAGCTTCATAAGGATTATATCTGCCAGGGATGACACCCTCATATCCCTCCAGGCCTCACTGTAATCATGGTTTTTGTCGTGCATCAGCCGGCGGGACTTATCAAAATACGACATATAGAGGTTGGTTGCCTTTTCGCTTCCAAGGTCGGCAGTATCGCTGGGTCCCAGCTCAAGCTGTATAAGCCCCATGATTGCGTAATTGACAATACCAATGAATTCCGGTGTAATGCCCTCAAGTATTTTTTGCGTACCTTTGCTTTGCAATGAGCGAATACGCTGGGCTTTAATGAAGATCTGATCGGTGAGGGAGGGTGGTCTGAGTATGCGCCACGCACTTCCGTAATCCTGCATTTTCTTCAGAAAAACATCCCTGCATATTTCGGTAATGCGGGAGTATTGTTGATCAGTCTTGCTTTCGACGCTCATTGCCTTGTATTCTTATTAAAACAGGAAACTGAAGGCACCCAATGAGAAAAGAAGCTTTCTTCCGCCCCAAAAGGACCCTTAACTGTAAAGGCAAAATTATAAATTTATCCTCACCTT
>SLKR01000011.1 GCA_007134525.1 Bacteroidales bacterium | reverse complement strand
TTTTATAGTTTGAATAAAAAGAAATTTTTATTTTATAAAATATAACAAAAGCAGTGGTAAAATGTTTATCGGCCATGTGCATAATTTTGCATAAAAAAATCATGTACTTTTGTCTTTACAGCCAATTCATATCCAAAAAAAGAAATATTTACATCATGAAGAAACTATTCTTAACCATCGTTATTGCGATGCTGGTCGCAGCGTCAACAAATGCGGTTTTTGCTGAAGCAAGGCTGCTGCGCTTCCCGGCAATCCACGGTGAACAGATAGTGTTCACCTATTCAGGAGACCTCTACACTGTCGACCGCCAGGGAGGTGTGGCCCGCAAGCTTACCAGCCACCCGGGTTACAAGATGTTTGCACGCTTTAGTCCGGACGGCAGTCAGCTTGCTTTTACCGCACACTATGACGGCAATACTGAGGTTTACATAATGCCTTCAGAGGGAGGTATCCCCAAAAGGCTCACATATACGGCGACTCTCGGACGTGATGACCTTTCTGACAGGATGGGTCCTAACAATATCGTAATGGGCTGGAGAGATGATGAAAATATTATTTTCCGGTCGCGCAAACGATCCTTCAACTCATTTAAGGGTGAACTTTACACAGTAAATAAAGAAGGCGGACTACCTGAGCAGATCCCGGTTCCTGAAGGGGGCTGGATAAGCTATTCCTCCGATGGTGAAAGTTTTGTGTACAACAGGGTGTTCAGGGAGTTCAGAACCTGGAAGTATTATGCCGGTGGTATGGCCGACGATGTATGGCTGCATAACCTGAATACCCGCACAACAGTTAATCTCACGGAGAATGAATCTCAGGATGTCTTCCCGATGTGGTTTGAAGAAAGGGTGTACTTTACCTCCGACAGGGATGGACGCATGAACCTTTTTGTGTATGATATGTCGTCAGAGCAAACACGCAAGCTTACGCATTTTGAGGATTTCGACATTAAGTTCCCTTCACTGGGTGATGATGCCATTATATTTGAGAATGGCGGGTATATTTACATTTTTGAGCTGGACACAGAAGCTGTGGGACGTGTTCCTGTGGGGCTTGCAGAAGATATGGCAATGAGCCGTGAACAGAGGAAGGATGCCTCAGAGATGATACGGTCAGCTTCGGTAAGCCCGGATGGTAAACGTATTACCTTCGGGGCCAGGGGTGATGTGTGGAGTGTCCCGGCAAGCAGTGGTATAAGCCGTAACCTTACACAAACCTCTGGTGTTCATGAACGTAATGTTACATGGTCGCCCGACGGCAGGTATATTGCCTATATCTCTGATGAGAGCGGGGAGGATGAAATATATATAATGCCCCAGGATGGGAGGGGAGAGGCAATACAGCTGACAAGCGATGCCGATACCTATAAATACAGCCTCAGCTGGTCGCCCGATGCAAGCAAGATAATGTGGTCGGATAAGATGCTCAGACTGCAGTATGTGGATATAAACACAAAACAGGTCAGGCTGGTTGACCAGGCCGGGGCAGGTGAGATAACGCAGTACGGCTGGTCGCCTGACAGCCGTTGGATTACCTACACACGACCTGAGGTAGAGCACTATTCAAGGATTTTTATATACAGCACCGAAGAAGGTGAGGGTTTCCCAGTTACGAGCGGGTGGTATTCATCTTCAGGCCCTTCGTTCTGTGATGGCGGAAATTACCTTTTCTTTTCCTCCAACAGGGACTTCAATCCTATTTACAGCAGGACGGAATGGAATCATGCCTATACCGATATGAGCCGGATCTATTTTGTAACCCTGAGAGAGGATGTACCTTCATTCCTGGAACCGGAGAACGACGAGGTTGAAATAGACCAGGGCGAAACTGACAACGAAAGCGGTCAGGACAATGAAGAAAACACAAGGATTGATATTGACAGGGAAAATATTAAGAACCGGATTGCGGCTCTGCCTGTGGATGTATCAAACTATGGTGGCATAAATACGGTTGGCAGGAATATATATTACCTGAAAAGGTCATTTGGTGCTTCAGCCACAAACCTTATGATGTTTAATATGGACGAGAGAAAGGAGACAACACTTGCCGAAGTGGACGGTTACCAGATAAGTGCCGGTAAGAACAAGATGCTGGTCTCCCACAGGGGGAGCTATTCGGTGATTGATCTGCCGCGTTCTGCGTTCACTGTAAATGACTTTGTCGACGTTTCCAATATGAAGGTATGGGTTAACCTAAAGGAGGAATGGGAACAGATATACAATGAAACCTGGAGACAGATGCGCGATTTCTTCTATGCCCCGAATATGCATGGTGTTAACTGGGAGGCAATGCATGAGAAGTATTTTCCGCTCGTTGCCCATGTTAATCACAGGCTCGACCTTACATATATTCTTGGTGAACTGGTCGGGGAGCTGAACGTTGGACATGCATATGTTGGTGGCGGTGATGTGCCCGAAGTAGAAAGGATACAGATGGGACTACTCGGGGCTGAACTGAGCAGGCAATCCCCGGGCTATTACAGGATTGACCGCATTCTGAAAGGAGAAAACTGGAATGCATCGAGACGTTCTCCCCTTACAGAGCTGGGTGTTGACATTGATGAGGGGGATTATATAATTGCAGTAAACGGGCAGCCTGCAGATGAAATGGAAAACATATACTCTTCACTGATAGGTACAGCCGGTCAGCAGGTTGAACTCAAAGTGAATGACAGCCCGGCAGCGGAAGGTGCCAGGGAGGTGATAGTGATACCGCTGGCCGATGAGGCGGATCTCTATTACTATAACTGGGTACAGGATAATATCAGAAAGGTGGATGAGGCTACCGGTGGCCGGGTTGGATATCTTCACGTGCCCGACATGGGTCCGGGCGGACTTAACGAATTTGTGAAACATTTCTACCCCCAGTTGCGCAAGGAGGCCCTTATAATAGACGTCAGGGGCAATGGTGGCGGAAATGTTTCGCCTATGCTGATCGAACGGCTATCACGTGAACTCACGGGGCTTTCGATGTCAAGAAATACCGTTCCCGGAACTAGACCTTCAGAGATACATATTGGACCAAAAGTGTGTTTGATAGACAAGTATTCAGCATCTGACGGCGACCTTTTCCCTTACCAGTTCCAGAAGCTCGGACTAGGTCCTCTCATTGGTACAACTACCTGGGGAGGTGTGGTAGGGATAAGGGGATCACTGCCATTTATTGATGGTGCAACACTCTCTAAACCGGAGTTCGCACCTTATGATATTCACGGGGAAGAATGGATAATTGAGGGTGTAGGGGTGGAGCCCGACATATATGTTGAGAATGACCCTGCCAGGGAGTTTGAGGGAATTGATGACCAGCTTAACCGTGCGATTCAGGAAGCCCTGGAGCTTATGGAGGATTACGACCAGAAGATACATCCTGTACCTCCATATCCTGAAAGGGTACCTTAGTGTTCAGTCCAGGTATATTATTACAGGAGGTCTGATATGTTGAATGAACTGCTGTAGATTTCGAGAATCTCATCGGTATTAAGGGTTACGACCCTGTCTATCTTGTTCACTGTGGGGATATACCATAGTTCGGCAAAAAAATCGTAAAGTACGTAAAGTTTGATGTGGAAATATAAAAAACGCCTGTCAGCTATTGGTTTACCATTTTCAAAGACCCGGAAAACCTGTTCTTTCAGGGGGGCACGCTGGAAATCTGCTTTTGTCATATTACTAATTATACTGTTTCAATGAAATGGATCCCGAACTCAATTTCTTTGCTTAACCTGATTATCGGATGCATTGCCGTTGCAATCGCATTTGGCGGCGATCTGTATACCGCCGCAATACTTACTCTGCTTTGTTCAATTCTGGACTTCCTCGACGGTGCAACTGCACGCTGGCTTAATGCAGGCTCCGAAACTGGCAAGCAGCTGGATGCTCTGGCTGATCTTATAAGTTTCGGGCTTACGCCTGCAGTGGTTATGTTTATTTATATAAGCAACAGCCTTTATGAGGTTAACCAGTCAGGTATCGCTTTTGTTTTGTCATCCCCGGCATTTCTTATTACTGCCATGTCTGCCCTTAGGCTGGCCAGGTTCAGTGCTGACACTGAAGACAAAAGCTGGTTTACCGGTCTTCCTACCCCTGCAAATGCACTGCTTATAGTTTCTGTTCCTTTCGTGTTGGGAATAACAGTAGAAGGCGCTATTCACAGCTTCCTTGAGATTTTTATACAAAGTACACCGGCATTGCTTATAGTTGTACTTCTGCTGTCATTTCTTCTGGTAGCGCCTGTAAGGATGTTCTCCCTCAAGGTCAGGAACTTTGGGTGGAAGGATAACCGAATTCGTTACATTTTTCTTGCCTGTTGTATATTGCTGTTGATAACTTTTGGGCTTTCAGCCGCGCCCCTTTTCCTTATATTTTACATAATTTTGTCACTCTTTGACAATTTTGCCCGATTTTCGATAAACCACAAAACAAAATAAAAAGATATGAAATACCGTGCCGAGATCACTGTTATGCCCCTTAAGGCGCTGCTTGACCCCCAGGGGAAGGCTATTACTGCAAGCATGAAGAATGTCGGTGTGCCCGAAATAAGTAATGTACGTGCAGGAAAGCATATTACACTGGAGGTGGAGGCTCCTGACAGGGAGAGTGCAGAACAAAAGGTTGATATAGCATGCAGGAAACTTCTTGCCAACCCCATTATGGAATATTTTGAGTTCAGGGTTCTGGATCCCGAAGATATGAAAAAGGCCTGAAGCTTCGCTGCAAGTTTTTTTGCCCAGGAAAAATTACCGAAATCAGACACCGAAACCCCAAAATTTACCAATTATGATAAATGTTATAAAGCGGGCTTTGCTTCTGCTTCTTCTTATCCAGGCAGCCTCTTCAGCCTTCGGTCAGACTGAAGAGATTACCCTTGAAAAGCTTTGGATCGACAGGTATTTCAACCCGCAGACCATAACCCGCGGTATGTCAATGGAAGACGGACTGCATTATACTCTGATCCGTGAAGGTGTTAATATTGAAAAACACCGCTACGACACGGGTGAGTTTGTGGAAACGGTATTCACTACCGAGGGCTTGATTGAGGACGAAGACGGTAATGCTGTGAATATTGACACATACTCTTTTAATTCAGGTGAGCAGCTGCTGTTGGTAGGTGTAAACCAGGAGTCAATATACAGGAGATCCAGGAGGGCGGAATATTATATCTGGGATATCGAACTCCGGCAACTCACTCCTCTTTCGGAGGGGAGCACCCAGAGGCTTCCCGATTTCTCGCCCGATGGGAGCAAGGTTGCTTTTGTACGGCAGAACAACCTTTTTGTAAAGGAGCTTGATTCAGGGATTGAGTACCCTGTAACTACCGATGGCAGGTACAACGAAATAATCAATGGTACCACCGACTGGGTTTATGAAGAGGAGTTCTATCTGACCAAGGGTTTCGAATGGTCGCCGGATGGCCGGTACATTGCCTTTTTGCGTTTTGACGAAAGCCACGTCAAGGAATTTGTGATGCTCAAATACGGCAGACTCTATCCTGAGGAATACAGATTCAAGTACCCAAAGGCCGGAGAGGAAAACTCACATGTAACAGTGCATGTATTTGAACTTGAAACCGGCCGCACGGTGCAGGTTGATACAGGCCCTGAAACAGACCAGTATATCCCCCGTATTTCATGGACCCGCGATCCGGGTGTACTTTCTCTGCAGAGGCTGAACAGGCATCAGAACCATCTTGAAATATTGCTTGCGAGTGCCCCCACAGGAGAGACAGAGGTGGTTTATACAGAAACAAACCAGTGGTTTATAAATATAACTAACGACCTTACTTTCCTGGAAGATGGCAGGCATTTTCTTATCACAAGTGAGATGAGCGGATTTAACCATATCTATATCTTTGACATGAGGTCAGGTGATACAAGGGCGGTTACAAGCGGAGAGTTTGATGTCCAGTCATACCTGGGTGCCGATGAGGAATCCGGGATTGTTTACTATCTGGCCAGGGAAGAATCTCCACTGACCAATCACCTGTATTCAATACGCCTGGATGGTACCGGAAAGAGGCGTCTTACAAGTGGCCGGGGCACCCACAGCCCATCTTTCAGCTCAGGCTTCAGGTTTTTTATAAACAGGTTCAGTACGGCCTCAGATCCTCCGGTTTACAGTATACATGAGTCGGACGGTTCACTGGTAAGTGTGCTGGAAGATAATGCCCGTCTGGCCGGAAGGGTTGAGGCGCACGGATTCGCTGATCCTGAGTTCTTCAGTTTTGCCACCGGTGATGGTGTTTACCTAAATGCACAGATAATACGTCCGCCTGATTTTGACCCTCAGGAGCAGTATCCGGTATTGATGTACGTTTATGGGGGGCCTGGTCACCAGGCAGTGCTCGACTCATGGAATCCCCTCAACGGAGTGTGGTTCCAGATGCTTGCCCAGAAGGGATATATAGTAGTAACTGTAGATAACCGGGGTACCGGCGGCAGGGGAGAGGAGTTCCGCAAGATGACCTATCTGCAGCTTGGCAAGTATGAAACCGAAGATCAGATAGAGGCTGCCAGATACCTTGGGTCTCTTGATTATGTGGATGCTTCCCGTATTGCTATTTTCGGCTGGAGTTATGGCGGCTATCTTTCATCGCTATGCCTGGCAAAGGGGGCGGATTACTTCAGTGCAGCAATCGCAGTTGCTCCCGTTACCAGCTGGCGTTTCTATGATACCATATACACTGAAAGATATATGCGCACTCCTCAGGAGAATCCCGGCGGATATGACGACAACTCCCCTATAAATCATGTTGACAAAATAAGGGGAAGGTATATGCTGGTTCACGGTTCGGCCGACGACAATGTACACTACCAGAATACAATGGAGATGACAGATGCACTGATTGCATCCGGTGTGGATTTTGAACTGATGATCTATCCCGACCATGACCACGGCATTTTTACAGGTCCTGCCAGGCTTCACCTGTACAGGAATATGACAGACTTCCTGGATCGCTCAATCGGCAGGTAGTTATTTTTGTTACTTTGGTTGAGATAATTTTTTGTTTATTCCAAAAAGCTTTGTAAATTTGCATCCGCTTTTGGGCAGGCTTGGTATGCCCTTAAATAAATAACCTGTAAAAGAAAAGAGGAAAAACATGATCATTGTTCCCATCAAAGAAGGTGAAAACATAGACAGGGTCCTTAAGAAGATGAAACGCAAGTTCGAGAAAACGGGCGTTTTAAGGGAGTTGCGCGACAGGCAGAAGTACACAAAACCTTCTGTTAAAAAGCGCGAGGAGAAGCTAAAGGCTATCTATATACAGCAGCTCAGAGATCAGCAGGACTCGTAGTTTTTATACAGGCAGGAACCATTATATTATAGCTTTTAGGAAGAAATTTTTGCTGTTGCTGATTTTTTGGCATATCTTTAATGCAAGGGTTTCTTCTTTTTATTTCCATATGGGCCATTATTCAGAGAAATTTCTTGAGTACCTTGGGAGTGTAAGGCGATATTCAGTCCATACCATCGCGGCATACAGAAACGACCTGGGGCAATTTGAGTGTTTCCTAAAAGAGCAATACGGGCTGGCCTGTTCCTGCGAGGCTGACGCCTCTATGGTAAGATCCTGGCTGGCTCATCAGAGCCGCAGTGGTATAGCCCGCAGCAGTCTGAACAGGAAGGTGTCGAGCCTGAGCTCATACTACAGGTTCCTTGCCAAGAATTTTCCTTTAGCCCAGAATCCGATGCAGAAGGTGGTGCCCGTGAAAAAAGAAGGGCGCCTGCCGGTATTCATTGATGAGGACAACCTGAAATCCCTCTTTGACAATACTGCCTTTGGCAGTGATTTCAACGGCTTGCGCGATCTGTTGATGCTTGAGCTTTTTTATACAACTGGTATCCGTCTTTCGGAGCTTATCGGCCTGAGGCATTCCGACGTTGATACCGGGGGGCTGAAGTTAAGGGTAACCGGCAAGGGGAATAAACAGAGGATCATTCCTCTTCTTGAAGGTGTCGTGCAAACTTACATCAGGTATTGTGAGGAAAAGCAGAGGCTCTTTGAAGGTGACAGGCCAGAACAGGTTTTCGTGACCGCCAGGGGAAAAAGGCTTTACCCTTTGTTTGTTTACAGGAGGGTTGGCTATTATCTGGGTATGGTTACAACAAAGTCAAGGAAGAGTCCTCATGTTCTCAGGCACTCATTTGCCACTCATATGCTCGACCATGGTGCTGAGCTCAACGCCATAAAGGAGTTGCTTGGGCATGCAAGCCTTTCGGCCACACAGGTTTACACACACAATACAGCAGAAAAAATAAAGAATGTTTATAAGCAGGCTCATCCCAGGGCCTGAAAAAACTGGAGGAAAACAGATCATGAATGTGACAATTAGTTCATTGCATTTTAAAGCGGATTACAAACTGGAGGACTTTATCCGGGAGAAAACAGCCAAACTTGAAACCTTGTTCGATGGGGTCATTGGATGTGATGTGACACTAAAGGTGGGTCCAGCCTCCAATAACGAAAACAAGATTGCCGAGATCAGGGTTATGATCCCGGGCAACGACCTTTTTGCCAAGAAACAGGCAAAATCTTTTGAGGAAGCAATAGACAATGCAGTTGATGCACTTAAGTCACAAGTAAAGAAACACAAGGAAAAGCTCAAGGGTTTATAGGTGAGTTACCTATCTTTTTTTAAAAAAAGTCTTTTTATTTTTGGTAGGTTTTAAATCTTTTGTACATTTGCAGACCTTTTTGCAGGGCTTTTTACTTGCATATAAGCTGATGCCGATGTAGCTCAGTTGGTCAGAGCAGCTGATTTGTAATCAGCTGGCCGGGGGTTCGAATCCCTCCATCGGCTCT
>SLKR01000134.1 GCA_007134525.1 Bacteroidales bacterium | reverse complement strand
TTGAGCAGGGTGTTATAGACCAGATCGGAAATATGTGCGAAGTATGGCTCGGTGTTCCACTTATCTCAGGCCAGGAGGCAATCGGTGCTGTTGTGGTTCAGCACTATGAAAACCCGGATGTGTATGATGAAGGCAGCAAGGAGGTCCTTGAGTACGTTTCCAGACAGATCAGCCTTGCCATTCAAAGGAGTAAGACTATACAGCATTTGATGGCCGCCAAGGAGAAAGCCCAGGAGAGCGACCGGTTGAAATCTGCCTTTCTGGCAAATATCAGTCACGAGATACGCACACCTATGAACAGCATACTGGGATTTGCTGAACTGTTGGAAAAGCCCCAGTTTACAGGAGGCCAAAAAAGCCACTTTATTGACACGATTCAAAAGAGCGGAGAAAGAATGCTGAACCTGATAAATGACATTATAGACATTTCAAAAATTGAATCCGGACAGATGACGGTAAATGAAGAAAGAGTTGATATAAATGAGACCATGCAGTTCATGATGGATCTTTTCAGCGCGGAGTTCCAGAAAAACAAGCCTGATGTCGAGTTAAAACTTAATATCCCGAAGAAAAGCATCGTAATAAAAACCGATAAGGAAAAACTGCACTCCATATTGATAAACCTGATTAAAAATGCTGAGAAGTTTACCACAGAAGGTTTTGTAGAGTTTGGTTACCGCAAGGAAGGGGAGCTGCTGATATTTTTCGTAAGGGACACAGGATATGGCATACCTGCTGAGAAACAGGCCAGAATGTTTGAACGTTTTGTTCAGGCCAATACATCTCTTTCAAGGCCCCATGAGGGTTCCGGCCTGGGATTGTCAATAACAAAAGCCTTTGTTGAGTTACTGGGGGGCAATATAAACGTTGAAAGCAGACCCGGCAAAGGATCAGTCTTTTACTTTTCCCTGCCAGCAAAATGCGAAAAAAAGCAGATACAGGAACCTGAAAATAATAATCTGCAATCCACAAAAACACCATCAAGCCAGTACAGCGGGTATGTACCCAGGATCCTGGTGGCTGAGGATGACAAGGAATCATATAAGCTGATCTATTATATACTTGCGGGAAAAAACATTGAGCTGCATCATGCTGGTAAAGGAGAGGATGCCGTCAGGGCATGCAGGGGAACACAAGATTTTGACCTTATTTTAATGGATGTCAAAATGCCCGGTGTGGATGGACTTATGGCCACAAGGCAGATAAGGGAGTTCAACAAAGATGTTCCCATAATCGCACAAACCGCACATGCACTTGAAGGAGACCGTGAAAAAGCTCTGGATGCAGGCTGCAACGACTATATCCCAAAGCCAATTTCAAGGGACAACCTTCTGGCATTGATAGATAAATATCTCAGCAGGTAATTATAAACCGGATAATACAGTTAATTATTAACTCTACCAGCTAATCAGGATCAGGGAGTTAACTTACCTTTACCGGCATTGATCTGTTTATCCGGATTTCCGTGACCAATTCCTTTTATCCACACACGCTTGTTACACTTTCATTGGAGAATAAAAGGTTTGTATATTTGGGCATTAATAAGCACACATAAAATGTGTTTAGCCTGAAAAAGCTTTGCAGAAACACATCTCATATCATTTGGTATAATTTAATCTTCGTTATTTATATGAAAGGCAGAAAACTACTAATGATCCCCGGCCCCATCGAATTTGAGCCTGCTGTATTGCAGGCCCTGGGAGCCCCAACCGTAAGTCACACAGCCCCCGGTTTTATAGATCTGTTCGGCAACTGCCTGCGGATGATGAAGAAGGTATGGGAGTGCCCCGATGGCCAGGCATTCATTATGGCAGGGTCCGGTACACTGGCAATGGACATGGCAGGAGCAAATCTTATAGAACCGGGCGACAAGGCACTTGTAATTTCTACCGGTTATTTCGGGGAAAGATTTGCAGAATTACTTAAAAGATATGGTGCACAGGTAAAGATCCTCAGGGCTGAAGCCGGGAAAACTGTTCCTGAATCTGAAATTGAGGATGCACTCAGGGATGAAAAGTTCAAACTGATGACCTTCACACATGTAGATACCTCCACTGCTGTAAGGGTAGACCCCCGCCTGATTGGTGCTCTGGGCAAAAAGTACGATGTTCTTACCGTACTGGACGGGGTATGTTCTGTGGGCGGAGAGGAGATGCGCCAGAGCGGATGGGATATTGATGTTGCCCTTACCGCCTCTCAGAAAGCCATTGGTGTGCCACCAGGACTGGCTTTGCTTGTAGCATCACAAAGGGCCATGGATGCCTGGAAAAGCAGGAAGGTCCCGGTTAGCAACTATTATTGCGACTGGAGCAACTGGCTACCCATTATGCGGGCTTATGAACAGGGGCGTCCCTCCTACTTCGGGACGCCTGCAGTTAACCTGATAGCCGCCCTTGAGGTAAGCCTGAGGTTGATACTGGAAGAAGGAATGGAGAACAGGATTACACGTCATAAAGAACTTGCGTCAGAGTTCAGATATGCAATGGCTGACCTGGGTCTTCGGATGCTCCCCGGGAGAGAATCTGATGCTGCAAACACCCTGTCGGCAATATACTTTCCTAAAGGGGTTGCAGGAAGCGATTTTTTGACCTCAATGGCTAAATCGGATGTTATAGTGGCACCCGGATTATTACCTTCACTCAAAACAGAGTATTTCAGGGTCGGGCACATGGGAGCTGTGAACAGATCAGATATAGTAAGTACTGTAGCAGCAGTAGAAAAAGCCCTGGAGCAGCTGAAAAAGTAACCCGGAAGCAATCTGCCAAGACAGTTAAACAGTGACCTGAGCGGCGCAATTTACACCGGCTAAACACAGGCATTCTGCAATATTGCTATACAGATGCCGTCTCTGGTATGTCCCTAAAGCACCCTAACAGTAATTCAGCGAACTATGGAACAGATTAAGATTATATTATGGCAAGACCCGGACTTTGTTCTACCTTACAATGATTTTTTCCAACAAATATCCCGCTTTATGCCCAACTTTTATCATGTAAATCCCAGGTGTAAAGCCTTGCATGTTAAACTGAACCCCTTGCCTTCCCCTGCCGTCTACTAATTGAGATCTCACCTCCTGTCCGAGAACGTTTAACACCGATATATTCACGGATTCGTTGCTGTTGTTGAGAAACTCAACATGCAGTAACTCATATGCCGGATTGGGATAAACACTGAATTCAGTTACTGCAGAGTCAAAAACTCCCGTATCGTCAGTTTCCATTACTACATTCACTGTTATATCTGAGTCCACCACGGTGGTCTCCCCCTGGAAATCATGGAAGTATTCCGCCTCCACCAAATAGGAATACTCACCAGGTTCAATGTTTTCGAAAACATAGTTGCCCTGATTGTTCGTTTCACCTCCGAAAGTGATAACTGCGTCATCTATAAAGTTTTCAAAAGAATCCTCAACAGTGAATGTGACCACAAAAGTAGTAAGTGCAAAATGGGCAACAAGGCTCCGGTCGCTTTCTGCTGCAAAGCTGTATACCTCTCCTTCCGGTTCACCTCCGTCCATTACCACTTCACCATCCTCTGTCCATTCACTGAAGTGGTAGCCCGTTGAAGGAGTGGCTGTGAGGGTTACCTCTTCAAAGTGTTCGTAGTTTCCTGACCCGGTTACCGTGCCAAATGCCTCATTATTTGATACAGCAACTATAACCCAGGTCTGGGCATTTGTGCTGAACTCAAGTGGACCTGCCCATTCCCCAGTCTGATTACCGCATACGGCACGAACATATACATCATATTCGGTTTGTGGGTCCAGGTTGCTGAGCAGATAGGGATGATGTCCTATACCTTCTGTCAATATACCATCCGTGTCATAATCAAATCCCCGCTCTCCATAAATGATGTCCCAGTTGTTCTCCTCACCCGCAGGAATCCAGTCTATAAGAGCTGAAGTCGATGTAACCTCATGAGCAGCAAGGCCTATAGGTTGAATGGGCTCGCATAACAGGGTAAACACAAATGAATTATCTCCCTCAGCAACAGTGATATCCTCAGTAACGGCAAAGTAGCCATCCTTGAAGATTTCAACAACATAATTTCCCGCTAACAGATAAGTATAGGCAAAACCCTCCATGTCAGCAATCAGTGTGAACTCTCCGTCAATCTCCAGGTTAGCTCCCGGGACCGGATCACCTTCCTGGGTTACCACAAGGAACTCAACAGGATTTAATGGCTGGGATAGCAGGGTTCTAAGCCCCCAGGAGTCAAATGAGAAATCCAGGCCGGAGTCAGCTGTTACGACCATGAACAGCTGCCCTATAATTGATTTGGCAGCGACAGAAGATTGCACGTCAGGTTCTCCGCCACCTGTCATATCACCGATATATGCAGTATAACGCCCTGATTCTTCAATATATATCTCGGGCAGGTCAGGGTTCATCTCTGAGAACAATGACAGATTGCCGGGTGAATGCACTTCAGCTACGTCTATTACCAGTTCCATTTCAGTCCAGTATACATCTTCCGGGTTTACAGAGAATGTAAAACCAAAATCAATTACGTGTCCGCCACCCATTCTTGCAGGTAATTGTGAAAGGGAAATGGGTATCTGGTCAATATTATCAATAAAGTAGAAGCCGTTTAAGTCCTGGGAATAATATTTTGATGAGCCATCCCTGCCTCCGAATGAGAATCCCGCTTTTTCGTCAGGGTTGGACTGGGATTCCTCAAGATCCTGGTTTGCCCTTGCTTCTGCAGTCACCACGAACCTGCCCCGTGCATCATTGTGTACTATAAACCTTGTCGGCATAGCATCATTGCCGTTTATAACCCTTCGATTATATCCCTCCTGATAACCTTCAGACCCGGGAATATTGTTGTTCCATTCAGCAACTTTTTCCGTAACGCCTGTAAGCTCATTCTCCCTGTATACCGTAACACTGCCGCAACTGACGGTATCCGATTCAAGATCCAGCACCAGCTGCCCGCCCGGTGGTACAACAAACTCTACCCATTCACAGTAATTAGCAAATGGTACCTTGGTAACATTCATTGATTTACACACCCCGTTCCTCATTGACTCAAGGTTCTCCCGGGCTCTGTTGATCCTTTCGTTCAGATCGTCAATCAATAATTGCCTGACCTCCGGAAGCCATGCAGGATGAATTGGTGGATCCAGACTTGCCATAAAATCAAGCAGGGGTTCACCAAAATATACATCATTGTCTATAAGATCCTGAAGGGCATCCTCAAGCCGATCAACCAAATCGTCCTGTGCAGGAATTGCAGTATTTTCGAGCCAGTCATCATAGCTGCGCTTACCCTCAACAACTGCTTCCGGATAGGTCATTCCTGAAGCCAATGCTTCAATCTTGCCCGCAAGATATGACGGTGTGGTACCAGGATTGACCCATGTGAGGTCATCTGCCGGAGAGGCAGAGTTTGCATATATTGTTGCCTTGTCTTTTGTGTCCATCCCTGAGATTTCATCCACTGCAGAGCCACCAAAACACTGGAGGAATTCATCAGTAACGGTCGTAGCACACGAATCAATGACTGCCTGCTGCATCTGTTTCAGATCGGAGTATTCAAGCACAGTATTATCGTGCAATACAAAGGCTCCGTCATCCGTGCCATGCGAAATTATCATCTTCTGAAAGGAGGCTTGTTTGCCGTTTCTGTTGCATTCGGCCACCCTTCTGGATATTTCCTCATGTGCGGATGCAATTGAAACACTGTCAGCCGGATTCACCCTCCCATCAGGTATCTCATCTGTATTGTCACTTGAGCCATCCCAGTAATTGACGAATATGTTCTCTTCACAATAATCCAGGGAATCCCTCTTAAGCCTATAGAGGTCCTCAATTGCGTCCCACATGGCATCAAAATGCCCTTCAGGCCTGGAACTGTAACCACCGCCGATAAATATGGCAAATTTACATTCATCGCAGTCTTCCTTAATATAACTTCTTCCATGATCGCTATCACCGTTTTGTTCCTTTTCCTGTTCCGGGATACTAAGCTTTTCATAAAGCTCAAGCCAGCCCAGTATTGAAATTACAGCCTCAAGGGAGTCTTCAGGCCACAAAGGATTGGGGTTCCCGGTAAAGTTGACAGTTCCGTGAGCGGCTACAAAGCCACCGTTCCAATACTCAACAGAAGGTGAATCACCTGTATATTTCACCACTGAATGTGGCGGCCAGGCACTAAGGTTCATAAAGTCTATCGGAAAGTCAATTATTGCAGCCTGGTCAGGATTGGTATAATAGCCAAATACCAGTACTGTATCACCGTCATTTACCGTTTCATCCGTGTAGACTTCTGAAACGCTCAGTATTTTTACAGACAGCGTCTCATCCTGCCCCACCCCGGGTTCGTTTTCAGAGGTCTGTCCCTTTAAAAGTGGCTGTACGGTAAAGAAGAGCATAAGCACTGTCAGCCAGTATATTCCTGTCTGCCGTTTGGGGTAAATAGTTTTTTTCATATCGATTATTTTACTGGTAAACAACAGCATGTTAAGTAATTTTAAAATTAGACAGATAATTAACCGGGAAAAAGAATATACCCGAATGATATGTCTAATAAAAAGAGGAAAATTTCCTATATTTAGGTAGTAAAATACCTGTTTGTTCAGGGATGAACATCCTGACAAAATTGTACATTTGTTTAAAGACAGAATGTTGACAGGGAGAAAAGATTATAAATATGGTCCAGCATTGCAATAATCCTGATACAGACTGCCGGCATTGTGAACTTAAATCACCTCTGTTCTGTTATTTGAAAGACGAGGAGCTTGACCTTGTCTCTAAAAACAAGAACATGGTCGTGTTCAGGAAAGGGGAAACAATCTGCAAACAAGGTACCCAGATGTCGCAGGTAATATCTGTCACATCGGGCCTGGCAAAATTATATCTTGAAAGTCCAAACCAGCACGACAGCATAATCAGCATCATCAAACCTTCACACTTTATAGGCGGGCCGGGTATTTACCTCGATCAGAAGCACCACTATTCCGTTACTGCATTGCAGGATACAACTGTCTGTTTTATTGCCCTGCAGCTGTTTAAGGAATTGATTGATGAGAACCGCGGCTTTGCACATGAGTTATTGAAAGAGATGAGTAAAAACATTATATCTATATACAACCGTCTCAGCCTGCTTACATTAAAACAGATGCCGGGCAGGATGGCAGACACCCTGTTATACCTGTTCGAAGAAATTTTTCAGGATAACAAGTTTCCTCTTGTCTTATCCAAGAAGGACCTTGCCGGACTTTCAGGGATGGCCAAGGACAGTGCTGTCAAGGTATTACGGGAATTTCAGCATGCAGGTATAATTGACTACAAAAACAACCACATAGTACTTAAAAATGGTGAAGCACTTCACCGGATAAGTAAAACAGGCTGAATTACTCAATATATCGGCTCCACATTGGTACGTGGCAACCACTGCTTCAATGAATCCATCAGCTCCCGGTATTCAGGATTACCTGCCAGGTTATAGAATTCATTGGGGTCGTTATGGTGGTCATACAACTCTTCATCACCATTGTGATAGTGAATATATCTCCAGCGTTTGTCCCTGACGGCATGATTGCGGTAATGCCACGTTGTAACGGCAGGTGAGATCTTCGAAGAACCCGGGTCCTTAAGAAGGGAAATAAGTGATTCCCCTTCAAGGTGGGCCGGTCGTTCACCACCGGTAAGGTCAACCAGTGTGGGAAAGATATCAAGCAGGCTCACCGGCTCACCGCAGGGTGTACCGACCTCTATCCCCGGTCCTGCAAAAAGCATGGGGACGCGGGTTGACCTCTCCCACAGGGTGAACTTCTCCCACTGCTCTTTTTCCCCGATGTGCATACCATGGTCAGACCATAGCACAATAATAGTATTGTCGAGTTTGCCACTCTGCTCCAAACCTTCAATAAGCCGTCCGAGCATTGCATCCGAAAAGCTTATACTTGCTTCATAGGCCTGGACTGCATTTTCCCACAGGTCATTTTCAACTATCCATCTGTGCCAGCTGCGTCGGAGCCATGTAAGCGCAACCTCCGATACATCTTCCAGATCACCGGGACGTGTTTCAGGCAGAGTCACCTCATCCAGCGGATACATGTCAAAGTACTTCTGGGGCACAAACCACGGTATATGTGGCCTGTATATGCCAACACCGAGGAAAAGAGGTCCGTCATGGTCCTTGTTAAGCTCGTTTACCGCCCAGTCAACTACCCTGTAATCAGCATACTCCTCATCACTGCCCAAAGGACCGAAATCAAAGAAATATACTGGCCGGTTTTCGGTATCGGGTCCGGCCATGCTTTCCCAGACAACAGTACCCCTTTCATTCTCATGAGCGGATTCAGGGAAGCGGGTTTCAGGCATAGAACGCTCTTTTGACGGGAAATATTCATCCCAAAGGCCGGGTTTATTCTGGTCACGCCCATAGTCTGTCTGTATCCAGCACAATGCATGAAACAACTTTCCTCCACCCTTTACCGTGTATCCCAGCTCCCTGAAGTATTCAGGTATAGTGGCCAGGGATTCCAGGTGTGGAGACTCCCTCCAGTCATGATGATTGGCATACACACCCGAGCTGCTGGGTGAAACTCCCGTCATTACGCTGGCACGCGACGGTGATGAGGCTGGTGCTACACAGTGTGCATTGGTAAAAATTATACCCTGGGAAGCAAGCCTGTCCAGGTTAGGTGTCCTGACACCCTCGCGCCAGCCAAGGCTGCCTACCCAGTCATTCATATCGTCAATTGATATGAACAGTACATTGGGAAGCTCGGGAGGCTCATCTTTTCTTTCCTGGCAGGAATAAAGCACTCCCGCACCTATGCAGAGAGAAATGATCGTTTTGTTCATCTTTTTTGTCAAATATATTAATTTAATGTAATAAATGCCTCAATATAGAACCTTTTTAAATACACATTCAATAAAAGTTTTTTACTTAATTAATAAATAAATATTAATATTTTTGATTTCGTTCCTTACCGCGGAATAACTAATAAACCAATAACATAAATAAAACAGATCATTTACCAAAATGAAGAATATTCTGAATTACTATCACCCTGTATTGACCTTTAAACTTTTTGCTGTATTGCTGGCCTGTATGCCTGCAAACAGTTACAGCGAAACAAACCTTGCATCAGGTGCAAGGGTATCTGCCCTGAATGTATCCCCCAGGACCGACCTTTCACCGCTTAATACTGGATACAACCCGGAAAATTCAATGGATAACAGCCAGGGAGCTTACCTGAACCGTTCTTCAGGTTGGGTGGAATACGAATGGGACCAGGCACACCGTATCTCTTCAACATCAGTATACTGGTGGGACGACTCCGTTCGCACAAGGGTTCCGGCCGAAGCACATATTGAATACTGGGATGGTCTCTCTTGGGTCAATGCCGGTAATATTGGTACAATGCCTGACACTTATAACCACCTTGATCTTGATTTACGGGTAAACCGGATACGATTGTACATGCGGGGTGAAACAGCCACAGGCATACTTCAATGGAAAGTCTCTGGAATTGAGAGTGAGTATTGTGAACCCGCACCACTGAATCCCTATTTTACAATTAACACAGCTGAAAGGAATGAAGGCAATATTGTGTCCCTTATGGAAGGAGATACAGCAAACCTGAGCGTCGAAACGGATGAGCAGGGAGAATGGATATGGACAGGACCTATGGGGTTTAACTCCAGGAGCAAAGATATTATGCTCGCCAATATGCAGGTGAAGAATTCAGGGAGCTATACAGCAACTTTCATTAATGAATGCGGAGTGTTTTCAAGCATAAATTTGCATGTTACCGTAAAGACATATGATGACGGATCACCTTATAAATGGCCAGAGTATAACCCGACAATTGCATATAATTTCAGGGATGAGTACCCTGAACTTGAAATGCCTGCAGAAGACCTTGACGACTGCCCGAACGTCGTCGGATCCCAGTCAGACGGCTGGTGGACTTTCCGCTGGGGGCCAGATAAGAACCCGCTTGTTACCGAGAGTGCCATCACCCCGATGCTTGAAAGGATGAACGAAGATTTTGCATATTTCCGGGATGTTATGGGCTGGCCACCTGATAAAAGAGCCCAAAGAGGTTACCGCAGTGCAATTTACCTTTTCGGTTCAGGACTTACAACCGACAACGCCTCCAATACAGACCTGGGAGGATGGCAGAGTTCAATACGCCATGAGGGTGAGAACTGGCCAATGGTACTTCTCTCCTACTATCCTGTTTACAGTTTTGACCCTGACTGCACATATCCTGACAGAGGGTTCCAGATGGGTGCGGTGGTTCACGAAGGCATTCATTCAATCCTTGCAGACATGCCTGGTGTTAAGCAGGCTGCATGGTTTCACGAAGGGGGAAATACATGGCTGCAGCAGGAGGCTGACGCACAAAGATCGGGCAATTTCGGTTCTATGGGATTTTTGAACGGCCCCCAGTTCCTGGCTCCCTTCATGCCGATTGAAACATACAGCGGCTGGCTGCAGGACGGAAGTTTCGGAGGCCCCTCAGCAGAAGGGGTAAATATGTTCGAGGACGGACGGCAGATCTGCACCTGGCGAAATTACCTCGGAGGAACCCAGTATGGGAACTCATTCCCCACTTTCCTGGGTATGACCCTTGGGGTCGAAAGCATTGCCTGGATTTGGAGGAATGCCCCCGGCAGGGTGCTGGAAGGTATGGCAGAGGCATTGGGAGAAGACCAGATCAGGAGACTAATATCGGAGTACCGTGCAAAGCAGGCACTCATAGACATGGGACCATGGACTGAGGCTGTAAAAGGCCTTCTTGATCCACGTATCGGAATGAGAATAGAGGCAGAATGGGAACCTTCATGGTTAAATCCTGAACCATGGTATGCTACCCCTTACGTTAAGACAACAGATGACGGTAACGGGTTGCTGATACCCGAACAAAGAACCACCCCCGGCTGGTCGGGTGCCAACCAGATACCACTTCATGTGGATGGAGATATTGTAAGGCTGGATTTTCAGCCCCTTGATGCCAATATGACCCTGCAGATATGCTACCGCAATGAGGATGGACAGCCTGTTTACAGCGAAATCGTATATGGGGGGCAGTGCAGTTTAAGACTTGACACACCGCCAGCCAACGGTGTTGTATTTGCAGTTGTAACCAACACAGACTATATTTATAAGGGTGAAGAGACACGCAAGGCGCATTATGATTACCGTATAAGGCTTATAGATGGCGTCAGCCGCACTGCGGACATAAACCTGCCGTGGTATGACTGGACAAAGAAAATAGAAGACTAAATAACAAAACCATTATGAAACAAAGAATAAGATTTTCAGACAGGTGCATATATGCACTACTTTGCCTTTTCGCAATAGCATTAATGATGAATACCAAGAACTTTGCTTCGGCAGTAAATACTAAAGATGATACTGAGACCAACCTTGCGCTTATTGCGACTGTGAGTACATCTCACGTCTCTCCGTGGGAAACCCTGTCAGCAGTAAACAGCGGTTACGACCCCGCTAGTTCATCTGATAACAGCCAGGGAGCATACGGCAACTGGGATGGTGATGCCAGCTTCAATGTATATGCCTGGGTACAGTACGAATGGGAACAGGCACATCAGCTGAACAGCACCTCCATTTACTGGTGGGATGATGGAGGTGGTATAAGGCAGCCCACGGATGCATATATTGAATACTGGGACGTAGACTCCTGGGTTCACGCTGGAAATATAGATACGGAGCTCAACCAGTATAATACGCTTGACCTGGATATTTGGACCAGCCGGATAAGGATCAGTATGAAAAGTGAAATGGCCACCGGTATCCTGCAATGGAAAGTGCTTGGAATAGAGAGCGAACCATGCGACCCCACTCCTCTTACACCTTTTGTTGCAATTAATCAGGGTAATAGCGAAGAGGGGAATATTGCCGGTGTACTGACCGGAGATGCGGTGCATTTCGACCTCCTGCCGGAAACCGAAGAGTACTGGAGATGGAGCGGGCCACTTGGATTTACTGCCGATACAAGGCAAGTATCTCTTGAGGATCTGGATCCTGAACAATCAGGAACATACACAGTAAATTATTTAAATGAATGTGGTGTAACCAGCACCCAGAACTTCCATCTGACAGTCAGGGGTACTGATGACGGAACACCATATATGTGGCCGGATTACAACCCGACACTGGCCTACAACTTCAGGGATGAATACCCGGACATCGAGATGCCGACAGAAAACCTTGATGATGACCCGAATGTTGTAGGTTCACAGTCTGACAGATGGTGGACATTCAGGTGGGGGCCGGACAAAAACCCCCTTGTTACTGAAAGTGCAATCACCCCAATGCTTGAGAGAATGAATGAAGACTTTGAATATTACCGTGAAGTAATGGGATGGCCACCGGATAAAAGGGCTAGAAGGGGATACCGCAGTGCAATATACCTTTACGGGTCAGGCCTCAACACTGACAATGCCTCCAACACTGATCTAGGAGGATGGCAGAGCGCAATTCATTTCCAGGGCGAGAGCTGGCCTATGGTGCTGCTCTCATACTACCCTGTTTACAGCTTTGACCCTGACTGCCCATACTCCGACAGGGAGTTCCAGATGGGAGCAGTGGTGCATGAGGGAATACATTCCATACTTGCTGACATGCCCGGTGTAAAGCAAGCCGCATGGTTTCATGAAGGAGGCAACACCTGGCTGCAACAGGAAGCAGATGCCGAAAGGGCAGGTGATTTCAGCTCCATGGGCTTTCTTAATAGCCCGGCCCTGCTTGCTCCGTTCATGCCTATTGAAACCTACAGCGGATGGCTTCAGGATGGAAGCTTCGGAGGGCCTTCAGCCGAAGGGGTAAATATGTTCGAAGGCGGCCAGCAGATATGCACCTGGCGCAACTTACTTGGCGGCACCCAATATGGAAATATCTTCCCTACCTTCCTTGGTATGACACTTGGAGTTGAAAGTGTAGCCTGGATCTGGAGGTACGCCCCCGGCAGGGTCCTGGAAGGCATGGCTGACGGACTCGGGGAAGTGCAGATGCGCAGGCTTATTTCAG
This sequence comes from Bacteroidales bacterium, assembly GCA_007134525.1. GTDB lineage: Bacteria > Bacteroidota > Bacteroidia > Bacteroidales > UBA7960 > PUPG01. Next base: position 13,846 of record SLKR01000134.1, on the reverse strand, counting down.
AGTACCGTGCCAAGCAGGCACTCCTTGACATGGGGAAATGGACTGGTGCAATGAAAGGCCTGCTGGATTCAAATTTCGGCATTAGAATAGAGGCCGAATGGGAGCCTTCGTGGCTTAATCCTGAGCCATGGTATGCCACTCCGTATGCGAAGACCACCAATGACGGCAACGGTTTGCTAACACCGGAATACCGTACAACTCCGGGCTGGTCGGGAGCAAACCAGATCCCGCTTCACGTTGAGGGAGATATCGTAAAGCTGGATTTTCAGCCATTGGGTACAAATATGACACTCCAGATTTGTTATCGTGATGAGGACGGCCAGCCTGTATACAGCGAAATTGTTCACGGCGGGGAATGCAGTATCCGTCTTGATACGCCTCCTGTCAACGGGGTTGTTTTTGCAGTTGTAACAAATACGGATTATATTTACAAGGGAGAAGAGACACGCAAGGCACATTACGATTACCGGATACAGCTACTTGAGGGGGTAAAGCAAACTGCAAGTGTTGACCTTCAATGGTACGACTGGACAAGGAATATAATTGACCCGACTCTGGATGTAAAGGAAACACCGGGTAATGAAATTCTTGAAACCATTATATATCCAAATCCTGTATCACGCAGCCAGATGCTTAAGCTGGAACTGAACTATTACAGGGACAACCCGGTTACGGTTCGTATAACCAATATGCAGGGGCAGGTTGTATTTTCCGACACATTTGCAGGCAGCAGCTTACAGCTGAACACTGCGGATATAATGAGAGCAGGGATGTATGTTGTAACTGTATCAGCGGAAGGCCACCAGAGGAGCTATATGCTGGTTGTGAACTAAAACTCACGTATAGTGATAAGACTTTATGCCATATTGATATTTCTGGCATCCTTTGCCTTATACTCCTGTGCGGATCATGACAGGGACATTCTTGATTTTTCCGGCATAGAGGCATTTTATCATATAGCAAGCATACTTGAACAAGACAGGGAGCCTGATACCGAACAATGGGATGAGCTGTTTTCAACTCCGGGATATGCGGTTCTGACAGATTCGGAGTTTACGCGGGATTTTTTCATTGAGCACTTCAGGCTGGCACTTATGCCTTCAAAAGCTATGGAGCTGGAGAAGGCAAAAGAGGAAGAAAGAGTTTTTCCTGATTTGATCGGCCATTACAGAAAAGCAGCTGGGCAAAGGGAGGTGGTCAACCGGTATGCTGAAGAGCTCAAATCGGATGACACCCAATTAATGGCAAGGGCTAATGAAAAAGCCCTGGCCTATCTTCCTGCTGCAAGTGCCGGCGATTACCCCCGGGTATCATTCCTTGTGTTCTCTTACGATGCAAGAGGATACTCCCCCATTGTAATAGACATGCTTCTGGCATTGGATCTCGGCGATATGCTTCCCCTTATGCTGGCTCATGAATTTCATCACTATTACAGGAATAAGTTGCTGGTATATGATCCCCGGGAAGCTAAAGAGAGTGAAAGTGATATTTTATGGGTAATCAACCAGATACACTCAGAAGGAATTGCAGATCAGATAGACAAGGATATACTGATGGGTAACCAGAACAGTCCGTTGTATTTTTTGTCGGAAAGGTGGGACGTCATGGTTGAAAACGCTCCTTCCTATATCCTGAGAATGGACAGTCTTTTATCCACTATGCCTTACAGGCAGGCCGGCAGTATCCTCCGGCAAAACCTGCCGATGAGCGGGCACCCCGTGGGTTACTATATGACAGGCATAATAATAGATGAACTGGGGAAAGAAGAACTGATAAACAAGGCAGGCAATCCCTTTGCATTCTACAGTCTTTATAACAGGGCTGCTGAAAAAGCCGGAGGAGATACTCCTATTTTCTCAGAAGAAGCTCTTCAGGCCATAAATGATCTTGAAGAGAAATATGCAAGCAAAAGCACATAATTGATGAATAACAAACCGTGGTACAAGGCACTGTTTGAGAATTACGCCAGACAGTATGATCAGGAAGATTTCACAAAAGGCACACTGGGAGAGTGCGACTTTATTGAGCAGGAGCTATCAGGTAACAAGAAGCTTGGGATAATTGACGTTGGTTGCGGTACTGGCAGGCATGCTATCGAGCTTTCAAAGCGGGGATATAATGTTACGGGTATAGACCTGTCTGAAAACCAGCTGGAAAGAGCAAGGGAGAAAGCCCTTAAAGCAGGGGTGAAAGTAGATTTCCAAAGGCAGGATGCCAGGCAGTTGCCCTTTAAGGGAGAGTTTGATGTGGCAATAATGCTTTGCGAAGGTGGATTTCCATTAATGGAAACAGATGAGATGAACTTTGAGATCCTTAAGAATGTGACTAATTCACTTAAAACTACGGGAAAGCTGATCTTTACCACCCTGAACGGCCTTTTCCCCCTCTATAACTCTGTAGAGAAATTTCATGAGGACAATGACAGCACTGGCGCAGTCTATAAGGGAAACAGTTTCGATCTTATGACATTCAGGGACCATAACGTAACCACATTTATTGATGATGACGGCATAAGGCATGAACTTGACTGTAATGAAAGATACTATGTGCCCAGCGAAATAACCTGGCTGCTAAAAACACTTGGCTATAGGAACATAGGAATTTTTGCCGCAAGGCTGGGTGTATTTTCGCGCAATGACAGCCTGACCACAGGTGACTACGAGATGCTGGTAATAGCAGAAAGATAACCCATAAAATCAAATTCCCAGGTGGCTTACAGGCATTACGGCAACATAGGTGATATCTGGAAACATCTTTCACTGTGCGACATCGTTTCAGGCGAGGAGGTTAAAACATATGTTGAGACCAATTCGGCATACTTTGATTACAAACTGGAGAACACACCCGGACAGCAATACGGGATAGGGCATTTTTCACGCAAAGCAGCTTCAAATAAAAAACTTCGTGAATCTGAATATTTCCGGGTGATCTCCCCTTACCTTTCAAAGGGGAGATACCCTGGTTCATTTGCACAGGTAATTAGCATACTGAACGGAAAAGACTGCAATTATATATGCTTTGATACCGACAGAACCGCACTGGAATCATTAAGGGCCAACGCAGCACAACTGGATATTTCCGGCAGGCTAGATACCAGGAATACTGATTCTATAGGTGGCTTTTTAAAGCTGGTTCCGGAACTTGACGAAAAAAGCTTTGTCCACATAGATCCCTACCTTATTAACCAGGAAGATGACAATGGCGACACATATCTGAAAGGGTTTCTAAAAGCAGCCCAAAAAGGCATTATGTGCCTTATGTGGTATGGGTTTATGACCCTCAGAGAAAAAAAGAAACTAAACCGCCTGATAGGGAAAGAAACTATTCGGGTAAAGGGCAGGAAAATCAGTTGTACAGAAATTATACTAAGGAGCATCATGGAAAACAGTGTTCCATTCAGTCCTGGCATTATGGGGTGTGGCATCCTCACGGCAAACCTTCACAATATATCAATAAATAAAATAAGCGAGCATGCTGACTTGCTGGTCAATATTTACAGCGGGGCTGTTTTCACAGATAAAGACAGCATTGCTCACAGCGGTGAAGTATATGTCGATAAGATCTTACAGGAGTAAATTCCTGTTGGACTAAACATGTAAAACAAATCCTATTCCTTTCTTTCATAATGGCAGCATGCAGGAAGGCTGTTGTATACGCTGTCATCGGCACTGAGCTTTTCAGTATCATGACCTGCCTCTGCTATTTTTTCATGGACCGTTTCAAGGTCGGTTGTTTCAGGATCGTAGTTAAGTGTAAGCAGGTTTTTTTCCATTGACCATTCAGCGGATCTTACACCTTCTGTCATGGCCGCCTTTTCGATCCGCGACTTACACATGCCACAGGAACCATATACCTTAAAACTGGTCATTTCCCTTTTATACTGGCAGCATGCAGGAAGGTTGTTGTATACGCTGTCATCGGCACTGACCTTTTCAGTATCATGGCCCGACTCGGCTATTTTTTCATGAACAGTTGAAAGGTCGGTAATTTCAGGATCGTAATTCAATGTCAGAATATTATTCTCCATTGACCAATCTGCCGACCTGACACCCTCTGTCATGGCTGCGTTTTCAATCCTCGACTTGCACATCCCACATGAGCCATATACCTTAAACTCGGTTCTTCCATTAGTCTCGCCTGCATATATGGATAAAAACGGGAACATTAATAAAACAAAAGTTAAAGCTTTCATAACAATAGAATTTTAAATGTTTACTTTTCTTTTGTAAAAGTAACATGCAGAGGTATTATAAGGTTTACATAATTACGATTTTAAATAACACAATTACGTCAAAATAAAATGTATTTAGCAGCTTTTATAAAACCTCCTGATTATGTTAAGGTATAATGATATCACAAGTGCTGCCAGGCAGGCGATCTGAAATATACTGTACATCTTAAAAATGCAGACCTGATGGTTAAAGCCCCCAGTAATGAACGTTATTAGTAAATGCAATATATGGATAATACTGGCCCAACTATTACAACAGAATTTGTACTGTGAACCTCCTTGTTACGGTTTGGTTTACCGTAAGACCATAATACGCACATTATCCGGCAAAACAGCTACGGTGTCGGTAACAGCCTCTGTACTGAGGTCGCTGGTGACCAGCAGATAGTTTTTGCTGCCCGAACTGAAATGGTAATATACACGATTGCCATCAGCAGAAAACTGCGGGGCAAATGTACTTGCAGGTGCCGGTATCTCTATCTGAACGTCCTCCATAATATTGTCATATCTAATTGCCTTTAAATTAGACCCACGGACAAACCCACCATTGTTCCAGCATGCCCTGTTAAGATATGAACCTGATATATTGTGAAGTACTGCAGTTTGCCCGGTTCCCAGGCTTATCCTCTTCATCTCACCGGATCCGAAATATAAAAGATGAGACCTGTCGGCTGTAATACCATAAACAGTAACGCCCGTTTCACCGGGATCTCCAAGTCTTCTGTATGAAGAAGCGTTGTAGTCATATTCAAAAAGTATCCTGGGGCCCCAGATTAGTTGACCTCCTGAGGTTCCATAAGCCTGAACAGCTCCATAGACATACCTTCCGTCTTTAGATGGATATATAGGTTTTTGAAATTTATAGAAGTCATACTGAGAACCGACATCTTCCTGGCCAAGCACAAAACCCTTGGGAGATTCTGCCTTCTTCAGTTCACCATTATTTATATCGTACCTGACCATTGCCTCCCTGTAACTGTCCACCCAGTGATATTCATGAGAGCCGGAAATATAAAACACATGACCGCTTTCACTTACCTGTATGGAGGTTTCATCCATCAGGCTGTACCTTTTGACAGTGTTGCTAATTCCCCAGGGTGAATTTGGTGGCAGTACCGGCAAGGTATCACCCATGGCAGAGGAAATATCAAACCAAAAACCCCGCCGTGGGGTCAGCATCCCTGCAAGGGTAGCTGGACAAAGGTCATCATGCAGGGACATTCCTACAATACCATTTGCCGCATCTACCCGATTCAACCAGTTGTGCCTTGTACCGCTCGGAAAAACATCCTGCAGCCGTTCAAACTCAGCTGTACCATTATTTATCGTCATCAATGAAAAGTAAGAATCAGGACCAATGTTTGATCCATCAAGATGCAATGCAAGGAAAACGTTTTCATCGCCAAAGGGACTGGGGTTATCATCCTCACAGGCATAAAAAGAGAATAAAACCAGTCCGAGCAGAGTAAAGCCAAATACTCCTGTTATTATCCGTTCCATTTTCAATAAATTAAATTAATAATACAAGGAAAGGCGACAGCAGGAAATACAACCAAACTGAAGCTAAAAAATACATTTATACAAATACAAGCTCCAAAGTTATTAATTATTACAAAAAAAGCAAACCAGGCCTTAAAATAGTTATATAAATAGAGATTTAACGGTAATTAATATAAAGTCCGGCTTGTGTATATATCAATTTTAGAATCATTTAGTGATTAAATTTTCCGTGTCTTAAGTATTTCCTGGAGAAAAGAAAAATTGATATTAAAAGAGCTGCAAGCCAGGCATAAAGGGTAACTGAATCTGCAGTGCCGGCCGGTATATTGATCCCAAGCAGGCGATCTAAAATATACTGTACATATGAAAAAGGCAGACCGGTTTTACCAAGCTGCCTGAGCACATCCCAGTGCCATTCGGTAAGCGGGCAAAAACCCATGCCGTAGAATATTCCAAGAATAAACCAGGAACCGCCAGTAAGTAAAACACATACAAGGTGGGCAACTCTAAACCTTCGCGGGATCCACCCAAACAGTATGAATAAAATAAAAACGGAGTGAAATATTACAAAGAATATATCCAGAATATGCAAAACCAGCTGAGACATACAAATACGAATATACAAAACAGATGCTAAAATGATCTTGTAAACATCAGAACACCCAGGGCAATTATAATGCCTGCAAATACATACCTGATACCCCCCTCCTTTTTTTCCGGCTTTATGTGTATAAGTAAACGCGGGCCAATGAAGGCACCGGCAGCCGCACCCGAACCAAGCATCAGTATCAGTTCGGGGTCTATTTCTCCAAGCACCAGGTGACCTCCAAATCCCGACAGTGCATTAATAAAGACAATCAGAACAGATGTCCCGATCACAAGCCTGACAGGGAATTGCAATATTAACAACGCAGCAAGTACCGGAGCAGTGCCGCTTGTACCAAAAAGCCCGGCCGCGGCGCCAGATACCAGTCCGAAAAAAATAATAAGGGGAACATTCCTGCTCCTGATTTCCCGCAGCGATTCCGGCGGGGAATCAGTTTTTCCGTATTCAGAACTCTTCGGGACACGAAGGCTCAGCAACCCCAGAATGATGCAATATACACCAAATGTCCTGACAAGAACCGCGGTTTCGATTACGCTCGTTATCCAGGAGCCTGCAAGTGCACCAACCAGACCCGCTGCCCCGAATATCAGGGCCACGGGCAGGTTAATATTGTTGCGCCTGTAATGTACGGCAGAACCGATAAGCCCTATCGGGAGAACGGCGGCAAGGGATGTGGCAATTGCAACCCTGGGCGACACCTGAAACAGCAGTATAAGTGCAGGAGGAAAAAAGAAGGCACCATTGCCCCCGACCATTGTCGCCAGTAAGCCAACGACAAAGCCTATCATTGGCAGCCAGTAATAGTTTAGTTCTATTGAGGATTCAAGTATCACGCCATTCAGTTGTTCCTGTTCTTTAAAACCCAGTATAGCCCTTTTACATTAGAATACAGTTCAGGTATTGCTATCTGAACCGCAATATGCTCCAAAGCGGCAATTATCGCCCATATTATCATGAAATAATATAAAGGGGCATAAAAATCAAATACAAACAGTGTGAAAAAGAAAGCTCCCTGAATATAACCGCCTATCTTCCAGGAATACATATGGAAAGCCGGAAGGCGCCCAAACTTTACCAGAGAAATTACCACAAGGGCAATACAGAGTACAATGAATATTATCAGAGGTGTAATGTGTGGCATTAGTTCATCAAGCTTGAACGTGAAAAGCCCCAGGAAGGCCAGCGTGTATGTTCCCATGTCACCTATTGAGTCAATCCTCGCACCGAATTCCGTCTGAAGATTGAAAGCCCTGGCAATAAATCCGTCAAGTACATCGGTAAACAGGTTGATTATAATAAATACAGCAAAAAGGGCTTCGTGGCCATTAAAAATAAACCACAGTATTAATGGGAAAACCAGTATGCGGTAAAAAGAAAGCAGGTTGGGCAGGTTTATCACCTTATCTTTTTCCATGAATCTGCTCTTTGAGTTCCGTGGTCCTTGAAAAGACAAGGGGCACGCAATATACAAAATTTTATGTGTGACCATTTAAAATTGTCGTGTATATTTGACAATCCATAACCCTAATAAATATCTCTCATGCAGAAAAGTTTTAAACTCCTCATCCTGGCATCATTTGCCCTTATAATATCCTCCTGCGGTTCAACCGGAAATGCAGAATACGGAAGCACCCTTGAAATACCTGAAGAAAAAGAGTTTTTCAATAACCTGGCTACCCTGTGCGGGGAATCCTTCAGCGGCAGGCAGGTATATATTGCCGAAGGCAGGGAAAGCTGGGAAAACAAGGATTTTGTGATGCACGTAACAGTTTGCGAAGACAACCGGATATACATCCCCTTTCATCTTGACGATGATCATTCAAGGACATGGATGTTCCTTGCAGAAGAAGGCCGCCTCAGGTTCAGGCACGATCACCGCCACCCTGACGGTACTCCCGAGGAGGTCACAATGTACGGGGGATATGCGAGCGGCAGCGGCACAGGGTTTAAACAGGATTTCCCGGCTGACGATTACACCTGCGAAACACTGCCAACAGCATGCGGAGCAGTATGGAGGGTTGAGCTGTCGGATGACCTGTCTCTGTTTTCCTACAGCCTTTTAGATCACGGCACTCTTCTGTTCACTGCAGAGTTTGACCTGGGCAGTACATTATAATAATTTGCCTTATTTTTTTGTATTTTGCGGTAATTAAATACCTTTTATAACGTATGTAACTCAGTTAAAGGAAAGACAATACAAAAAAATGAAAGACCCGGAGAAGACCATAAACGAACTCAGAAATAAGGTCGGCTCACTGCAGGCAACGATTGATAAGCTTTCAGCAAGGGTTGAAAGTAGCATTAAAAATGAAAAGAGGCTGACCGAAAGGATAAAGGAGCTTAACTGCCTTACAGGAATATCCGAAGCAATTGAAGAATCAGGAGCAGACCGGCGGAAATGTCTTCAGGCTGTCAGTCGGCTACTGGCCGGGGCTTTTCAATATCCAGATATCACAGCGGCCAGGATTAGTTTTGACGGTGAAGATTACAGTGCAGGAAATTTCAGAAAAACAGAACGGAATCTTACAGGCAGCGCCATTGTTAAGCCAGGAAAGGAAATTGAAATTATAGTTGTTTATAATACCGGGGATCCCGGTATTAATGATTATTCTTTCCTTGAGGAGGAGAAAAACCTGCTTGATGCTGCTACAAAATATATAGCACAGTACCTCAGGCGAAAGCTTGCTGAGGAGGAGATAATGGCCAGCGAGGATAATCTCCGGGTAACCCTGAACTCAATCGGGGACGCGCTTATTTCGACAGACAAAGACGGAATGGTTGCAAATATGAACCCTGTGGCTGAAAAGCTTTGCGGCATCAAACTTAAGGAAGCCAGGGGCAAGCCGCTGATGAATGTTTTCAATATTGTAAATGCAAAAACTGGAAGGCAGTCAAAGAATCCTGTAGAAAAGGTTCTGAAAACCGGCAATACAGTTGGCCTGGCAAACCATACAAAATTAATATCAAATAATGGCAGGGATTACCAGATTGCAGATTCCGCATCCCCCATAAAAGACAATGAGGGCAATATCAGGGGGGTCGTCATGGTATTCAGGGACGTAAGCCAGGATTATCTGTTAAGGGAAAAACTCAGGAAAAGCGAGGCACATTACCGTCAACTGTTTAAATCCTCCCCGATTTCATTGTGGGAAGCAAATTTCTCAGGAGTTAAGCAAGAGATAGACAAACTAAGGACAGAAAAGATACACGACCTGAAGGTGTGGCTGGAAAAACACCCGGATTTTACCAAAAAGCTTGCAGGCATGGTAAAAATTGTGGATGTTAATCAGGCAACACTTAATATGTATAAAGCCGGCAGTTTAAAGGACTTCTGCAATGGGCTGCCTGTAATATTCACAGAAGGATCATACAAAAGTTTTGTTCAGATTCTCTTACTTATTGCAGACGATAAAACCAGCATGACAACCGAGGAGACACATTTTGCACTGGATGGATCCAAAAAACATATCAGGCTGAACTGGACAGTTGCACAGGGTTATGAAAACAACTATTCGAAAGTACTTGTAAGTATTATTGACATAACCGAGAGGGTCAGATATGAAAATGAGTTGCGCGATAGTGAGGAAAGGTGGAAGTTTGCCCTGGAAGGTTCAGGCGACGGCCTCTGGGACTGGAACCTGAAAACTGATGAGGTGTTCTATTCTGACAAGTGGAAGGAGATGCTCGGTTACGGGCCGGATGAAATCTCCGGCTCTTTGAAGGAATGGGAGAAAAGGATCCACCCGAATGATATTGACACCGCCTACAGGCAGATCCGCAGACATATTACGGGAGAGAGCCCTGTATACAAATGTGAGCACAGGCTCATGCATAAAAACGGCTCATACATATGGGTGCTTGACAGGGGAAAGATCATCTCGTACGACGAAAATGGCAGGCCATTAAGATTTATCGGTGTACACACCAATATTACAAGGCAGAAAAACAACGAAATACGCGAAGAGGTGCTATTCAGGATAGGCAATTCCACACTGATCACCTCCGACCTGAGGGAACTGATTGAAAAGATCAGAAACACCCTTGGAAAAATTATCGACACAACTAATTTCTATATAGCCCTTTACGATGAAAAATCCGGGGAGATCACCATACCATACGGTAGTGGCCAAACCGGAAAGTCTGAGGGCTCGTGGCCGGTCGACAGGTCAGTTTCAGGAATTGTGATAAGCAAAAAAAGCTCGTTGCTGATAAAAAAAGACGAACTAAAGGAGCTCTTAACAGCTGGTAAAATTGATTCTGAAGATGATATCTGTGAGGTCTGGCTGGGGGTTCCGCTCATAATCAAAAACAAGGTTCTGGGTACTGTTGTGGTCAAGGATTACAATGATCCGGACAAATATGACAGCACAAGCCGGGAGTTGCTGGAATTCGTTTCAGGGCAGATAAGCCTTGCAATTCAACGGCAGCAGGGTTATGAGGCCCTGGTAAATGCCAAGCAGAAAGCAGATGAGAGCAACAGGCTGAAGACAGCATTCCTTGCAAACATCAGCCATGAGATAAGAACACCAATGAACTCCATCCTGGGCTTTCTGGAACTTCTGAAACAACCAGAGACCGATGGTGAAGAGAAGATAGAATACATAAATATTGTCAATAAAAGCGGCAAAAGGCTTTTAACAACAATAAATGACATTATAGAAGCCGCCAAGATAGATGCAAGGCAGGTTGAAGTGCACCGCGAAGAGGTTAACCTTGAAGAGATCTTTCAATACCTGCTTGAGCTTTTCGGCCCCCAGGCGGATGAAAAGGGAGTCATCCTAACAATAAATGAAAAGTTGAGGGGTAAGAATGCTCTGATTAATACAGACAGGGTTAAGCTGGAAAGCATATTTACTAACCTTTTGAGCAATGCAGTCAAGTTTACAAACCAGGGCCGTATTGTTTTTGGCGGCTATCAAAAGGGAGGAAATATAGTTTTCTATGTAAGGGATACCGGAAGCGGGGTTCCGGAAAGCAGGCAGGCGGCAATTTTTGACCGCTTCGTACAGGCTGACCTGAATATCACCCGTCCTCATGAAGGTTCCGGTCTGGGGCTTTCAATATCCAGGGAGTATATAAATATGCTTGGCGGAAAGATTTGGCTTGAATCAGAACCCGGCAAGGGAAGCACCTTCTGGTTTACCATTCCATACAATCCTGTAACCCGTGCCGGAGTAAAAGCCGGGAAAGCCGGCAGGAAAGACTGCGCAGGGATAATACGGGGGGCCAGGATCCTGGTTGCAGAAGATGATGATTTCGGTTATCAATACATTGAAGCCATCCTTGAAAGGGAGGGTGTAAAACTTACCAGGACCATTAATGGTGAAGATACAGTGAAAAAGGTCATGGAGGATCCGGATATAGACTTTGTGCTTATGGATATTAAAATGCCGGGGATGAACGGACTGGATGCAACAAGAAAGATTAGGGAGGTAAACAGGGAAATTCCGATAATCGCCCAGACTGCCCATGCTCTTGAAGGCCACAGGCAATCAACCCTGAATGCAGGCTGTAATGATTACATATCAAAGCCAATAAGGCGCGACAAGCTACTGGAGCTTATTTATAAACATATCAGCAAGGATTAAAAGGTTTAATAAAGCCGAACATTAAATTTAGTATGTTTGTACCATAAATACACTTACTACACCAAAAAACGGCTTGATCGTGTCTGCTGAAGCGGCTTTATTAAAAAAATACAAAGAGTACGTTGACCGTTCAACTACAAAGTACCTCAATGCAAAGCTCATTCCCGGGTTTTTTATCCTTTTGTACTTTATATATTCCGATATATGGCTGATCGGGGAGTCAACTGCAGCATACACCAGAATATTCCCTGTTTTGCTTGCAGGCTTTCTGATTGTTTTTAATTCACTTAAGAAAGATTACTATTCCTTAAGAGCAGGCTTATACAACCTGCTGCTGGCAAGCCTGCCGGTAATGATGTATGCAAAATGTCTGATACATCTTGAGGCCCCCGATTTTGCCGGGCATGTTACCGGACTTGTTGTGGTGATCTTTCTGGTCTCAATAGATATCAGGACCAGACTTTATACCACAATACTTATATACCTGCTACCGGCAGTGATATTTCTTTTTATTCTTCTGTTTTTCTTCGAACCAACAATAGAGCAGCTTACCGATCTCAGCAATGTTATTCCCATTCTGGTACTGGGTTTTATAGCCAACAGGACACAGAACAAATTCCGGTATGACCTTTTCAGGACCAATATCCAGCTTGAAAAGCAAAAAACAAGGGCAGAGGGCCTTCTTGAAGAGATGCAGGCAACAAACAGGAAACTGAACTATACTAACTCAGAGTTGGAAGAATCAGAAGATCAGTTAAGAAAGGTGCTGGTTACAAAGGAGAAGTTTTTCTCCATAATTGCGCACGACCTCAAATCACCATTCAATGCCCTTCAGGGGTTTGCTGATATGCTGATAATGGAGGATCCGGCGAAAGAACCCGGGAAGTTCAGGGAGTATGCTGAGTCTATTCGCCAGGCATCATATAAACTTTATTCTCTTACTGAAAACCTTCTGAACTGGTCGCGCTCACAGATTGGTGAGATTGAAACACAAACCGAAACCCTGGATGCAGCTGAAATAATTAAAGATGCCGTTGATACAATGGCAATTCAGGCCAGGTCGAAGAATATCAGCATACAATATCACTCGGAAGAGAAACTGGGATTTACAGCCGACAGGGAAACAATCCTTTTAGTGCTCAGAAACCTGATCTCAAATTCCATCAAATATTCAGATAGGGGAAGCCGGATTAATATAGATGCCAGACAGATGGAAGATAAAGTTCTGATCTCGGTATCCGACAACGGTACGGGTATTCCTGAGGAGAACATGGATAAACTGTTCAGTTTAGAAAAAAGCCTCTCCATAAGGGGAACTTCTGGTGAATCAGGAACCGGGCTGGGCCTTGTCCTGTGCAAGACCTTCGTCGAAATGAACGGAGGAAGGATATGGGCAGAGAGCAGTGAAGGCGAGGGCAGCACATTTTATACAGAACTCCCGGGTGCGTAAAGTGAGCAGTAATGGTTTTTTTCTCCCCGAGTCCCGGTCACTCATACTTCAGGATCTCTACCGGATTCACCACCGAGACCTTTAATGCATGGTATAATACTGTTATCATTGTAATTACCGTTGCCACAATTGCAGATACTGCAAAAGGCAACCATTTCAATGAAACACTGTATGAATAGTTATCGAGCCAGTCGCTGACATGGTACCAGGATAATTGTGCAGCAATTATAAAAGCCAAGGCTGCAAGTTTCAGGAATTCACTTAACATGAGAAGCACAAAAAGGAACATATCAGCGCTAATGACATTCCTTAGGGCCATTTCACGAATATGTCTCTCAACCATAAAGGATGACAGACTAAATAATCCCATACAGGCAATAATTATTATCGAAAGATTCTTCAGGGATATCGTATTCAAATGGAATAGACGGGAAAAAATGCTGCCATACCTGCTCCAGGTGGCTCAGAAC
>SLKR01000057.1 GCA_007134525.1 Bacteroidales bacterium | reverse complement strand
GACAAACAAAATGGATGGCTGACCAGTTCAAGCAGGCCAGCCATCCATTCGACTCATCTAATGTTAGGCTACCTCCTCCATTCGTTTACTCCGTCTCGTATCCTGTTTCGCCACGTTAGTGTAGCAGAAACATCGGTATGGTAGTAATTGTTGGGCGGTTCATAGTGAACCCGGTAGTTAAAATAGAATGTGTGAGTTGAGTGGTCGTAGCGGTTCTCACCGATCTGGGTTATCCTTTCAATTGGAGCCACTTCATATCCGACAGCTCCGGAAATACCCCACACCCTCCATTCAATGATACCAACAGATTCTGTATTTGACTTCATATACATTCTGATGGCGGTGGTGTTAACAGCATCAAACTCGGTAATATTCCACTGGTTTGCAGATACTCCCGATCCGTCCCAGTTGCGCCATATCTCTACCCATTCTTCAGTTTCATCATCCCAGACCTCCAGATATGTGCTATCCGGAATCTGAAGGCCACCGCCATCTGTGAACCAGTAAACATCAGACCTGTTAATGTTGAAGGGCCCGGGGAAGTCATACTGTACATACCTCCACATTTCCCCACTAAACCAGTTTCCGTAAATACCATCAGGACCACTACGGTCTTCAGAGTTCTGGGGGTTATTGTATCCGCTGTTTATTGCGTCAAGGTTTTCCCAGGGTGATACATAATCAGTTGATGGAGTGGAGATCAAAGCAATGTTCTCGGGTTCGACCGGATCCGGATTGGGATAGTATTCAATGAATACATCACTTCCTGCAGCTACATTCATCTGAAAGTCAGCACCGGTAAGATTCATCATACCGTTCATCCTGACAGTATCCAGCATGACTGTTGAAGCCCTCAACACATTGTTGATCGCTCCATCATTCAATACCGACCCGTCATCCTCTACTGTTGAGAAATCACCTTCATGTATATAAAAACCCTCAAGGCTGCTGATATAACGGACCACAAGAATCTGAGTACTCTGTGTACTGAGTATAGAGTCTTCGGAGGTCTGTGTAAGCCTGAAAGGGATCGCATAATGAGGTTTAACTGCATTTTTGTCATTAACAAAGGATAGTGAATCCAGAGTAATGGTTATTTTACCCACATGCGACCCTGACGGTATAACAAACCTGCTGTTATCGCTCATGCTGTAATAATCAGATGGCATAAGCTCATAGTCAGTATCATTGAGAATGGAGGGATCTATCTGAAAGTCAACCCACCTTTCCTGATTGTTTTCAATAACGCCAGCAAGGTAGATTCCGGCATCCAGCTTCAGGCCCTCTCCCTTAACGACAGATCGCCAAAGGACACCCGGCTGGTCAGATCCTCCCGTGGCATTTGAAAATGCTACAGTAGAATAAGGATAATCAAGCCTGTAATCATCATAACAGCTTGTTAGCCAGAATACCACTATAAGGAATAAAAAGATTTTTTTCATATCGGTAATTTTTTTAAAATTTTCACTGCGTTGATGGACAGACCCATTACCAGCCGTCATTCTGTAAAAGATTATCCTGTACTATTGTTTGCATATAAGGCAGTGGCACATACCTCATGTATTCCTGAAAACTATGGGTTTCCACTTCTTTTTCCTCAAATGTGTACAATACAACATCATCTTCATGAATACCCCATACTCTCCACTGAAAAATACCACAAGATTCAGTATTTGAAATAAAATGCAGTCTTATAGCGGTAGTTCCAACAAGAGAGAATGTCTTCACATGCCACTCATCCGCTACCGCGTCAAATCCCTGCGGTACAGAAACCTCCGTCCACTCTTCAAGTTCAAGGTCCCAGTATTCAACCTTTACACTGTCAGGTATCAGGATACCTCCTCCGTCAGTCCACCAGTATACATCAGAACGGTCAACAAAATAAACTCCGGGAAAATCATACTGAACCCATTGCCACTCTCCGGCACTGGGCCAGTTTCCGTAGGCAGTTTCTGGTTTTGTGGAGGAGTCTTCAAAGTCATAGTTTCCATTGTTGATAGCCTCAAGGGTTTCCCAGGGTGAGACATAGGAAGTAGAAACCTCTGACGTCAAAGCAATATTTTGAGGAGGAACCGGTTCACCACCGATCTTCTCAATATCTACCCCGCGGATAGTATAATTAAGGGGTTTATTCAGCCTTCTCATGTCCCAGAAACGGAATCCTTCAAACGACAGTTCGATACGCCTCTCATTGTATATAAACTCCCTGAAAACTTCCTGGCCCATGGCAGCTTGCTCTTCAAGGTAATTGTCGGTAGTAAGGGTTGGATTCGCCCTGAGCCTTAAACGGTGCATTACCTCAGCAGCTGTATGACCACCGGGGCCTGCGCCGTTCGGGCCGTAAGCCTCGTTAAGGGCTTCTGCATAGTTCAGGTAGAGTTCGGTCAAACCGATGAATACATAAAACTTGATGTCAGAAGTTACATCTCCAGGGGTAAGCCTTACGTTGTTGCTCAAAAGTTTCCTCTGGAAATACCCTGTCCGGGTACCCCTTGCTGTGAGACCGCCAGGTGCATCATCACCACCTTCAAAGGTGCTTACAACCCTGCCCTGGTATTCCATGGCATTATGAAAAATAAACCTGGACAAGCGCGGGTCGCGGTTTGAATAAGGATAGTTCTCATCGTAGAGTTCGCTATCCTCAATGGGATATCCGTCAACCGAAGGAAATACATCCACCAGGTTCTGGGATGGATTACTTGCACCACTTCCATAGGAAGATGGAGGGTAGAACTGCTGTTCCCACCAGTTGCCCGTCCAGGTAGGTTGTATCCATATGTAATCAGGGCTGGAAGCTGCATTAAAGTTGCCGTAGGGCTGAAGATTCCTTAGTCCTCCTTCAGCATCCACTGCTTCATAAGCTGCCTGTGCGGCCCTTTCCCATTTATCCTGGCTCGGTGTACCATAAGCGGGACTTGCTGCATTCAGATAGATTCTGGCCTTGAGCGCCATGGCAGCGAGGCCGGAGCCCCTTCCATGGTTCTGTAGCCCTGTGAACTCATCTGAGCCTGTATATCTCAAAGGCAAAATCTCAATTGCCATTTCAAGATCTTCAACTATCTCGGCGACTGTCTCTTCATAAGTCAACCTCGGAAGATCAATATTATCTTCAATATCCAGGACAGTCTTAACTACTGGTACTCCCAGATGCTGGCCACCGGCCACACCACCGTAATCCCTTAAAAGAACCCAGTGGTACCATGCCCTGAGGAAATAGGCTTCGCCTTTCCTGTGTGCGCGGTAGAGGGAATCCCTCGTTGAATCATCGATCCTGTAATCCAGCTCATCAGCCTTTTCAAGAAATATATTAAGGTTTTTTATGCTGTTGTAGCTGTTATTCCAGCTTCCGATCGGATTGGTTTCCAGTGTCCATCCCCCGAGTGCAAGAATATTATCGCCCGGAGTGTTTGGAACAGCATTATCTGTAAGATATTCCATCCAGAACGGGTAGCTTGCGTCCAGGTTAGCATATGCCCTTGACAGGAAACCTTCGCCATATATGGCATGCTCCCAGATCTCGTCATCTTTAAGATCAGAAAGCGGGTATGGCTCCAGATATTCGCAGGCTGCCAGTGCTGACAATATTATTGTGAATAAAATGAATTTTCTCATGATATAGTTTTTTAAACATTAAAACTTCAAGGATATTCCAAAAGTAATGGTCCTCAGTACGGGGTAGGTAGAAATACCTGCATTCATATTCTCCGGGTTGATGCCCTTGTCGGACAATTCGGAGATGTACATCAGATTACGCCCCCTTGCAAAAACCCTGAGGTCAGTCATCAGATACCTCTGTGAAAATGTTTTTGGAAACGAATAGCTCAGCTCAACATTGTCAAGGCTCAGGTATGTAGCGTTGGCCAGCCAGTAAGTCGAAGGCTGGTAGTTGTTGCGCGAACTTGTTGTCAGCCTGGGGTAATCCTCACTGTTGGGCCACCTGTCAAGCATAGGTTCACTGTAGTTCTGTGTCGTACTGCTTATCCAGAAGTAGTTGGGGTGAGATAAAAGTACTTCACCACCGGTTACGCCTTTCCCGGATACAAACAGGTTAAACCCGCCATATCCCAAAGAGAGATTCAAACCGTAACTGACCCTGGGTGCATGTGCACCGGTTGCGGTCATGTCGCGGTTATCGATAATCCCGTCGCCATCAATATCCCTATACCTAATATCACCGGGCCTTACGGCTCCCCAACCCTGGGTAACACCATAAGCATCTATCTCTTCCTGCGACTGGAACAATCCTTCAGCTTCGTACAGCCAATAAAGATCAGTTGCAGTACCGGTTATTTTCCTGTAATCCGGCAATCCGTCAGGCTCATCAACAACCAGGTATTCTCCTTTTGAGTACATACCATTAGCACCAATGCTGAAACGGAATGCCCCGATCTCACGTGTGTACTGAATTAACCCGTCAACTCCGGCGTGCATATTCTCACCATAATTAGTAACAGGCAAAAAGCCTCCTGTACCGAACAGTGATGGAGTTGTAGACTCCCTTACAATAATGTTGTCATAGTTTCTCCTGTAGAAATAGTTGACCTCAGCTGTAAGAGTGTTGTTGAACATAAGACTCTGAACACCTATGTTAAAGAGGCTCCTTTTGGGTATTGTAAAATCACCACTGGCAGTTTGAAGAATATCATATATCCTTACAGTACCACCCCTCTGACCCTGAATACCGCTCTGATAGTTTCCGGTATGGCTGAAAATGGTCTGATCAAGGTAGTATTGATTATAACCAGGTACTAAGAAATTATCAACTCCCATTATACCATAAGAGGTATAGAATTTAAGGTGGTTGATAAGCCTGCTGTTATCCATGAATGATTCATTGCTGGTAATCCATGCAGCTCCAACAGTCGGAAAAAGGTTGAACCTTTCGCCTTCCGGGAGTTTCATATTGCCTGAATATGCAAGGTCAAGCTGCAGTACGTACCTGTTGTCAAATGCATAATTGGTCCTGAACGACAGATCCTGTATCCTGCGCGGCTGATATCCGGCAGCAGTAACCTTTATTTCTTCCAGCATCTGAAAGTAGGATGCATGCATCGAAAGATCATGGACCCCGAAGCTTCTGTTGTAATTAAGTGCAAGTTTTCCGGAGGTCCTCCTTAAGAAAAAGTCATAACCCGACCCGATACTGGCGTCAACAACAGCTTCCTGATATCTGACAAGAGTATCTCTTCCGCCTACAGTTTCAAGGCGGAAGATGTCACTGGTACCACCCCTGTTGTTGGTAATTGCATTGTTAACATCAAATGCAGCAGTTCCGGAAAATGTAAGACCCTCGGTTATACCACCAAGGTCCGCGAGAAGAGAGACCGTATTTTGAGTATTGAGGTCAACATTCTCGGCATACCCTGAATATTGTAAAACATTTGTAAGGTTTACGGGGTAGTCAGCATTGTTCATCAGCCTGCCGTCATACTCAATGGGATGAGCATTGGATGGGTAGTTCGATATTAACCCGAACATATTGTAAAGGTTAGCACCGCCTCCCTGGTTGGGGAACCTGGTCTTTCCGTATGTACCGGAAAGGTTTATATTCATATCAAGATAACTGGTCAGGGCAATGTTTACATTTCCCCTGATCTTATACCTGTCCATGGTTACCTGTTCCCCGACAGCCTCAAGACCGCCTGCACCTACATAATCCAGCATAGAAAAATATTCTACTATCTCATTGCCGCCGTTTGACTGAACATTGGCCCTTCTGTATGAAGTTGCAGAATTTACATATTTATCGTAATAGTCGATGTTTGGATAGCGCAATGGATCAGTTCCGTCCCTGTAAGCATTGAGTGCTTCCTGAGAATAAAACGGAGTAAGACCGTCATTGACCCTTGCCTCATTAAACAATGATGCATAATTATATGCATCAAGATAATTTGGCAGTAAAGACGGGCCGCTAACACCCATATCTGCAGAAACATCAATTACCCTTCTGCCCAGATCATTACCGGATTTTGTAGTGATCCATACAACAGGATTGGCACCGAGAATACCCAGTGCCGCCCTGCCTGAAAAATCCTTGATCACTTCAACCTGGTCAACCTCAAATACACTCAGGTCAGATGGATCCCTTAAAATTCCGTCAATATATACAGAAGCGGGTACACCCCTTACACTCACACTGTACTGCTCATGACCGGGTACCATCGAGTTTTTGTTTACGACCAGCCCGGGTATCCTGCCAGAAAGTGCTTCCAATAAGGCAGTTCCAGGGTGCGCAGTTAATTCCTCACCTCTTATTGTATTAGTTGCTGAGACTGACCTGTTTGATGTAAAATCCTGGTATGGGAGAGTAATTATTCTGTTCCCGTCAACGGGCATCTCCCTGGCCAGGAAAATATCATCTTCAGGCATAGAGCCACGGTCTACAATAAATGTCTTTAATTTGTAGCCCCTCTCATCGATGATAAGTTGATCTTCGGCATCTGTTGGAACTTCAATTGTGAAATTTCCATCAGGACCAGTGACCGCATTGCCCAGGGCCCCGGCGACCAATACATTTGGTACTGGTTCTCCGGCTTCATTTAAAACCCTGGCTGAAATTACTGTCGATGCCTCCTGTGCTGTAGTTAAAAAGGAACTTAGCCCTACTATGGCAATCAGCATCAACAATCTATTTAATATTGTTTTTTTCATTTTCATAATTTTTACTGAAATTATACCTTTCCTCTCAGTGAACCAACTGATTCACTGTAAAGAGCTAACATCAGCATTCAAATCTTAATACGCATGTTTTATCAGCTCATTGATGAATTACCACCCCGGATTCTGTTCGAATTCCTCAAACATAAGGGCATCTGAAAGTGGAATAGGCCACCTGTACTGTCTTTGGTCGAAAGTATAGGTTACGAATGGTGAATCAGACCGCGAGATTGAAAAGCCTGTAGGGCTACCTGGGTCTTCCTCGTAATTCCTGGCATAAAGCGCCCTGTGTTCCATCCTGTGTGCATCACCCCATCTCATAAGGTCGAAAAGCCGTTTCCCTTCGAGGAAAAATTCAACGGCACGTTCGTTCTTGATCCTGTCTCTGAACGCTTCCTTGCTTGAAAGGTAATTTGAGTGGACCGGAGGCATACCAACACGTTCACGTACGACGTTTACAGCGTCGACTGCACTAAGGTTAGCACCGCTTATAGTATGGTTCGGACCTCCAATCTCATTAGCTGCTTCGGCATACATAAGGTACATTTCAGCAAGCCTGAAAAATATAGTACGGGTGAGTGGCGGAGAGGTACCGGATTGATCGTCAATACCAGGAGCCCAGTACTTTCTGGCAAGGTAACCGCTTCTGGAGAAAAACTCTGCTGTCTGCCTTTCTTCTCCTCCGGCCCATAACTCAAGATATTTTCCGGTTTCACTTCCCCATCTTTGCTGATTAAACAGAATTGAATGATAAAAGCGCGGGTCACGGTTCACATAAGGGTTCTGGGTTTCGTGATCCGGATCATCCTCAATAGCCAAACCATTGGCCGTTTCAAAACGGTCAACTATGTTTGCCGAAGGACTGAAACCCTGAAGTTCACTCCAGCCAACTGCCATACTTGGTGTGGAATATACCCTCCATTTTCCACCAGCGCCAACTGAAGGATAATGCTCCCAAAGAACCTCATCATGATAAGGAAGATACAGGAAGATACTGTCAAATCCGCTCGGATAGGTAATGGTCTCAACCCCGCTGGGGGTCATATAGGTAACCTGATCGGTACCATTGCTCTGAAGCAACTCATATCTTCCGGTACTCCCTGCATATTGAATAACATCCCATGCAGCCTGTGCTGCGGCTTCCCACCTGTCCATATCATTGCCCGGGTTATTGGAAGGGCTGGCGGTTTCAAGTAATGCAGCAGCTTTTAACGCCATTGCAGATCCGATTTCCGGACGGCCGATGTGCTCAGAACTCCACCTTTGTGGAAGCAGTGAGGCGGCGGTGTCGCAGTCTGCAACTATCTTGAGCGCAGTTTCATAATGTGACAGCCTTGGAAGTGCGAAATTATCCGTTGACTCAAAGACTTCAATTATGTAAGGCATACCACCCTGGCGCTTGAGAAACTCATAATAGTACCAGGCCCTCATAAAGTGTGCCTGACCCTTTATCTCATCAATCTGCTGCTGTGTGGCATTGCCTTCCAGCATATGGATGTTGTTAATCGAAATATTTGCCTGACGTATACTCCTCCAGGAGTTCCATACACCATAAAACTGCAGGGACTGGCCAACATTATATGCACGAAGCCAGTCGCCCTGCTGTACAGTGGGCATGGTCTCCCATCCTGGTCCGAGATAGCCTTCTTCACTCATTGCTGAAATGTAGGCAAAATCCCAGTCGTTAAGATAGTTGTGGAGGTCGCGGTATATCCTGTCGTTAAACCTTCGGAAGTTCAGATAGTCAGTGAACACCTCCTCGTCAGTCATACCGGCAGAATCCTGAATCTTGTCAAGGTAGTCTTCACAACTTGATAAGATTAATGCTAGTGATAGCAATAACAATATATTTTTCATTTTGTATTTCTTTTTCTGTTAAAACCTTACACGGACTTCAAATGTATATCTCCTCATCTGCGGATATGCTCCGAAATCCTGTCCAAAGTTGAATCCTTCAGGATCGGCACCCCAGTCTCTCCTTCTCCATGTCCACAGGTTGGTTCCGATAAGAGACAGCTCCATGCTCCTTATACCGAACTGCTGAAATGAATCGTGTTCGAGGTTATAGCCGAGACGTACGTTACGAAGTCTGATGTATTGTCCCTGAACCATACCAAAATTACTTATCTGGTAATTGTAATGGCCTGTTGCCGGGAAGTGAAGTGAAGGGAACTGCGGATTGCGGTTATCCGGGGTCCAGCGGTCAAGGTGGGCCGTGTATGCATTCTCCCTGTTCTG
>SLKR01000101.1 GCA_007134525.1 Bacteroidales bacterium | reverse complement strand
TGCCTGACTATCACAGGCTTGACATTTCTTTCACACTCGGGGAGAACCTCAGGACCGACCAGAGGGGTAAGGGAAGCTGGACGTTTTCACTAATGAACGTCTATGGAAGGAAGAACCCTTACTCGGTATTCTATAAAAGGGATCCTGCAGGTCCTGGTTCTGCGCGTTCGTTTAATCTGTACCAGATGTATATAATAGGAAGGCCGCTGCCAACCATAACCTATAATTACTCATTTTGATAGTATGCCAGATATAAAAAACAAATTAAGAAAAGCTCTTTTTACAGGACCGCTGCTGTTGTTATCCCTGGCTATGCTTATGGCTTCATGCCGGGAAATATATGAGCCTGAGCTCAGCGTTGCTGAAAGGCATTTGGTCGTTGATGCGGTTTTAACCGACCAGGTGGGGCCCCACAGGGTCAGGCTGAGTTACAGCAGGCAGTTTGGTGATGAGGGCGGGATAGCCCCTGTAACAGGAGCAGTGGTATATATCTCTGACTCATACGGAAATGAGGTACAGCTGACAGAGGCACAGCCCGGAGTATTCTATACACCTGAAGGTTTCAGGGGCGAACAGGGAGAAACATATGTTCTGAACATTTTAAAGGAAAATGGTGACCTTTACCGTTCAGAACCACAGAAGATGAATCCTCCACCTTTAATCAACAGAGTTTTTGCAGAATTTGATGACAAACTGTTCTTTTATGAATCAGAGGCCAGCGGGGAAATACTCCAGAGAGAGGTTGCAGGGGTAAGTGTATTCATGGATGTATCCGTAGAAGGGGAGGAGAGGCCAAGGTTCAGGTTTGAAACCGAGCTTTATATGCAGTATGAAGTAATGGTTTCAATGATGCCCCCGGTGTATGATTTCTGTTGGAGAAAAAGGTATATTAACGATGTCCTACATTCCGATATCGGGCTTAATACCGGCGGCCGGGTTTCAGAAAGAAACCAGTCGGCATTCCTGCCAGTTGTGACAACAAGCATGAGGTTTCTGGGATTCCCGTTGAACGATGGAGACAGCCCAATAACATACACACATCCGAGGGTATTGAACAAAACTATCTATTCAATAACAGAAAGTGCATACTCATTTCACCACGCCAGAAACCAGCAGCTTGGAGACGAGGGCAGCCTGTTTGATCCGATTGCACCGCAATTGCCGACCAATATCAGCAATATAAGTAACCCTGAAGAAATTGTAGTGGGATTTTTTGAGGTTGCATCCTCTGTTCGTGCAACCTACAATATAATGCCCAGGGCACACATTGACACCATAGAGATCGAAGAACTTGATTGCATGCACGATATTCCGAACTCCGGCTGTTCTTTTAATGAACACCCTGACTGGTGGATATAGGCTTTTTGGTGAACCAGACATTTTTGTTATGCGTTTTTTGAGATTTTCAATTTTACTTGTTACCGCTCTTTTACTCCATCCGCGGGTAAGTGAAGCATCCGGTGCCGCGGCTGATCCCGGGTACCGCGAAAGTGTATATGTACATACTGACCGTGACCTGTATGTTGCCGGGGAGCATATACTGTTCAGCACCCGTCTTCTAAAGGGACAGGACACCGGCAAGAGCAGCGGTTTTATTTACCTGTTACTTAGGGGCGCTCACGGAAATGTCAGTGGGGTCACACTCCCTCTCGACAATGCCGGTGCACACGGTAGCATCTATATACCAGATACTTTGTCTACGGGATATTACGAGCTTTTTGCCTTTACAAACTGGATGAGGAATTTTGGCGAACAGGATTATTTCCGCAAGCCTTTGCTGATAATCAACCGTTTTGACGAGAATCCACTGATTGACCTGGCAGAAAACACAGTAGCCAGAGAAGGCCGGATATTTATATCTCCAGAAGGAGGCATGCTTGCGCCGGGAGTTGAAAACAGGCTGCTTGTAAGGTCATCAAGGGGAGCAGGGGATGGTTTCAGGGATCTGTGGATAATAGGAAACAATAATGATACGCTTTCTTCATCCCGGTTTAACGGGAATGGTTTTGCCGTTGTTGAGCTTATCCCGGGTAGCGAAACAGAATACAGTGCGGTGATCGCTGAAGGTGAGACCGTTTCTTTGCCGGCTGGGTTTCAGGAAAGCGAATTGGCAATGATGGCTGATGAAATTGGTGGAAATATCAGTCTCAGGCTTCAGTCGGTTGCAGGAGAGGAAAGAGATTTCACAGTAAGGGTAAGCCATTCGGGTATTACGGCTTATGAGCAAACCGTTCAGGGGGGAGGCGATATTGCAAGCCTGGAAATAGAGGGCGATGAACTGCCAGAGGGGCTGCTGCTTATCGAAGCCGGCCATCAGGGTAGGGGGTATTCACTGAGAAGGTACTGGTATAATTGCGGTTATAATGCGAGTCCAATATCAGTGGGCAAAAGCGATGAAGTATATGGTACAAGAGACAGGGCCGTAATAGTTCTCGATGGCAGCCGTCTGGAGGGAGATAATACCCGGATTTCGGTTTCCGTTGTAGAAACGGGATCCCTGGGTGAGAACCAGCTCCGTTTTGATTCTTACATGAGGGCAAGGCAGATGAAGGAGCGGGGTGAGCTGGTGCCCGGGATGGAGGCGGAAATCATATCTGCACTGGATACAGAATCACTTAATAATTACCTTATTGACGCAGAGGTACTGCAACCGGATAAAGTCCGCGAAACGGAATTTTCACCCTCTTACTACCTGGAAACGGGTGAACTTATAATCACCGGCAGGGTTAAGGACCCTTTTAGCGGTGAAGGGGTTCCTGATACCAGGGTGATGCTGAACTCGCCTGACACCCTTGTAAACATTAAGTATACACGTACCGACCAAAACGGAGGGTTTCATTTTGTTCTGCCAGGTTTTTACCACGACAGGGAATTGTACCTGTATGCCGGTGATGATAACCTTGATGCAACAGAGCTGGAAATAGAGGTGTTTGAGAAATTCGGCATTGATGCCCCGTTCAGAGCCGGTGCCTTCACCGGTCTTGCTCCGCTGGCCGATCATATAAGGAACAGCCAGAATGCGGTCAGGGTTAATAAGGCATACGGGATAGAACACGTGGTGGATACACCTGCAGGGGAAACTGCCGTAAAGCGGCCGCCTTTGCTTTATTCAAGCCCGAACCATAGCTATTATACCGAAAACTATGTTTTTCTTGACAGTTTGCCCGAAATTGCCAGGGAGATAATTCACCCATGGAGATTTAGATACAGGGATGGTAGCTATGAATCGGTGCTTTTTTCGGCCGAAGACAGGAGCCGTTTCAACCAGCCGCCGGTTTATTTCCTTGACGGGATAATTACCGGAGATATCGGGAGTCTGGCAGGCCTGAACTCTGCAGGCATATACAAGATAGAGGTGCATAACCTTCCGTGGGTTCACGGGGAGATCTTCTTTCCTGGTATAATAGCTGTTTTCACAACAGGCGGGCAGTACCGTGAGATCCTTTCTGACCGTACGGTTTCAGATATGATACGTGAAACCCTCAAGCAACCCTCGGTTTACGAGCCACCTGAATACGGGGACCCTGATACAGGTGGCATAATACTGCCTGATCTGAGGCAACTCCTGTTCTGGAATGCCTGTATCACTTTAGAGAGTGGCAGCCATAAGGAAATTGAGTTTTATTCCGGGGACCTGAAGGGCGAATTTGCGGTGATAGTTCAGGGCATAACAAACAGAGGAGTGCCGTTTTACCACAGGGAAAATATTTATATTGACTGATCGGAGAGATCAAAATATGGAATAGGATGCAAAGTTTCATGAAAGGGGTTTTGATAGGTTTTCTGCTGGCTGCGTTGTTTCCCGGCCGGGCATTGACGGATAACGGAGACAGGCCCGCAGTAATGACAATTGAACCGGATGTAAGGATTTCCGGTAAACTGTATAGTTTCACAATGGACTCGGACGGTTCATATTACCTGGCAGATAACTGGGCTGAAGGATCGGTTACACTGACAAACGGCGAAACAGCCAGGTCTGAGCTGCTTAAGTACAACTCCTTTTTAGGGGAGCTTATATGGCTTGCCCCTGAAACATATACTGCAGTCCAGGTCGACAAAAACCTGGTCAGGCGGTTTACCCTTAACCTGCCCGGCATGACAGAGCCTGCTGTTTTTCAGAGGTTGAGGATCAGGGTTCCCCTCGAGGCGGACTCCATGAACATATACGCCCAGCAGCTTTACAGCGGGGATATCGGGCTGGTGGCCCGGCGCAGGGTTGTGGTTACCGGTGAAAGGCTTGAGAGCACAAGGGGTACCCTGAGGTCTGTTCCAAGGCTCAGGCCTGACCCGGTTTATTATGTTCTGATTGACGGAACCGATGCCTATGAGGTAAACAGATTGAACAGAAGGTCACTATATCGCATTTTTCCGGAACACAGAAGAGAGATAAGGGCCGGATTCCGTGATGAAAGACTGTATATAAGGTCAGAGCAGGATCTTATCAGGGCGGTGTCGATAATTAACCGTATTTTATAGCATGAAAATCTCCCTAATACTTAAAATATACAGTATTACGGGATTTAACAATTTTTCTGTATTATTATTTTTTTTTTAAAAGTTTGTTTATATTTGTCAGGATTAAGATGACCAGATTGTATCATTAAACCAAACAACATGAACGAAAACTACAACTTTCCTTAAACCAAAACAAGCGCAGAATCATCTTGCATTCAAAGAGTTAACTTTATTTAAAACCAAAAAACTAAACCAATGAAACAACTATTAACGATTTTAATGGTTCTGGTAGTTTCCGTTGCCTTCGCGCAGCGGCCAGAACCTAGTACTCAGATTATGCTCGACAGGGAAGAGTCGTGCATTACGGGTCTCGAATTCACGCAGTTAAAGGATGACGAAGTGGATCTTGATACCATTGTTCCGGGCAACTGGGATAACCGTACAGGAGTTGCCAGATACTGGTGGGGCGAGGCTATGGGGTTCTTTTTTGGTACCAACCTTTACTATGACCAGGGTTATGGCCAGCAGTTCAATGTAAGTGCCCCTTATGAGATATATGGCGCACTTTACTGGCTTGGTTTTGCAGAGGGTACCACCGGAAATGTGACCTTCACAATATGGGACGCTTCAGGCGGGCAGCCCGGTGCTGTTTTAGCATCAACCGAGGTTCCCCTTGCCGACATCTATTCGAGCACAACCTTTTTGCCCGATGAAGATGCAGGAACCCCCGGTGCCTTTTATGTTGATTTTACTGATGATGACGGTAATCCGCTGGAAGTTACAAGTGATTATATTATCGGCGCCGATCTTACCGACCTCAGTGATTACGTCCCGGGTGAATACGGGCTTGGTAACATGTCATCGTTGATAGGTGATGGGATGAACCTGTCGTGGATATGGGAAGCCGGCGGCTGGCTCAGAACCACAGTGTATGGATATGATATGGATATCGCGATCTTCCCGGTTATCTTCATGGAGTTCGACGTTACCTTCAATGTTGACATGACCGGTGCCATGGTTGGCAACAACGCTTTCGACCCTGGCACGCAGGATGTCTATATCAGCGGAAGCATTGTTGACTGGGCCGAACCGGGCAGCAATGAGGATTACAAGATGGAGCCGGTACTGCCTAATGAGAGCCAGGTTTTCTACGAAGAGAATTTTGCCGGTGGCCAGATTCCTGCCGGATGGCTTAATATTGACAATGACGGCGACGGACATGCATGGAAAATTGTAAACAGGCCCTCCCATAACCCGGCAGTTGGCAATTATGCGGTAAAATCACAGTCATGGACCCAGGAGCTAGGGGCAGTGGAGCCAGACAACTGGCTGATAATGCCAAGGAAGCAGATAGCATTCGGTGACAACCAGCTTCACTTCCAGGTAAAGGCGCAGGATCCCAATAATGCCGCTGAGAAATTCTCGGTGCTGATATCTACTACCGACGATGATCCCGGAAGCTTCAGTGAAGTTCATACTGAAACATTGAGCGGATCAGGCTGGCAGGAACGTTCGCTTTCACTGGCCGATTACCATGGGGAGATGATCTATATTGCCTTCAGGCACTGGGACAGCACCGACAACTTCGAGATATTGCTCGACAATATAAGGATACAGGGTACCCCCCCTCTTATTTACTCAATTGCTCTGGCAAATGATGAGATAAACCTGGGTGCCCAGGAGTATAAATATTTTGTAGTTGAGGATACCCCGACATGGGACTTTGGTGAATGGGACGGAGACCCCAACAGGGGAATCATCATTACCGGTTTGATGTCAAAGCATGACATCTGGGGTGAGCCTGTTCTGCACGATGTGGAATTTGATGTTGTTGATGAGGCAGGTGAAACCATAGAGGATGCAGTTGTTACATTTGCAGGCAGCTCAAACGACGCCGGTGATTTTGACTTCAGATCCATTGAAGGGGTTTTTGAATACCAGGTTTCCGCCGAAGGATATGCGGGAGTATCAGGTGAAATTGAAGTGCTTGGCAATCATGAAGAATCAGTAAGCCTTGCACTGTTGCGCACTCTCGAACTGGTTGTTGAAGATGAGCACGGTAACCCGGTACACGATCTTAGGGTCGGTGTATATGTAGGGAACACCTTCGTCGAAGCAACGGGGGAGTCAGTGTTCAGCGAAGGCTTTACCGGCACATTCCCTCCTGAGGGATGGACCCTGGAACAGCTTGGAGACGCAGACGGTAACTGGGAACAACATCCCAATGGCTTTGCAATACACTGGGATCATGAAGCTTATCTTAACAACTGGATGATTACACCTGAAATTGAGCTGCAGGAGGGAGAGACCTATACCCTCAGTTTCCAGGATGTAACGCTATATATGGACTGGTACGGGTATTCGGCGATCATGGTTTCTACAGGAAGTTCCGAAGCAGGTCATGATGACTGGGTTGAAATTTACCAGCCTTCGGAGGATACTGGCGGAGCATTTGTGCCAAGGGAGCTTGATATTACTGATTATGCAGGTGAAACAATCCGCCTTGCATTTGTTTACGAGGGCTTTTTCGTCCACGTATGGGGGCTTAATAATATCAGTATCAGGTCAATTGTAACTGAATATGTGTTTGAAAACCTGGTTGCAGGCAATTATAACTTCCTTGTAACTGATTACAATACAGATCAGGCTTATACCTACACCAATGTTTACGGTTCAGTTACACTGCCTGCCGATGTTGAAAATACAGACCACTCAGAAAATGTGACCCTGGAAAGTGGCCACTGGGTTGAGTTTAACGTTGACATGAACAATGCGACCTTTGACCACTTCGGTGAGGAAGTTTCATTTAATCCTGACAGGCATGAGGTATATGTTACAACTACAATACCTTCATGGGCTGCCCCGACCGGATGGCCTGCCTTCGCAACACAGGGAAGTATGGTACAGTGGCCTGTTCCGGGAAGTGTCAACTCAAACCGGCTGGGATATAAGCTAACGGATGAAGACGAAGACGGTATCTTCACATCAGGACTTGTAAACATTGCCTCCACAGGGGATTATGAGTACAAGTACTATGTTGTACAGAATGAGGTTGCCGGATGGAACCATCCTGAGTTTGATGAAGAAGGGCAGAACCGCGTTGTCAGAGTGAAGGGTGAAAATGTTGAGCTCCATGATGTGTGGGGTGATCAGCCTTACCTGGTGACATTCAACGTGGATATCAGCGGTGCAGACTCTTTCGACCATGAATCCGATGTTGTATATATCACGGGCAGCTTTGGACTCGTAGAGTGGGCTGAGCCGGGTACTGATCCGGAATACCAGATGATGGAACGTGTTCCCGGAAGTGATATCTACACCATCACAATGCCGGTTTACGGCGGGGACTATGAGTATAAGTACTTCATAAATGACGGCTGGACAGGAGAAGAGTGGCCGGGAGATCCTAACCGCAGTGTTATGGTAACCGGCGATTTGACAGTTGACGATCTGTTTGGTGATATAACATATGACACAGGAACTTCTCCTGAAATCACCACGTCAGTATTCCCCAACCCGGCAAGGGAAAGGGTCAATGTGACCAGCACCGGCAATATTAAAAACATTCAGGTGTTTAACCTTACCGGTCATAAGGTCTATGATGCAAATGTTGACAGTAACAGTACAACAGTTAATATATCTGGATTTAACCAAGGAATTTACATCATCCGTATTCAGACGGAGAATGGTTTTGAGAACCGCAAATTCCAGGTGGTCAGATAAAAATTAGCGGGGTTCCTGCCCGGTGTAAAGCCGGGCAGGTTTAACCGCCCGCTTTTTGAAACCAAACCAAGAAAACACAATTGAAAAATATTATTACTAACCAATTAAAACAAATCAGCATGAAGCGAATTGTTATTTTAGGATTGCTGCTGCTTATAACGCTTGGTATGCAGGCTTTTGGGCAGCAAAGGACAATCACAGGTACAGTTACCCACGCCGATGACGGGCTGACGCTTCCGGGTGTTACCGTCAGGGTTGATGGAACAACAGTAGGTACCATAACCGACCATGAAGGGAGGTACGAGATCCGGGCAGCCGGTGACGATATTCTTGTATTCTCATTCATTGGTATGGTCACACAGGAAGTGCCGGTTGATGACCGCACGATAATAAATGTAGAAATGGTTTCGGAACTGGTGGCACTGGATGAGGTCCTTGTCATCGCATACGGTACTGCACGCAGGGAATCTTTTACCGGTGTGGCCGATGTGATAGACTCCGAAAGGATAGAGAGGCGTCAGGTGTCGAACATCTCCAGGGCACTCGAAGGTTCTGCCCCGGGTATACAGGTTACCAGTGGTGGCGGACAGCCCGGTTCTGGTATCAGTGTACGCCTCAGGGGGTTCGGATCGATGTCAGCATCGAATGAGCCGCTCTACGTTATTGACGGAGCACCTTTCAGCGGTTCGATCAACTCAATTAACCCTGATGATATCGAATCCATCACCATTTTGCGTGATGCCT
>SLKR01000147.1 GCA_007134525.1 Bacteroidales bacterium | reverse complement strand
GCACCAGGGAATTGAAGGCTGAACTCTCCATTTGCTGGACCGTCGCCCTCATCATAAACTGTCCCGGTAATAGTAGCAGTACCAAGCTGATCGCAAAACACATACTCCGTCAGGCCGTCAACATCAATGACGTTACCACTGACACCAGTTGCCTTGTCTTGCGCATTTACTAAAAAGGACGTCAGCATCAACAGTGCGAACACCGGAAGTATCAGCTTCAGCCTTTTTGAAATGTAATTTGTTTCCATAATTTTAATTTTTGTTTTGTGTTTAAAGAATTTGTCTCATTCAGACAATATAGTTAATAAAAGTTCAGATTTTTCACATAGAAAATTCCAGATAGAGTAAAACCACTGTCAGAGCTTGTCTGACATCGTTTTCGGTAGGATTACATGAAGGTTCAGCTGTCTCGGATCTTGAAACAGGAAGAGTGTCCAATTATCATAGGCAAAATTTAGTTTTGGTTAATGAATTGGTTTCGTTTGTATAAAGGGCAAATATAGTCATAATAATACTAAAAGCAAATATACACTGTTTTTTTTTCTTTCCAAGGCCTGGCCTGGTTTTTTTTCGGTTTTATGCTCCGTTTCGGATTACCCGGGAAAAAAGTTTTCAACAATTGTTAATACTTCTGTTTGTCCTTTTATAAGCTGCATTTTACGGTACTTTCAAATTCAACGTGCTAAATTATAAAAAATATAATACCTGATAGCACGCAAGCCCTATAATTTTTCGTTAATTCTGCAGTTTTAACCAGAACTGATTATAAAAGAAACTGTTTTTCCCAAACAAATTCACTTAAACTGTATACGCCCTTATATACAAAAGGTTACAGACAAACTTTACAAGGCTTTCGCCAGCGTGTAAATAAAAAGACGGGTAAAAGCCCCAAATGGTTGGAATAGTATCGAAAAAATGGTTTTTAGAAGAACATGGATCTGTTGTCTTCGATATCGGCCTTTTCTCTTAAGGCATCAAAAGCCTGATTCGGAACCCTGTTGCGGAAGGCATCCCTGAGAGGACGCCTTGCCTGTGTCAAATCCTCAGGCAGGGGAACCTCGTCAATACGGGTTATCTCCACAAGGAACACCCCATTGTTGCCCTTAACAGGCCCTACAACACCAGGTTCATCAAGGGCAAATATCGCACCTATGACCCCTGGTTCGGGACCAACCTCCGGAAGGTTGCGGCTGTTAAAGCTTATGTCATTGGCTTCCAGCAAGCCGAAGTCCAACTGAACGGCAACATCCACAATTGAAGTACCTGTAAAGGCCTGCTGCATTTGCTCCTGAAGCATTTCCTTCTTTTTCTCCCTTACAGCAATCGCCATCACCTCATCCCTTACATCGTCAAGCGAGGGTGTACCATCATCCTGCTTCCCTGTAAGTTTGGCAACCACAAATGCATCCTCAATTTCAAAAATGCGGCTGTAACCGCCAGTCCTGGTGTTGTCGTCAAATGCCCACTGAACTATCTGCCTGCCCTGGGCAACTCCCGGCAGGGCCCTGTCCATCCTGCCAAGCCTTGCGGCTTCACGAACACTCAGGCCGGCTTCATCCGCAGCCTCTTCGAAATCCTGCCTGTCTCTCAGTGCCGATGAGAAAGCGCTGATCCTGGCATATACATCCTGGTAAGTCCGGCTGCCAGGGACTATTTCCCGCACAACAGAGGCTACCTGCACCTTCCTTCTCAGAGGTGACTTTCCGGTAACATGTATAACATGCATGCCGAAATCTGTCTCTACCGAAAGAAGTGAGCCTGTCGAGGCACCAACAACAGCCTCATTAAACTCGGGTACCATTTCTCCGTCCCTGAACCAGTCAAGGTCGCCCTGGTTCATCTGGGCGCTAGGATCATCTGAAAGCTCAGCTGCAAGTTCCGCGAATCTTGCCGGGTTAGCCCTGAGCAAACTCAGCACGCTGTCGGCCATTTCCACGGCCTCCTGGTAGGTCCTGGTGGTTTCAGGGGTTGCCGAAGCCGATCCCCTGTACGCAAAAAGTATATGTGAGGCACGCATTGAGTCAGGCCGCATCTGTGCATCCCTGAGCATTGAAACAACATAGGAGTTGTTCTCCATATAAGGCCCTATAACAGTTCCTTCAGAAACATCAAATATCTCAGGATCTATATTGGGCGAGAGCTCACCCTCTGCGTAGTAGCCTGGGTCGAACCTGCGGTCGGAAACCGAGTTTACGAAAGCCTCGACATTGGCTGCCGTCTGCAGCTCTTCACCCAGCTGGGTAACCTCTTCCAGTGCAGCTTCCCTGTCGCGGTCGGTTGGAAGCACCTGAAGGTGAACATATTTAAGATCCCGTGAAGCCTCACGCCTGAAAGTATGCCTGTTCTCGTCATACGCTCGCCTGAGTTCCCGTTCGCTTATTTCAACCTGGTCATCGTCAATTTCATCAAGTGATGCATATACAAAACGGATATCGGCTGTCTTGTTGCGGTGCAGAAAGTCCATCTGCGCAAGAGGGGAAGGTACTATATAAGCGTTCCCTATCATCTGGTGGTATTTGGTTTCCTGCCTGTCCTGCTTGATGAACTGTTCGATCATCACCCACTGGTTCCTTACAGACGGTTCGAGCCTGTCGAAGTTGCGCAGGAACTCTATTACCTGCTGCGGGTCATACTGGCCGGTTGCAGGATCTGAAAAGCTCTGCCTTATAACCTGATGCGGATCACTTCCATGTATCAAATCATACAGCTCCTCGGGCGAAACCTCTATGCCAAGGCGTTCAAACTCTTCTTCGAGAAGTATTTCCCTTACCATCTCATTCCATACCTGCTGGCGGACTTGAAATGTCTGGTCGGGGCCTGCACTTGTGCCCATCTGGTTCTGCCAGTTCTCAAGTTGCCGCTGAACCCTTTGCTCAAACTGCTGGTATGTTATTGAGGTACCTTCTACATTGCCGACATCAAAGCGTTGCTGGCGCATTGGTCCGTAACCAAGGAAGTCGCCAAGTACAAAAGCAGCAAGTCCGATACCGATAACGGCTATCAGTAAGCCCGAATAGTTTCTTATCTTTCTAATTACAGCCATTTTGTAAGTGCGGTTTTAAATTTTGGAGTGCAAATATACATTAATTTTTTCTTTGTAAATGATTCATGAATGAGTGTAGTATATATAATGTATATTGGAGTGTGGGGTTTTTCCGGACCCGGTGGTCACATTTCCAGGATCAGCTTCAGAAGCTCTACCCTTTTCTGTGAAACCTGAAGTATTCTAAGCCGTTGCCGTCCGATTACAATTTCCTCCCCCCTGGCAGGGATGCTTTCTGCATAATTCAGTACGAGGCCGCCAAGGGTTTCATACTCTTCAGACTCAGGGAGGTTAAGGTTATATTTTTCATTAAGATAATCTATCTCAAGCCGTGCACTGAAAATAAATTCTTTCGGGCCGGTCTTCTTCTCGATCATGTCTTCAACGTCGTATTCATCATCTATCTCACCGAAGATCTCCTCAATTATATCCTCAATCGTAATGATGCCGGCTGTACCCCCGAACTCATCAAGCACAACCGCAATACTCTTTCGCTGCTGGATAAGGCTCTTGAGAAGCTTGTTGGCATACATGGTTTCAGGCACAAGCAATACTGGCCTAATTATATCCCTGATACTAGAAGGCTGGGAAAAAAAGTCAAAGGCGTGCACATATCCAACTATATCGTCCATAGAGTCCTTATATACCAGCACCTTTGACAGTCCTGTCTCTGAAAAGATCCTGCGCACGGCCGGGATGCCTTCATCCTGCGATACGGCAACCACCTCTGTGCGGGGTATCATGCACTCCCTGAGCTTTACATCAGGAAACTCAATTGCATTGCGGAATATCTGTATCTCCCTCTGGCGTTCGCTGTCTTCGTCGCTGCCCTGGCCAAACTCCCTCAAAAAGTTATCCATGTCGATCGCGTCAAAAACCTTGCTGGTTGAGTTCATGTCGGTGTTCATTACCTGTTTCATGATGAAGTTTGACAAAAACATGGTAAATGATATCACCGGATACAATATATAATATATTATAGTTACCGGCAGGGCAAATACACCAAGGAAGCGGTTCGGGTTGATCCTGAAAAGTGTTTTCGGTAGGAACTCGGCAAATATCAGTATGATCAGTGAAGAGACAAGCGTCTGCAGCAGGACAACTGCGAGCTCTCCTCTGACAGGCTGTGGCAGCAAATTGTAAAACAAGGGCTCAAGCAGTGCCGCCATGGATATACCATATACTACGAGAGCAATATTGTTGCCAACAAGCATTGTGGATATAAAGCTGGACTCGGATCTTACAAAGCGCGACATCAACCGGGCAGAGTACCCGCCGCTTTGCTTGTCAACCTCAACCTTCAGTTTGTTTGCGGCAACAAAGGCTATCTCCATGCCCGAGAAAAAGGCTGAAAACAGAAGACTAAGCAGGATGATTGTAAGAATGTCCATTTTGATCAGTTGCTTTGGTCTGTGCCTGAATCAACATCAAGGCTGTCTGGATGAAGCCCCCCTTCGTGATCACCCTGCGGTTCACCGCTGGTATCCACCATAAAGGTTCCATGGGTCTTTAGTATGCGCCAGTAATCAAAACGCTCGTCGGATTCAAAACCCTCACCGTAAAGCACTTCATCATCGGTTGTTACCTTAACGAACTTCTCGGAATAAATTATCTCCTGTTTCTGGTCCCAGATCAGTTCTTCGGTATTCAGGCGCTCTCCCTGCTCATTAATTACCACAACATCATTCCGGGCCTCAATGATTTCACTGTCCTCATAACTGATTGCATAGTTCGCTGTCATACTGGAGGTCTCCCTTTTCAGGGTGTCATAAAACTGTACATGAAGCCCGAGTGGCAGTTCAAGGTAATTCTTTTCGCCTTCGTACCTGTCCATCCTCTCTGCACTCATGATCATCCGCACATATCCGTGGTCGCTGTAAATTATCTCCGCATTGCGGGCTGACTCAACGGGGCCCTCATCAACGGTAATTACAGCATCTATAGTTTCAAGGTCGCTCCTGCACGAAAAAAGCATTGCCATCCCAAGCAGGGCGACAATGCTGTGTTTTATGATAGATTGATACATTATCTGTAAAGACTGCAAGCTTTTGTTCACATTCGGGGGCGGTAGTGCAGCCCAACTGCACCCTTTATCTTGCCCTGATCCTTGTGGTACGGTTTATCCAGCACTGCACCGTGTATGAGTCTCCCTCACTGTAACCGTGGAAGAATATAAGCTCACGGTCAGGGAAATACTGCCTGTATGTACTGGCAAACTGTTCAGCCCTGTCCCTTACAGCATCATCCTCGGCAACCCTGGCTGCTTCAGCGAACTTATCATATGCAACCCAGTATGCGGTTTGTCTGGTAAACTCATCGTCACCGCAGTCGTTGGCACTGGCGGCATACATCTCACCAATAAGTATCAGCGGGCGTCCGTCAGTCGGATCTACCTCGTGAGCCTGGCGTGCATACCTTCTTGCCCGGGGCATGTTGCGCAGCTGACGATAGCTTATCTCAGCCATAAGCCAGTATGATCTGAAGATATTTTCTGAATGGGCTTCACGGTCATCTTCGGTATATAGGTCGATCGCCTGCTGATAATACTCTATGGCAGCCTCAAAGTTCTCGCGGCTGGTGTTAAGGCGGCCCATCAGGAATGCAGATTCTGCATCAGGTTGCAGTGAGTGCAGCTGTTCGGTAGCCATGAAGAAAAGGTCATCATTGGTACACCCTGCATCGTCGAGCATTTCAGTGATTCTCTCAAGTAACTCTATATCGTCGGGGTTCTCTTCAAGCCTTGGGCCGAATAGCTGTGTCAGGCTCTCGCAGGTAGCATAGGGTTCAAACAAAGACTCTATATTGTTCTTTGCAGGCCTGAAAAATCTCTCATCTTCAGGATTGTGCTCCATATTGTAGTCAATTATATCCATTGACCTGTCAAAGCTCTCAATTATAACTACAGGATCAAGCAGTCCGGCTTCTACGAGCCTAACTGTAGACTGGAAGTTTATTATAAGAACGGGGGCCTCGGTTTCCATGCCCTGAAGCTCAATGGAGCGTTCTGAAAGGTCATAGAGTTCCTGTACATTGTTTGGCCTGAGCTGGTAAAGGTCGGCAGCCTTACGGCCAAGAACATAACCCTCGTTGCCAAAATACTCTATCCGCTGGTCGTAGACCATCATCAGCGTGTCTACCCATGCCTCCCTCTTGTCAGGGTCTGTTTCATTATTATAGAAATATCTTACCATGCTTGCTCCGTGAAGATAAATGTTGCGGGTTGCAGCAGGGCAATCTTCAAACATGTACCTCCAGGGCTCCCAGGCCATTTCGTAGTTCCTCTGCCTGTGATACTCGGCGTAAAGCGACCAGTTCCTGACACATTGAACACTGTCTTCACCGTAACGGGAACCGTTGTCCTGGATCATCTCCTGATCTAATTCAACCATGACAGCAGGTTCGCTTTTCGGACTGTACCCCGCAGTAGCACAGCCTGCTGCAAGCAAAAGAGCCATGGTGGTCAGGGATAAAATTCTGAATGCTTTCATTTTGATAGTTGTTATTTTTGAAACTCAAAATTGCCTGTTAATAAAACCTTCTTCTCACAAACCAGTTCTCGTATATATTTATACCAATATTAATACGATAAAAGTTTTCCTGAATGATGTGTCTGTCTTCTGATC
This sequence comes from Bacteroidales bacterium, assembly GCA_007134525.1. GTDB lineage: Bacteria > Bacteroidota > Bacteroidia > Bacteroidales > UBA7960 > PUPG01. The sequence continues at coordinate 2,292 of SLKR01000147.1, read as the reverse complement.
CCCTCCTGCTGTATTCGAAGTTCAGGCTAAGACCCGACAAACTTCCTCTGATTGGTATAGATGTACCAAAACTTATGCCAAACTCATTCAAGGGTTCCCCGCCTGGCATGAAATAGGACTGGCCGTAGCGCAAACCCGCAGCATATTTAAGCCTGTGAAAGAAAGTTGAGAAGGTTTCAATTGTAGGTGCGAACTCAACTCCGGCAGCAACCTGGTAGCTGTTATTGTATTCACCTTGTCTTCCGGGAAACTCAAAACCCTCCCAGTTCTGCCACTTGTAGTCTATACCTGCAGACCAGTTATTGTTAAGCCTTCCGAAAACACCAAAACCATAATATGCAGGCAGGCTTAAGTTTGCCTTTTCCGACTCGACGAATGAAATAGTATCATAAAACATCTCCCTTGTCAGACGGCGCTTGAGGGCTTCCGTGCTGGATATGTTCACATCCTGCCGGTTGCCGAATGTTGCACCGAAGGTTATGTTCTGATATTGTGAAAACTCGTGGCGGTATTGCATCCCGAATCCAAACACCCATCCGTTTACCTGGTTCGCGCTGGTAAGGTTTGTCTGGTATACCCCCAGCACATCAGATACTACTGATGCCTCATAATCCAGATTGCCGAAGATATAGGATGCATTTACTCCTACAGACAACCCGTCGGCAGGTTTGAATGCACTTCCTATGAAAAGCTGGTTAAGCCCTCCTTCTCCTTCGTATAAGTAGTTTACAATCCCTGCATTCTGTTCTTCCCTGTCGCGTATGGTATAGCCAAGGCTGCTGTACGGCTTGAGCCCTGCGGCAAAAGACCACCAGCGGGTAACCGGAAAGCCAAATGAGATGTTGCCAAGGGAGATATAGTCCGATCTTTGTTTGGCAACCTGGGTTTCCTGCTCCAGAAAGTGAGAGAACAGGGTTGTTTCAAATACAAAAGATACAGAGTCAAGGGCTGCATATGATGCAGGGTTAACATCATTTATCGAAACATTTGAGCTGTAGCCCTGGCTTATGCCCCCCATTCTCATGTTCTGAAAATACTCACCGAACCTTAGTTCACCCACACCATAAACTGAATATGGCATATTAAAGTTTCCCTGGCCCAGGGTGGTAGAATTTGGAAGTGCCACACCAAGAACAAAAAATATGACAAGTGCGGCAAAATTCTTTATAAAGGAGTTATACATTATGCTTCAGCATTTGATTCAGCCCCAACAGGACAATATTTTCGACTGCAAATATCCTATTTTTTAGTTTTTTATCAAAAGTTTTTATATCTCCCCCGCTCATTATTACGTTAAATTTTCTTATTTTTTCTCTCCACAGCCCGATTAGCCCGTCAATTTCAGCGGTCATACCGGCTACCACCCCTGTCTTTATTGAATCAATGGTGGTCTGGCCCGGAAAGTTGAGCTCATGGTCTGACTGGTTTCTGGTATCCGGAAGGGGGAGATTCCCGGTATAATCACTTAGAGCCCTGAAACGCATCCTCAGGCCCGGGGCAATAGTACCACCAATATAATGGCCTTTGCTGTTTACAAAATCGCTTGTCAGGCACGTGCCGGCATTTATTATAAGCACATCCCTGCCCGGGAACATATAATGGGCCGCAACGGCAGAGGCAATACGGTCAGTGCCAAGGCTGCCGGGTGTTTTATATAGTATTTTGACCGGCAGTTTCAGGTCAGGACCTGCAACAATTGTCTTAAGCCCCATATCTTCCAGAAACCCAAGCCCTGCAGGAACCCTTCCTTCGGACTTTTTCCTTACGCTTGATACGATAGCTGCATCTGCACCATGTTTTTTGGCTATCGTGCAAATATGCCCTTCATCCGGGCTTTCACCTGTCCATAACTCCAGAAGGCTGTCACCGTCAAAAACGGCCACCTTACAAAGGGTGTTTCCGATGTCTATTACCAGGTTCATTTTTAAGCCGGATAGGGCAAAGAAAAGTTAATTGCCTCCAATTTGAATTCTTACTAAAAAATTAAATGCGGGGTGCAAAGGTAGTTATTAATCACAGGTTTATTAACAAATTGAAAAAAATGCCTCCCCGTTACGAAAATCTTTTATACATTTGCAGCGTAAATGCTGGTACCATAGCTCAGTTGGTAGAGCAACGGACTGAAAATCCGTGTGTCCCTGGTTCGATTCCGGGTGGTACCACGCCAAACCACGACCACTTACAGCGGTTTTTGCTGTAGGTGGTTTTTTTGTTTGGCATACTTTTTTGGAGATAATCCGGCAAGCATTCCTCCATCATAAACCTCACCAACACGTAAAATCCCTACATTCT
>SLKR01000078.1 GCA_007134525.1 Bacteroidales bacterium | reverse complement strand
TGCCACAAACTGTAAAACACAGATAAAGAGAGAGTTAAAAACCTTGCTTTGTTTTTGAAGTACCTGAAAACCTTCATTATTGAAGAGAGTTTTCTTTGTTTACGAAGTCAGGTAAGGGATTAATTTCCGGGGGACAGGTTATAGATATTCAAATATAAGAACAACTTCTCCCTGGTATATACCCTGATCAAGATTATCCGGATATACTGAACCTGAAAAGAACAAGGTGCTTCTTAAGGGGAGGGATCTTTCCTGCATATAATCTATTAGCTTATTGCTCTTGTGCAGACGTATACTACCAGCCGTAATGGCGGTAGCATCAGACAGGCTGTTCTCCCCACCGGGCAGGTATTTTGTGTGCAGTTCCAGGGGAAGCCTGTTTTGAGAGTTCATGACAAGCTCTCCGGGGGGTATGACTGTAACAAACAGCTCTGTGTTTTCGCTTGCGTATATCTCCAGGCTCCCGTTGAGCAGCTCCATAACCCCTGAATTTGTATCCTGCATGGGTACTGTGAGGTTTCTGACCCCAAACTCACACTCAACTGCAAGTTCTATGCGCATGAACTGCGAATAAGCCTGGCCGGGAAAGATTATAGCAACCGTTATAAATGCCAATAACAGTTTTATGTATGTTTTATTTGGCAGGAAGGTATGCATTGTTTGTTTTAAACCAGTGTGTTTTTATTAAAGGGTCACCAATTTGAATATCAGTCAAATGCATAGGTGGAATATTCAACGTGTATGTTGATATCTCCGCTGTATGGCCCGGCATTGACATTTCCGACGGTAAGATCACCGTATATAAATAGATATGCAACGGATTTCGGCGGAACATAGCCACTGTGGGGCGGGGTAGGAGGGGGACCGGGCGGGCCTCCGGGGCGACGCCTTATCTGGAATGTCACCATATCACCGGTTACTTCCTGGGCAGCCGCCTTTGCAGTTATGAGATCTTCTCCCACTTCACCACCAGGGCCTGTATTATAGTATGCCATCTTTATATTTACCGGCATGCTTCTCTGATCGTCATTTGGGTCTGTGTTGCCCTGGAGCAATATCTTATTCCCGGGGGGCGGGGTTAGTGTAACGGTAACGTCAAGGTATTCCACTCCAGTTATGCTCAATGGCACTACATCTCCTTCAGATTCATCCCAGGGGGTTATAGAGACAGGCCCCTCACCGCTGAACCTGTCGCCAAAATCGAGCACGTCTGGCTGAAGAATGTCAACTACAATCCCTTCACCAGCATGCACACCAAAGTTTATCCTCTGTTGTGCAGACAGATTTGACTGTGCAAACAAAAGTGCAGCAATAAAAGCCGCAAAGAGGATATGGTGGTTTGGATGCTTCATTAGATATACTCAATCTCTATGGTAAATTCACCATCATAGTTTCCGGGAAGTGCATCGGAGAGATCAACCCTTCCGCCAACCCAGAAGTAGTAAACACCCTCCTGGTTGAAACGGAGCTCCCTTTCAATCTCCTCTATCAGTTCAGATTCCCTCTGGCTATCGCCCGGGAAACCACTAACCTCATAGCGGAAGAACAGGGTTCCGGGACCCTCACGGCGGGTTACCTCCATCTCGGTAAGGTAGCTGACCCTTATCTCTGCATTGGGTCGTCCGGATGCACGTAAAATTCCGGCTTCTGCATCGAATACCGGATTTATATATATTTCGTCCCCTTCCTGCAGTCTCTGTGCTTCCAGTATTCCCATATGGCTGATCGTTTCAAGTTCGATATCTGCTGATGCGACCACGGTGGCCGAAGCAGTTATTGAAACATTGTTGCCGGACTGGTCCTGTGGCAATGCTGCCAACGGGAAACCAGCCATTATCAGGATTAATGCAGCCTGAAAAAATATGTATTTATATAATGATTGTTTCATTAATAACCTTAATAATTTTTATGATCATATATTTACGATATGTTCAACCAGAATAGATCAACTAATATGCCAAAAGGTGTAACATGCAGCTATCCAGTATCGGGCATGACAAAGGCATTAGGTTTTGACAGAAAGGAGTCTTCGTTTTCGAAGACAGCCAGTTATATGCTTTCCAGTTTTTTAACTATTTCAGGAAACTGCTTCAGTTCTTTTTTAAGCTGTTCCAGCTCCAGTGTATCCAAGTATTCCAGGATCCTGTCACTGTACTCGATCATTACTTCTATGCCATTGCTTTCTGATGCCTCCCGGAGCTTTTTTGCAAAGCTCTCAATCTTGAATAATACCCAGTGGTCTTTTATCCCGTTCCATTGCGGAAGAAATATGGTCTTGAGCTCTTCAACAAAACCCGGAAGTGTTTCCAGTGATTCGGGGGTAAAACTATTTTTGTTCAGGCTGTCAGGTGAAAACTCATGTTCTTTCTCATTAGCTTCACTTGTTGAACCAACCACTTTGTATTCCAGGTGTTTTTTAAGTGCTGCATAGAGGTCTTTCTTTTTCACAGGCTTGAAGAGATGGTCGTCAAAGAGCCCTGATTCACCGAACTTTTCCACCTGGTGCACATAGGCGGTGAACGCAATTATCGGGATATCCTCAAGACCATTTATCTGCTTTATCCTGGTTGCCACCTCATAGCCGTCCAGACCCGGCATTAATATATCCAGTATAATAAGATCAGGCTTGTGTTGCTCCAGCAACTCAAGGGCTTTTTCTCCATCCTCGGCTACGAGAGCAGTCAGGCCGACCGAACCTAAAAGTACCTCTAGCAGCTGCCGGTTGGCTGTCGAATCATCCACCATCAGTACCGTAGCATCCTCGAACCGCACCTTTTCTTCTTCCCTTGCCCTTAAATGAAGGGAGTGTGTCTTGTTTTTTACCATTTTTATTTCAGGAATCGTAACAGAGAACACCGATCCACTGCCCGCCTCACTTTCCAGGTCAATGTGGCCATTCATCCTTTCCACAAGCCTCAGGGCTATTGGAAGCCCCAGCCCTGTTCCTCCGTATCTTCTGGTTATGCTTCCGCTTTGCTGATAGAAAGGCTTGAATATGGAATTGTGGTATTCAGATGGGACTCCTACTCCTGTGTCAGAAACATGAAGCTTAAGGGTGCCCTGCTCACTGTTTTCCTCAATAAACTCAAGCCGCACACCTATTTTCCCTTTTTCCGTGAACTTAACGGCATTACCTATTAAATTGAATAACACCTGCTTGAAGCGGACATCGTCGATTTCTATGTTTTCAGGAAAATCAGAAGGCAAATCTATAAAGAAGTCAAGGCCTTTAGCGCTTGCTTTGTTTTCATAAAGCATCTGCATCTCACTGAGAAGGTGTTTTATATTGGTGGGTTTTGGCACAATTTCCATTCGCCCGGCCTCTATTTTCGACAGGTCAAGGATGTCGTTAAGAAGTGTCAGCAGCAACTGGCCGCTTGACATAACCGACTTCAGCATATCCTTATGCGATGGGGTTTCAGTTTGCTCATAAAGTGCCTCGGTGAACCCAAGTATCGCATTCATTGGCGTCCTTATCTCATGGCTCATGTTGGCCAGGAACTCACTCTTTGCCTGATTTGCCTCTTCAGCTTTTCTTTTGGCCTTTTCCAGCTCCCGGGCCGAATTTACCTTTTCAGTAATATCCCTGCCGACACCAACGATACCGATAATCTTTCCGTTCTGATCCCTGAAAGGGCTTTTAGAGGTAAGCAGCCATGTTTCCTTCCCGGTTTTGTCAATGAACATCTCTTCCCGGTTGATCACCTCTGCTCCCTCTTTTATAACTTTCCTGTCGTCTTCCTCGAACCGCCTGGCTTCATCTTCACTGAACAGCTCATAATCTGTTTTGCCTATAACCTCCTCTTCCGTTCTCTCCATCATCCTTAAGTCCTCTTTGTTTGTCAGAACCTTCCTGAGCTTAAGGTCTTTTACGTATACAGTGGTAGGAACAGTGTCTATCACAGTTCTGAACAGCTGTCTCTCCCTTATGAGGGCCTCTTCATTTTGCTTTTTATCCGTAATATCATGAATTATCGAAAAGACCATCCTCTTTCCGGAAATATTCACAGGGTTTGCATGTATTTCTACAGTCTTTGTTTCACCTGATGCAACACGATGCGGGGAAATGAAAATGCCCTGGTCGCCCCTTAGGGAAAGCCTGATCTTTTCATCGATCTTTTCCTGTGGCAGGGTGTTGATATTACTGATACTCATACTGCGAAGCACATCAGCGGAATATCCGTAAAACCGCTCTGCGGCCCTGTTTGCATCATAAATCCTGCCGACATCAGGGTCAATTATCAGCATAACGGCATTACTTCTCTGGAATATTTCCCGGAAGCGTTTTTCGCTTTCAGCCAGCTCTTTATTCAGTTTGGTTTGCCTTTCTGCCGAAAGAAAAATAAGACACAGCAAAAAAGTTGCAAGAGGGTATATTACCAGTAACGGGAACAGCATATTACTGAATATCCCTGAGATGACATCTTCAGGCAGGGTAAAGCTGAAACCCAGCATGGCAGTATGTACGGCAAGGCCGAGCAGAAGGAATGCCAAAGGGGTTGAAGCCTTTGTATGTCTTTGGCGAATATAGTAGTGCAGGGTACCGAGTGCGGAAGAACTTAAAATTACAAGAATCCCCATAGTCATGCCCTCTCCCCCCAGGCTGATCCTGTAAAGGAGTGCCATGCCTGCTGCAACCGCAGCAGTTACCGGTCCTCCAAACAGGCCTGCAACACTCAGAACAATCGAGCGGCCGTCAAATATAATACCTGTATGTGTATCCGGGCTAAGTTCAAAGGCACCGATCATCGCTATTATGGCAACAATACCGAACAGTGCCCCCGATGCTACCTGCTGCCTGAATGAGCCCCGTTTGAACCATTGCAGTACCATGCTGTTAATTACCGACAGGGCTATCAGCAGTGTAATATTGTATATTAAGGGGACAGGAGGCATTTTGTGTGTGTTTTATTTGCTTATATCATATTTCTGCATTCTGCGGTAAAGTGCGTTCCAGTCTATATTCAGTAATTTTGCAGCTTCATTTTTATTATAGCCCGTCTTTTCAAGGGCCCTTAAGATGGTTTGTTTTTCAACCTCCTTTAGATCCAGCATTCCGTCTCCCATATCATCTGCTGTTGTTGCCGTCTGTTTGCCTGTTCTGGGGATAATGGTTTGTGGAAAATGTTCAGGAAGAAGTTCACTGCCGTCGCATATTATTACCGCCCTCTCCATAAGGTTGCGCAGTTCCCGGATATTGCCCGGGAACTCATAATCCTTCAGAATCTTAATAACATCAGGGTTTACCTTCTTTACTCCCTTGCACATCTTTTTTTCAAGTGATTTCAGAAAGTGGTCGATTAAAAGCGGTATGTCTTCCTTGCGGTCGCGTAGCGCTGGGAGGTATATCGTAAATGTGCTCAGGCGGTAGTAAAGGTCTGCGCGGAAGCTTTTGCCGGAACTCATCTCCTCCGCACTCTTGTTGGTGGCTGCAACTATCCTGATATCGAACGACTGCTCCTTCTGGGTGCCGACTTTTGTGAACTTTCTGTCTTCTAGAACCCTCAGCAGTTTTACCTGGAGAGACTGGTCCATTTCACCAATTTCATCAAAAAACAGCGTTCCCGTATTTGCCATTTCAAACCATCCGGCCTTGTCTGCAACTGCACCGGTAAAACTACCTTTTTTATGCCCGAAAAATTCACTTTCAAAAAGGGTGTCCGGAACTGCAGACATATTTACTGCCCCGAAAACCTCTTCGCTGCGGCTACTTAGCTTGTGAATTCCTCTTGCAACAAGCTCCTTGCCCGTACCGCTTTCACCAAGTATCAACACAGAGGTGTCGTCGGTTTTGGCAACCTGTTGCATCTGCTTTTTGATCTCCTCTATCTGGGGTGATTTTCCGATAATATCAGCACCCAGCTTTTCATTAATTATATTCTGAAGGTATTTGCTGCGGTTTTTGTAATTGTTTAGGTTGGCGCTCAGCTCGGCATATTTCTTTGTCCTTTCGATTGATATCCAAATATCCTCTGCCTTGAAGGGTTTTTTAAAAAAGTCGACAGCTCCCTGTCGCAGTGCTCCTATGACCGTATCCATATCCCCCTCAGCACTTATCATGATAACCTCTATTTCGGGATACTCATTTTTCACCTTATGTAATACTTCCAGGCCGTCCATTTCCGGCATCATGAAATCTGAAATAAGAAAATCAACAGGTTTTTCCTTCATTATGCTGAATGCAACCGAGGGTTTGTCAGCAACTTCAACGTCGGTTTTTTCCTTCAGCGTTGTTTTAAGGACATTACGTATTATCGGATCATCGTCCAGTATCAGAATTTTCAACCTGTTGTTTTCCATAAATACATATAATGATTAAGATGCGGGACTCAGAAATACCCGAATTAAATATAACCAAAATTAGCTGTAAATATTAACTCGGAAATGTAAGAATAAAAGTCGTACCAACCCCCTCCTTTGACTCTATGTCAATTCTGCCATCGTGGCGCTGCACGAAATCCTTTACCAAAAGGAGGCCAAGGCCGCTTCCCTTTTCATCATTTGTGCCACGCGTGGTGAGCTGACCCTCATCAACAAAGAGTTTTTTCTTGTTCTTTTCAGAAATTCCTACTCCGGTATCAATTATCTTAATGATGATATTGCCGCCCTTTTTGCGCGCTTCTGCCTGAACCTTGCCGCCCTCCCTTGTGAACTTAATGGAGTTGCTTATTAGGTTCTGTATTACGCTTCTCATCATATTGTTGTCGGCCTCCATTACAAGATCAGCAGGCACATCCATTTCCAGGGTGATGTTCTTTTTCAGGGCTATTGGATCCGTAATACGGATTATGTTTCCAAAAAGCTCGCTCAACCTGATCTCTTCAGTAGCCACCTCCAGATTACCTGTTTGTGACCTGGTCCACTGAAGGAGGTTTTCAAGCAGGGCATAGGTTTCATTGGAGGAGCTGTTTATGCTCTGTAATATCTCGTTGTAATCTTCCGATCCCGGTTCAAGGTAACCATCTGCCAGGGTTGATATTAGCATTGATATGTTTGAGAAGGGAGATTTTATATCGTGGGCAATTACCGAATACAGCCGGTCTTTTGTGCGGTTTATCCTTTCTATCTGCTCGGCCTGCTCAATTATCTGCTGTTTGGCATAAGCCAGGTTTATGTGGTTGTTTACCCTGACAATAAGTTCTTCTTTTTTGAATGGCTTTGTTATATAATCGACCCCGCCAGCCTCAAACCCCTCTACAAGATCGCTGGTTTCGGTTTTTGCAGTAAGGAATATTACCGGTGTTTCCGACAGTGAAGGATTTGACTTTAGTTTTTTGCATAAGGTAAAACCATCGGTGCCGGGCATCATGACATCGAGAAGTATCAGGTCGATCTTGTTTTCATTCAGTATATTCTGTGCATCATCGGCATTTAGCGCCAAAGCGATCTGGTAGCCCTCATTTTTCAGGAAGTTGCTTACAACCTTGAGGTTTTCTTTGTTGTCGTCAACAATCAGCAGAGAAAACTGGCTTTTGTCTGGGCTTTTCATACTTTGATAAATGTTGGATAAAAAACCAATGGCTTTGAAGCAAAATTAAGATAATTATACATAATGTGAAGGTAAACAACAAAAAAAACCCCGGTATAAACGGGGGCATTTGAGTTATATAGGAAAAATGACTGGTGGTATCTGTTTAGTTTATGCCGTTAAGAGCTGAGTTGAGAGAGCGTCCAAGGCCTTCCCGGAGCTCTGTTGTGTCGAAAGGTTTGTTAAGATATTCATCCACGCCTATTTTTTTCAGCTGATCTCTTTTTTGTGCCTTGCTGACATTTGAAAGCACAATTATGGGAATCTTTTTGTGGGGATCGCTGCATTTTACCTTGGATATCAGTTGATAACCATCCATCCTGGGCATTATCAGGTCGGTGACGATCACATCAGGGCTAAGCCCCTTTTTCATAAGCTCAAGCGCCTCTTCACCATCCTCTGCAGTAACAACCTCGTAGATACCCGAAAGGATAACCTTCAGCAGGGCCCTGAACTCTTTTATGTCGTCTACCAGAAGGATTGTTTTTTTCATGATATTCATTGATCGCCTTTAAAATTAACAAGGCCTCTTATCCATTTAATTACAAGCAATAAATATGCCGCTGTTTTAAACGGGCATTAAATCAGGGCATTGCGTTTAGGTATTGTTTATCCGGCAACGCTGAATTCTTCGGTTTTGAGGAGTGATATCTTCACTTTTAGATAAAAAGTGATAGGGCCTATTTTATAACGGTGATCTTTTTATGGTCCTTGTGTGAGGGGGTAGTGAGGGTTATTATATAAACCCCGCCCCTTAGTGATGGGGCAGACCATGCACCCAGGCTGTTGTGCCCTGCTTCAAAATACCTGTCGGCCAGGGTTGCAACCCGCCTTCCCTGCAGGTCGTAAACCTCTACCAGAACCCTGTTGTCTTCCGGAAGGCTGAACTCAATGTTTATATATGAGGTTGCCGGGTTTGGATAAGGTGGCAGGAGTGCCGGTGTATCGGGTGAATATACTGTTTCTTCATCAATGTTCTGACCGGGCCTGATCACAATAGTGAAGCGGTTTGGGTCAGTCCCGGATTTTGCCACAGGGTCATCAAGCTGTGCCACTATCCTGTCAGGTAGCACTACTGAGGAGCTTCCCGCAATGCTTTTGCTGGCATTGTGGCTGTAATGCTCAAACTTGTATGAACTGTTGTTATTCATGGATATTGCCTTTTCCTGCTGATGATCCATAAGGATTATAGTGTGCTCCTGTGCCCACACACCGGGCAGGGACCATTCAAGTGTAAAGGAGCCGGAAAGGGGTATTCCCTCTGTTTGTCCTCCCACATATAATGGTATACGGAGCTTGTCATCAGTTTCGTCCGGGAGATTGTTTATCACCAGGGGTTTGTTGTGGTGTGTTGTAGTGGTGTATAGTTTAAGCCAGGTGTCGCTGAGTGGCTCAAGCCGGTACCCGTCATAAGGGTCTTCCCCTTTTTTCCCGCTTTCTGAAAATGCAATATAGGAGGTTGTCTGCAGACCTGAGGCTTTCAGGCTTAGTGGTATGACAACTGCATCCTGGGTTTTATTCTGCGCAACAGGAGCGGATTTCTGGGCAAAAACACCATTTGTTGTCTTTACATTGTTATTCATGCTGAATTCCGGGCCGGAATCTGTTGCCCTTACCCAGAATGCCTGGAATGGTGCAAT
>SLKR01000035.1 GCA_007134525.1 Bacteroidales bacterium | reverse complement strand
TAAGCATATTAACATATTTATTAGTAGATTTGTGCTGCAATGAGGGGCAGAAAAGTTCAGAATATTTGCCACCCCGGTGTGGTGGAAAGCCAGGAAGGCAACATGGTACTTGTAAGAATAGAGTCCAGGTCATCATGTGGTAACTGCCAGGCAAAAAGCTATTGCGGCATGGTTGAATCTGAGGGCAGGATCATTGAGGTGAAATCCGGCAGATCTGAAGATTTTTCCCCGGGTCAGCAGGTGGATATCATGCTCGACACTTCTCTTGGCTACAGGGCGCTGTTCCTGGGGTATATACTGCCATTCCTGATAATGGTTTCCGGTTTGTTCCTGATGCACCTTATATCAGGCGATGAGGCCTTGTCGGCACTGACAGCAATTTTGCTTATTGTACCATACTATTACCTGCTTTACCGTAACAGGGGAAGCCTTAGAGAGAGATTCCGCTTCTATATCAAACCTGGCTCCAAGAGTTCCTGACCCTGCTGATTGCTGACTTTCCCCGGGTAAATTAACCATCAAAATTTAGAGTATTTCTAAACAAGGTTGCAATTGGCTGAATGATAGCACCTTATTTTTAGATGCCTTTTTTAAAAAATTATTAATTGATAAACAGTTGCTTTTCAGCACTTAAAAAAGCCCTGGCCGGGGGTGTCTATTTCATTATGTTTTCTATTTTTGCCCAGTGTTGAATGATTTATATTTAACAACATCTGTATTTTTGAAATACCTAACTTCTTCATTCACTAACAAAACCTTGAGCAGTGAACGAATTATTCAATGAAATAACCTTGTTTTCTGTTGTTTCACTTGGTGCTATAGGCGGCGTTGCCGCAATTATACTCTTTATGGTGGCACAGAAATTCAGGGTAATAGAAGATCCCAGGATTGACATTGTGGAAGGTCTGTTGCCCGGAGCCAATTGCGGAGGCTGCGGTCTTGCTGGATGCCGTGCCCTTGCCGAAGCCATCGTAAAGGATGAGAGCCTGGAGGGTTTTAACTGCCCGCCCGGTGGTAGTGATGTAATGCAGCAGATAGCTGAGGCTATGGGATGGGAAGCTGGTGAGCAGACGCCCATGGTTGCAGTTCTGCGGTGCAATGGCACAAGGGAATTTGCTCCACCAAAAGTCCAGTACGACAGTGCAATGACTTGTACATTCGCTCACAGCCTGTTTTCCGGTGAAGGCGGTTGCCCATTTGGCTGCCTTGGCTGTGGTGATTGCGTCAGGGCATGCGATTTTGATGCGATGTACATGGATCCGGAAAGCGGCCTCCCCGTGATTCTGGATGAAAAGTGCGTTGCCTGTGGTGCTTGCGTTAAGGCCTGCCCCAGGGATATAATTGAGATGAGGAAAAAGGGCAAGAAAAACCGCCGCATTTTCGTATCCTGCATTAACCGTGAAAAAGGAGGTGTGGCCCGTAAAAACTGTAAGGTTGCCTGTATCGGATGCGGCCGCTGTGTAAAGGAATGCAGGTTTGAAGCCATTACCATGGAGAATAACCTGGCATACATCGACTACAATAAATGTACCCTGTGCCGCAAATGTGCACCTGTATGCCCCACCAATGCCATTCATGAGCTCAATTTTCCTGTACGGAAGAAAAAGCCTGCGGATACTGATAAGCAGGAAAAAAATGTTTAACAAAAACATATGCATCAATTGAAGACTTTTGTCATAGGAGGTGTTCATCCTCCAGAAAAAAAGCTCGCAGAAAAACAGCCCATAGTGCGGCTTGATCCTCCCAAAACGGTTTCCATACTGCTTTCGCAGCACCTTGGGGCACCGGCTGTCCCGGTTGTGGCAAAGGGCGATAAGGTTCTTGCCGGCCAGATTATAGCCAGGGGTGAGTCATTTATATCAGCAAACATACACTCTTCGGTATCCGGTACAGTTGCAAAAGTTGATGGCGTTCCGGACACCAGCGGTTACCGTAAACAGGCAATCATAATTAATGTTGAGGGTGATGAGTGGGCTGAAGGAGTCGACAGGGACGAGGCATTTGTGAGGGATTGCCAGATGAGTCCTGAGGAAATAGTCAGCAGGGTTAAGGATTGTGGAGTGGTAGGCCTGGGAGGGGCAACTTTCCCTTCTCATGTAAAACTTAAGGTCCCCAAGGGCAAAAAGGCAGAATACCTCATAATAAACGGAGTTGAGTGTGAACCCTGCCTTACTGCAGACCACCGCCTGATGCTTGAAAAGGGGAATGAAATAATGGCAGGTATAAGTATACAGATGAAGGCCCTCGGAGTTGGAAGGGCGATTATCGGCATTGAGAATAACAAACCCGATGCGATTAATAACCTTTCGGAAATAGCACGGGAGTATGAGGGAATAGAGGTTCAGCCCCTGAAGGTAAAATATCCGCAGGGTGCAGAAAAACAACTCATAAAGGCAGTTGTTGGAAGGGAGGTCCCGTCCGGGAAGTTGCCTATAGAAGTAGGCTGTGTTGTCCATAATGTCGGTACCGCCTTCGCAGTTTATGAAGCTGTACAGAAAAACAAGCCACTGGTTGAGAGGGTAGTAACGGTAAGCGGTGATTCGGTCAGAAAGCCCTCCAACTTCATGGTCCGTATAGGCACTCCGGTTTCTGAGCTTATTGAAGCAGCGGGCGGGCTTCCGGAAGATACCTCCAAGGTTGTTAACGGAGGTCCGATGATGGGAAAGGCTCTTAATGACATCAGTGTTCCCGTGACCAAGGGTACTTCAGGTATACTTGCTTTTCCGGGTTCAGAGAGCCGCAGGCCTGCTGAACAGAATTGCATCAGGTGTGCAAGGTGCCTGACAGTTTGCCCAATGGGGCTTGAACCTTATCTGCTTTCTGCGCTTGCTGAGAAACAAAGATTTGAGGATTGCGAGATGGAGAGGATAATGGACTGTATGGAGTGTGGCTCCTGCCTGTACATCTGCCCTTCGGGCAAGCCGCTGCTTGACTATATAAGGGTCGGAAAGAACCGTGTAGGAATTATGATAAGGGAGAGATCGCATTAGATCCGCAGCAATACGAACAAGAGAAAATATTGACAGATATGAAAGTTTTAACCGTTTCGGGTTCCCCGCATTTTCATGCTGACCATTCGGTAAGCAGGATCATGTATGGAGTGGTCTTTTCCCTGATACCGGCGATGCTGGTGTCATTCTATTTCTTCGGACTTGCCGCCATACTGGTTACGCTTACTGCAGTGGTTTCCTGCATGGCCTTTGAGTTCCTTATCCAGAAATACCTGATAAGGGGGCCCATGACGATATTTGACGGTTCAGCCATTATCACCGGGGTTTTGCTTGCGTTTAATGTTCCGGCAAACCTGCCGCTGGGAATAGTTGTGATTGGTGCGGCGGTTGCAATCGGGATGGGAAAGATGACATTCGGAGGCCTTGGGAAAAACCCTTTTAACCCGGCCCTTGTAGGCAGGGTATTCCTGATGATATCATTCCCTGTGCAGATGACCACTTACCCCGAACCGTCAGCTTTCAGTACACGCCTGGCCGATGCAGTTACCGGGCCCACGCCGCTTACTTTTCTGAAAGGCGGGGTCGATCAGGGTGAGAAGGTATCAGAGCTGATGCCCCAGATACCCGACTATGCAAATATGATGCTTGGCAATATGGGCGGGTCGGTTGGTGAGGTCTCCGCATTAGCCATAATTCTGGGAGGATTGTATATGCTGGCCAGAAGGATAATTTCCTGGCATATACCTGTATCTTACCTGGGTACAGCAGCTATACTGTCAGCAATATTCTGGATGGTTAATCCGGAAGTATACCCTGATCCTCTGTTCCACCTCATGGCAGGTGGCCTTATGCTGGGAGCCATATATATGGCAACTGATTATGCTACGAGCCCTATGTCAAAAACAGGAATGATAATTTTCGGTATCGGGTGTGGCCTGCTAACTGTTATAATAAGGCTTTTTGGAGCATACCCCGAAGGTGTTGCTTTTTCCATACTGATCATGAATGCTTTTGTGCCACTGATTAACCGTGGTTTTAAACCTAAAAGATTTGGGGAGGAGATAAAAAATGGCTAAAAGAGAATCCACCTTCTTTAATATGGTTCTGACGCTTATAATTGTTGCGGCGGCTGCGTCATTTACGCTTGCAACAGTTTACAACCTTACCAAGGAGCCGATAGAAAGGTCGAGGGAGGCTGCACGCCAGGAGGCAATCGGGATGGTACTTCCCGCGTTTGACCGGTTGGTGTCGAAAAAGCTGATGCCCCCGTCCGGGAGCGACTCCCTTGAGTTTAACCTGGCCTTCGATAATGGTAATCTAATTGGTGTTGCCGTTTCTACTTATACAGGGATGGGCTACAGCGGTGTTATCCGTGCCATGGTTGGACTTACCCCGGATGGAGAGATAATTGATGTGGTACATCTTGAACATGCAGAAACTCCTGGCCTTGGCGATAAAATTGAAAAGGGGAAGTCTGACTGGAGTGACCAGTTCAGGGGCTTTGACCCTTCAGAACAGGCGCTCAGGGTAAGGCAGGATGGCGGGGATATTGATGCAATTACTGCTGCTACAATAACTGCAAGGGCATATTGCGATGCAATTGAAAGGGCATATTTGACATTTGAGGCCAACAAACAGGAAATAATCAATAAAGAAGAAGAGTAAAATGGGACAATTACAGAACTTTTCCAAGGGATTTATTAGGGAAAACCCGGTATTAGTGCTGTTACTGGGTCTCTGCCCTGCACTCGGAGTAACTACCTCGGCCTTCAACGGCCTGGGAATGGGGCTGGCCACTACTTTTGTCCTGGTTTCCTCAAACATCGTGGTTTCACTGATAAAAAACCTGATACCCGCAAAGGTCAGAATACCTTCATTTATTGTTGTCATTGCCTCCTTTGTTACTATAACCCAGTTGGTAATGGAGGCATACCTGCCGGCGCTTTTTGATTCGCTGGGGTTGTTTATTCCCCTTATAGTTGTTAACTGCCTTGTTATGGGGCGTGCCGAGGCATTTGCAAGCAAGAACGATACTTTTAGCGCCATTATTGACGGATTGGGGATGGGGCTTGGTTTTGCATTTGCACTGACCCTGCTTGGCGGGCTGCGGGAGATACTCGGGGCCGGAGAGTTTTTCGGATTGTCTTTATTCCCGGGCGACGGAATGCTGGTATTTGTACTTGCGCCCGGAGCTTTTATAGGGCTGGGATACCTTGTGGCTCTTAATAATATTGTAAAAAAGAAACTTGATAAAACAGCATAACCATGGAATATATCATAATAATAATCGGGGCAGTTTTTGTCAATAATATTGTTCTGGCACAATTCCTGGGAATATGCCCCTACCTTGGGGTATCTGCAAAGGTACCGACATCTGTAGGGATGTCAGGAGCGGTTATGTTTGTAATGACCCTGGCAACTCTGGTAACCTTTTTGATATTCAACTATATCCTGGTTCCGCTTAATATAGAGTATCTTCAGACAATATCATATATACTCGTAGTCGCTTCACTGGTTCAGATGGTGGAGATAATACTCAAAAAGGTCAGTCCTGCACTTTACCAGGCACTGGGTATATTCCTCCCCCTTATTGTTACCAATTGCGCGATTCTTGGAGTTACCATACTTGCAGTAAGGGAGGATTATGGCTTTAATCTGCTTGAAGCCGTGGTATTTGCTATTGGTAATGCACTGGGCTTTGCACTTACGATAATTATTTTTGCCGGTATACGCGAACACCTTGATCTGGTCGATGTACCAAAGGGTATGCGGGGAGCTCCCGCTGCTCTGGTAGTAGCCGGAATACTTGCGCTTGCATTTATGGGATTTGCCAATCTGGTATAATAGCTGAATCAGCGTCTGAGTAATTGTCCGCGGGATGTCCCGGTCAGTTTACCGTCTCTTGCAACAACCTGTCCGCCCAGGATGACTGTTCTTGCCTGTCCCCGCGTCTTCATCCCTTCGTAGATGTTAATATCACTGTTTTGGTGGTGCTTCCGGGCCGTTATCCTGTTCTCCGCACTTGGATCCCATATTATCACATCGGCATCCGATCCTTCTCTTATAACTCCCTTGCGGGGGTAAAGTCCAAATATGCTGGCAGGATTTGCTGAGCAGACTCCCACAAAGTCCCTTATACCTAAAAGGCCTTTGAGCACACCGAAGGTGTACAGCAGCTGCAGGCGGTGTTCGACACCTCCAGCCCCCATTGGGATCTTACGGAAGTCAGCAATCCCATTCATTTTTTGCGACATAAAAAAAGGGCAGTGGTCTGTAGCAACCGACTCTATGGCTCCATCCTGGATACCCCTCCAGAGAGCTTCACGGTGTTCTGCAGATCTCAGCGGCGGGCTTAATACATATGATGCAGCCTTTTCGAATACTGAATCGTATAGGGAGATGTCCAGTAAAAGGTGGTGGGGGCAAACCTCAGCCATTATTTTCAACCCTCTTTTATGTGCCTTCTTTATTAGGTTAACCGACTCTGCGGTTGACACATGTACAATATAGAGGGGGCAGGATGTCTTCTCAGCCAGCTCTATTGCCCTTTTTACTGCAGCACTCTCAGTATGCGGGGGTCTTGAAAGGGCATGTGAAATGGGTGACAACTTGCCTGAATCTGCAAAATCTCTTCTTAGCTGTTCTATCTCACCTTCCGTTTCGCAATGCATGCATACAAGGCCCCCCATACCTGCCACAACCTCCATTACCTTTTCAATTGCGTCATCCTCAAGGCCTATACTGTTTTTATAGGCCATATATATTTTGAAAGAGGTGAAACCTTTGTTTATGCAATCTTCGATATGCCGGGCTGTGAAATCATTCCATTCCACAGGGCTTATATGGAAACTGTAGTCTGTATTGCAGTCAAATGCTTCATCCATCCTGGCCAGTAGTGCATCCCTTATGCTTTCGCCTCTTTCAGGGGTTACAAAATCTATTATGGTAGTGGTACCGCCAAGGAGGGCTGCCCTGCTTCCCGAAACAAAATCGTCTGACGAATGGCCTGTAATCCCTGGCAGGTGCATGTGTACATGGGGGTCGATCCCTCCGGGCATTACAAACGTCCTGTATGCATCAATAACTTCGGCGCTGTCGCCCTTGTCAAGCCGGATATCCTTCTTAATTTTGTGTATGAGCCCGTTTCGGATATGAATGTCGGCTGCAATCTCCTGGTCTGCATTTACTATTATGCCGTTTTTTATCAGAAGATCCATAATATACTAAAGGAATTTCGGAGATAAACGTACCATTAAGAAAGCCCAGTGGGCAAATTCATCGCTGCTGCCTCCCTTTATGACTTCCATGCTCTCAGATCCAAACATTACCGAATAGCCGAAGATGATCTGGGTAATTTCGTTGAACCTGTGGTTAAGAACCAGATCTAACTCAGTTCCGAGATATTTGTCAATGGGCTCCAGGTTGTCGGCGGGATCAGGATAATTGTTCTGGAGGAAGAAAAGGTGCAGGTCAGCTGAGAGGTTTGTAGACCCAGACAATCTGAATGAGTTTCTTAAATATGGATTTATCAGCCCGGCAAGTCTTGTGTGACCGGGTAAACTCGTAAAATAATCCATATAACCGTTGCGTCCGTGACCAACTCCGTAAAGGTCATCAAATGCATTGAACTTTTCCCTGTTGGTGTCAAGGTGATCTGTACCTGAGAATATCTCGACACCCAGGGTGGTGTTCCACCTCTCAGTAATTGGTGTGACTGCCTCTCCCATTAAATACCAGGCTGAGATCTCCTCACCGTGACGAGTCCTTCCATGCTGGTAGGCAGGGTAAAAGCGTAACTGCAGCCTGCCATTTCCCATAACCAGATAGGATGCCCAGGTGGCCCTGATGTTTAGCTCCTGCGGGTCAGCCGGATTTTGATAACCATCGGCTATAAAATGGAAAGAGGCGTCCAGGGCAGGTGATATACTGGTATTATACCAGATGTAATTCAGTGTTTTGTAATTGTTAAGAGCGTATTCAGTTCCAAACAGCCTGTCCTGACTCTGGTTGAATGCCCCGCCAATATGGAGGGCAGAACCACCTTCAGTTTCATATCTGAAGACTAACGCATCATGGCTTCGGGCACTCAGTGCCCAGTCATTAACCGCCATCAGCCTCTGGTTGTCATATCTCAGCTCCTGTCTGCCCGCCTGAACGCTCAGCCTTTCCGAAAGCTCTAGCCTGAGCCAGGCCTCATAAAGGCCGAATGAGGGCCTGGTGCCGGTTGTCATATGCTCTCCCCATAGTCTTAAATCCTGAACGGACACCCTTGTACTGACCCTTTCAAATGCGTATGAAAGCGACAGTCGTGTTCGCTGGTTTATATGTGCTGCCGGTTTTTCGCCTTCTGAAGGCAGCATCCGGTAACCATCCCTGAATTCGGCTCTTGGCCTAAGCTGGCCGTCCAGGCTTAATTGGGCAAATATGGTATAGCTTAAAAGAACAAGGGTGAGAGTTGATGTAATTTTTCTGTACATGGTGTGTGAGTGACTTATTTTTTAAATATATGAAAAATAAATCAATTCAACGGCCGGTAACCGATGATATCATAGCCTCACTCTCGCTTGATGCAACTCCCATTACTTCGGCAATAACGCCACCCATCATATTACCCATCATTGAAGTGTTCATCCATGAAACATAGGTTTTGCCGTCAGATTTCTCATATATGGAAACCCTGCAGGGCATCATGGAAGAAACTATTCGCTCATCGTCCAACTCAAGTATCCTGTATGCGTGGTCCGGGTGGCACAGCTCAAACACCTTTGCATTCCTTACATCGTATCCAAAGTTGTCCATTGTGGCCTTCATGTCGTGTACAGTGGGGATTGACCAGCCCATATCCTCAGCGGTACGGGTAAAAACTTCCACTGATTCCTGAAAACCGTAATTGCTTTCAGCCTCCTTGAGCATCATTCCCGGTGCGCTTTTATATGCCAGCAAGCCTGTAAGTAATATTCCGATTATCAATCCGCCTATTCCAAATAAAATTTCTTTTCTCATTTTTCTGATGGTTTTATAATTATTAAACAGCTATAAACACCCCAATACTGTACCAAAAAGTGTAATTTTCTTGTTACCAGAGCTTAGTGATTACATATAACTTGTAGGAAAAATTTAAGTTAACACTATTGTTAATAAATAGTTTACATAATTAATATTAACTTTGTTAATAAAGCTGTCAATATGCTGAATGAAAAACAAATAAGCAGTGAGATGCTCCCGGCAGGAGTTTTTATTACCGGAAAGGAT
>SLKR01000137.1 GCA_007134525.1 Bacteroidales bacterium | reverse complement strand
TAATCAATTACGACCTGTTATGAAAAAAACAATAGTTACAACATATCTTTTCATTTTTGTTCTTTTCTTCAACCAGACAATTGGACAAATAACGACAGAACCGAGGCTGCCAACTGCCGGAGCTCCCGTGACCATCTATTTTGATGCTACCGGAGGCGGGGGCGGTATGGCTGGCTACACCGGAGACGTATACGCGCACACCGGTGTTTCAATAAAAGATGGTGCCACGTGGCAGCATGTTATTGGTGAATGGGGAGAAAACGAAGTTCAGCCGCAGCTTACCCGCATTGATGACGACTATTATAAACTCGAGATCACACCCAGTATCAGGGAGTTCTACGATTTGCCGGCAAATGTTGAAATAGACGGGATGCACTTTGTCTTCAGGGGAGAGGAACAGGAGAGCCCCCCGCAAACTGAGGATCTTTTTGTTCAGGTAGTGGAACCCGGACTGAGGATAGTGTTGTTCTCCCCAAGGGGCATGCAGCCTGTATACAGGATGGGGGATACTGTGATTATTGACGCTGCCGCCACCGAGGCTGAAACCATCTCCCTTGAAATTAACAATCAGCATATTCTTTCTACCGCAGAACAGGATCTTGTTTATGAGTATTACACTGATCAACCCGGGGAGTTGCATATAGAAGTGACTGCGCATGGTGCTGAGGGAGATACAGAATCGGCAGAGGTATCCGTATATGTAATGCAGGAAGAGGTAACTGTGCAGCCACTCCCCGAAGGTGTGATAAACGGCATTAACTATATTGATGACAATACTGTTACCCTTGTATTAAATGACCCCCCGGCACTCAAGGAATTTGTCTTCGTTATCGGGGATATGAATGACTGGTCGGTATCAGAAGAATACCTTATGTACAGGACTCCGGGGGGTGAGCACTTTTGGCTGACTCTTGAGGGTCTGGAGACCGGCAGGGAGTATGGTTTTCAGTACTACATTGACGGGGAGCTCCGTATTGCTGACACTTATACACATAAGGTGCTGGATCCCTGGAACGACAGGTGGATAAGCGAGTTCAACTACCCTGACCTGAAAGAGTACCCCGAAGGCAGGACAGAGGGACTGGTAAGTATTATGCATCCCGGCAGGCAACCATATGAATGGCAGACGGAGAACTTCACACCACCTGCGCCTGAAGATATGGTCATATACGAGCTTCTGATACGTGATTTTGTTGAAACAAGTGCCATAAAAACCGTGATGGACAGCCTCGATTACCTGGAAAATCTCGGTGTTAATGTGATCCAGCTGATGCCCGTAAACCAGTTTGGAGGAAATATATCCTGGGGGTACAATCCTGTAACGTATTTTGCAACCGATAAAGCTTACGGAACGCGTGAAGATTACAAGAAATTCATTGACGCCGCACACGAACGTGGGATGGCGGTAGTGCTGGATATTGTCTTGAACCACAGCGATGATCTTGCACCATATGTTCAGATGTACTTCGACCAATCCCTGTCACGCCCCTTGCCCGAGAACCCCTGGTATTTGGAAACCTGCCCCCATGAGCCCTGGTGCTGGTTTCAGACCTTTGATCAGGATAGTGAATACAGCAAGGAGTTTTTCAGGCGTGTGGTACAGTACTGGTTGACCGAATTCAATATTGACGGCTACCGTTTTGACTTTACAAAAGGCTTTACAAATGAGCAAACAGGTGGCCAGGGCTGGAACTATGATGAAGCAAGGATAGCAAATCTGAAGCGTATTGCGGATGAAGTTTGGGAGGTTAACCCTGATGCCTATGTTATCCTTGAACATTTTACCACCAACAACGAGGAGAGGGAGCTCTCGGATTACGGTATGTTGTTGTGGGGAAATATAACATACAGCTACCAGGAGGCCTCCATGGGCTGGCTGGATGAAAGCAACTTTGAAATGATATCTTACAGGGGGAGGGGATGGGATGATCCCCACCTTGTAGGTTATATGGAGAGCCATGACGAGGAACGCATTGTTTACAAGAACATAACCTTTGGAAACTCCACGAACCCGCAGCATAATGTAAGGGATCTTACAACAGCCCTGAAAAGGGCCGAGCTTGCAGCCGCGTTCTACTTACCCATACCAGGACCGAAAATGATCTGGCAATTCGGTGAGCTTGGCTATGACTACTCCATCAATCACTGCCAGGACGGCACGATAGACAACGACTGCCGCACTGACCCAAAACCGGTTCGCTGGGATTATTTTGACGACTGGCGAAGACGAAGGCTTTATGATGTATACTCAATGCTTGCAAATCTTAAACAGGAACATGACGTTTTCCGTACAACCGATTACTCACTCGATCTTGACGGACAGATGAAACGCATACACCTCAACCATCCGGATAACAATGTAATAATCGTTGGCAACTTCGGGGTCCAGCCGGGCGAAGTTTCTCCGGGTTTTCAAAAAAGCGGTACATGGCATGAATTTTTCGGCCGCGGGCAACTTGAAGTTACTGATGTTAATCAGTCAATAAATCTGCAGCCTGGCGAATATCGTATGTACTCAAGCGAGGAGTTTCCGGATCACGGTATACCGCTGGATACAAGGCAGAATATTGAAGCCGGGGACGATGGCAGGATAAGGGTGTTCCCCAATCCCGCCAGGAATTATGTAAGTGTACAGTCTTCCCATGAGATCAGGGGTGTCAGCATGATTGACCTTGTAGGCAGGACTGTCCTTAATGCTGCCGGGGGAGTTGACGAGGTTCAGCTCAATGTTTCCGGCCTTCACCCGGGAATCTATTTCATAAGGATAGAAAGCAGCACGGGTGTTCACACAGAACGTATTCAGGTGGTGAGGTAGGATTATTAATCAGGGTTTTATTTCAGATTAAAAGGATTGCAATGCGAGAGGTTTTTTTGTTTACAAATTTCAAATTATCCGGAAAAAGAAAATATAAATATTCAGGTGTTGTCGCTGCACTGGCGTTTGCCTTTTTTGCTGTTTCATGCAGCCAGGAGCCTGAAACGCTATTTGGGGGCGATACACACAACAGGGGTCTTTTCGAGCCTGTCAGGTTAAGGGGCGACACCGCTGTATTAAGTTTGTCGGACCACTTTCTATACCGGTGGGTAAGTTCGGTTGACTCTGTTACCGGGACAGACCGCCTGGAGTGTAAACTGGACGACAGATACAGGCTGAATATAGTTTCACGATCCAATTTTGTGCCGCTTTTGTCGGAGGTCAAAGTCTGGATAAAAGGAAAACCTTACAGTCTGTTGGTAAAAAGAGGCAATATTGAAAGGGTTGCGTTTATTTTTGACCCTCCGGGAGATACCCGCTACACCCGGGTTTCTGTTACCGGCGAGGTAACCGGTGAAAGCTCAGGTACTGTTCCGCTGAACATGATTGATGGGGTTTGGCAGACAATGCTGGAGCTGGAACACGGTACTTACAGGTACCGTTTGATAGCCAATGGCAGGGAGATAACTGATCCATCCAGGCCTTCCTTGGTTGACCCTGAAAGCGGAAGGGAGTATTCGCTGCTTGAGGTAGGTACAATAAACGAAAGCCTTAAGCCCTGGCTGATGACTTCCGGACAAAGGCGTGATGTTATTGATGTAAGCATTGAAAACAATGCTGAGGAGATATTCATATTGTGGGAAAACCACAGGCTGCCTGCTGAATATGTATCGGATATAAGTGAAGGGGTCTTCCGGTTCAGGGTTCCTCATGATGCAGCCACCTATGAGAACAGCACTGTCAGGATATGGGCATATAACCGTAACGGGATTTCAGACTGCCTTAAGATACCGTTAGATTATGGCAGAATAGAGGAGGATAATTAAAAACATAAAGATATGAGAACAAAAACTCTTAACCAACATTTTTCAACCTTGCAAAGGATCCTGATAACGGCCTTTGTTTTTTTGTTGATCCTGTCATGCGGGCAGCAGCCCGAAAAAGATGAAGATGCTGCTGTAAGGCCCGTTAGCAATGTTAACCACCCGGAGTGGAGTATAAGTGCAAACATTTACGAGGTAAATGTAAGGCAGTATACACCCGAAGGAACATTTGAAGCTTTCGCGCAGCATCTTGAACGCCTCCGGGATATGGGGACAGATATACTATGGTTCATGCCTTTACAGCCTATTGGAGAGGAGGAACGCAAGGGAGCTCTCGGCAGCTATTACTCTATCAGGGACTATACTGCCACGAACCCGGAATTCGGCACCATGGCTGAATTCAAGCAATTGGTTGACCAGGCCCACGAAATGGGAATGTATGTAATACTTGACTGGGTGGCGAACCACACTGCCTGGGATCATTACTGGACTATTGGCAATCCGGAATTTTATGAAACAGATGATGACGGCAATTTTTTCCCGCCGGTAGATGACTGGTCGGATGTCATTCAACTGGATTACGGAAATGAGGAACTCTGGGATGCCATGATAGAGGAGATGAGTTTTTGGGTAAGGGAGATCGGAATTGACGGCTTCAGGTGTGATGTTGCCTATATGGTGCCTGTTGAGTTCTGGAACAGGGCGAGGCAGGAGCTCGAACAGATCAGGCCGGTATTCATGCTTGCTGAAGCTGAGACACCTGAACTGCATGAACACGCATTCAATGCAGGTTACGGGTGGAGCCTTCACCATATGATGAACAGTGTGGCTCAGGGAGAGCTAGATGTCTCTGCTATAGATGAGTATTTCTTTGAGGATGATGCAGGAGGTTTCCCTTACGGGTCATACAAGATGTATTTTATTACCAACCATGATGAAAACTCCTGGGCGGGCACAGAGTTTGACCGTATGGGTGATGGTGTTGAAGCTTTTGCCGTTTTTACGGTAACCATACCCGGCACCGTGCTTGTATACTCCGGACAGGAGGCCGGCTTTAACCGCATGCTGGAGTTCTTTGAAAAGGATCAGATAGACTGGGGCGACTACAAATACCATGACTTTTATAAAAAGTTGCTGGGCCTCAAGTCAAACAACAAAGCACTAAGAAACGGTGACTTCGGAGGTGAGATGATCAGGGTCAACACCGACCAGGATGAGAAAGTTTTTTCATTTGTAAGGGAGAATGAAGGTCATAAGGTGTTTACAGTACTTAACCTTTCTGCCGAAAACCTTGAGGTGAGCTTTTCGGGCAGTGAATTCACTGGCGATTATACAGAGTTGTTCTCAGAAGAGTCAGTAATCCTCAATGAGGGGCTTGAGCTGACACTTGCCCCGTGGGACTACCACGTCTATTACAGGGAATGAGAAAAGTGGCCGCCTAACCTAAAAAGCTCAGCAGAATACCTGCAGCTATAGCGCTTCCTATTACCCCCGATACGTTTGCTGCCATCGCATGCATAAGAAGGTGGTTTGTCTTGTCATATTCAAGCCCTATATGCTGCGACACCCTGGCGCTGTCGGGTACTGCCGAAACACCCGAGTTTCCGATCAGGGGATTTATCTTGTCGCCGGCAGGGGAGAAGTAGTTCATTACCTTGGCAAAAATAACCCCGCTAAAGGTTGCAATGGCGAATGCAGCAGCCCCAAGCCCGAAGATCATAAGCGATTCCCTGGTAAGGAAAACGGTTGCCTGTGTGGAAGCGCCAACTGTAAGACCAAGGAATATGGTCACTATATCTACAAGGGAGGTTCTTGCTGTTTCGGCCAGTCGGTTGGTAACACCGCTCTCCTTAAGAAGGTTGCCGAAGAAAAGCATCCCCAGCAGGGGTAGTGCCGTTGGCATAATGAATGTAGTAAGCAGAATCCCGATAATGGGAAATATAATCTTCTCCTGCTTGGGAACCGCTCTTGGGGGCTTCATCCTTATCACCCTCTCCTTTTTTGTGGTAAGCAGCTTCATGATCGGTGGCTGGATCACAGGTACGAGTGCCATGTATGAATAGGCGGCAATGGCGATCGGCCCGATGAATTCAGGTGCAAGTTTTGAAGACAGGAATATGGCTGTAGGGCCGTCAGCACCTCCAATGATAGCTATTGCCCCGGCCTGTGCCGGATCAAAACCAAGATAGAGGGAGAATGAGTAGGCTGCGAATATGCCGAATTGTGCTGCAGCCCCAAGGAGTACAAGGCGTGGTTTCGACAGCAGTGAAGAAAAATCCGTCATTGCCCCGATCCCGAGAAATATTATTGGCGGGTAAAGGCCCCTCTGTACCCCGAAATAGAGCATATTAAGCACACTGCCTTCTTCGTATATGCCTATCCTCAGATCAGCATCAAGGTCGAATGGAATATTGCCTATTATTATACCAAAACCGATGGGGATTAGCAGCAGTGGCTCATAATGCTTGGTGATCGCCAGGTTTATAAAAAACAGGCCTACCGCTATCATTACCAAATGGCCCCAGGTAAGATTTGAAAATGCAGTATGTCCTGCAAATTCAACAAGTTGTTCATATATGAAACTGAAAAAACCCGTATCCATGCCTGACTATTCTCCTATTTCTATTAAGGTGTCGCCTTCCATTACAGATTGTCCGGGTCTTACCGGAATTGATATCACCTTTCCGTCCTTATCTGAGTCGATATTGTTCTCCATTTTCATGGCCTCAAGCACCATTAGCTTCTGACCAACCTTAACCGTATCCCCCTCCCTTACAAGTATGTTCAGTACAGTACCCGGCAGGGGTGAGCTGATCTTGCCTGTGGGTTGTGCCGGAGTCCTTATACCTGTTCCCTCCTCCGGCCTTGCTTCTGCCGGGGGTACAACCCTTGAGCGGACAAGCTTCGGAGTCTTTGCCGGCTGAATGACCTTGTCTACCTCCACTTCATAGACAGAGCCATTTACCTCCAATTCGATGATGTTGTCTTCCACATTCTTTATGTGGACATCATATTCATTGCCGTGTATGGTGAACTTGTATTTCTTCATTGCTGGTTAAGGTTTCGGAGTCCGTATATTTTTGAGCTCCATGGCGAATATGTTCTTGACACTTTCTTCATTGTAAGTACTGTGTCTTCAAAATCATGCAATTCTGACCTGTACAGGTGTATCGCTGCGGCAATTGCTGCGTTTACTTCTCCTGTCAGATCCTGTTCGGGCTCTGCCGGTAAGGTAACTTCCTGCTGAACCTCACCCTTTTTCCTGCTGAAAAGGTCCCTGAAC
The DNA here is from genome assembly GCA_007134525.1 of Bacteroidales bacterium. Lineage (GTDB taxonomy): Bacteria > Bacteroidota > Bacteroidia > Bacteroidales > UBA7960 > PUPG01. The sequence continues at coordinate 20,675 of SLKR01000137.1, read as the reverse complement.
TGCTGCCGGAAATTATGGGTGAAAAGTTTTGGGGTATTGGTAAACACTATATAAAGCAACAACAGGATAGTAAAGACTATACCCATCCCCAGAATGGCCATCACAAATCCGTAAGGGTCGTGGGCGAAGAACGTGTCATCGGTCGTTTGCCCCGCAGGTGACAGTGCAATTAAGATTCCTTTAGTGATCATATCGTTATTTGTTTCGGCGTGTTTCTAAAGCGGTATATTGGTGTGCTTTTTTGGCGGGTTTACGTCCTTTTTTGTTGCAAGTGACTGAAGCGCCCTTATCACACGGAAACGGGTGTTCCTGGGTTCTATAACATCATCTATATAACCGTATTTTGCCGCATTATACGGGGTGGCAAACTTTTTCACATAATCTGCCTCTTGTCCGGCTATGTACTCTGCCTTCTCCTCTTCGCCTTCAATTGCCCGGATCTCCTTGTTACGCAAAACCTCAGTGGCTCCCTTCGGCCCCATCACTGCGATCTCTGCCATCGGCCAGGCATAGTTAATATCTCCCCTTAGGTGCTTGGAGCTCATTACACAATAAGCACCTCCATAGGCCTTTCGGAGTATTACCGTGACCTTTGGAACAGTAGCCTCACCATATGCAAAAAGCAGCTTGGCTCCGTGAATTATTATACCGCCATACTCCTGGGTTGTACCAGGCAGGAAGCCCGGCACATCAACAAATGTTACCAGCGGAATATTGAAGGCATCGCAGAAGCGAACAAAGCGGGCTGCCTTCCGGGATGCATTTATATCCAGCACACCTGCCAGATAGTTGGGCTGGTTGGCAACTATTCCTACAGACATACCGTTAAAGCGGGCAAAACCAGTAACAATGTTGGGGGCATAGGTTCGTTGTACCTCAAGGAATTCACTGTTGTCAACCACTGAGTAGACTATATCCTTGACATTGTAAGGTTTATTGGGGTTTTCAGGTATTATCGTGTTGAGTTCATCCTCAAGGCGGTCTATCGGGTCATCGCTTGGTTCAAGTGGTGGTTCTTCAAGGTTGTTCTGGGGCAGAAAGCTGAGCAGTTTTCTTATAAGAAGTATCCCCTCCCTTTCGTCGTCAGCAATAAAATGTGCCACACCGGATTTTGTTCCGTGGGTCATCGCCCCGCCGAGCTCCTGCTCTGTTACATCTTCTCCGGTAACGGTCTTGACAACCTTCGGACCAGTCAGGAACATATAGCTGTTCTCTTTTGTCATTATAGTGAAATCTGTCAGCGCAGGTGAATATACCGCACCTCCGGCACACGGCCCGAATATTCCGCTTATCTGGGGTATTACACCAGAAGCCATGATGTTTTTCTGGAATATCTCTGCATACCCTGCAAGGCTGTTCACCCCTTCCTGTATTCTGGCACCTCCACTGTCATTTAGCCCTATAACGGGTGCCCCTATTTTCAGTGCCTTGTCCATTATTTTGCAGATCTTCTCAGCATATGCAAGCGACAGCGAGCCTCCGAACACAGTGAAGTCCTGGGCGAAAACATAAACGACCCTTCCGTCAATTGTCCCATAGCCGGTTACAACACCGTCAGAGTAAAACTGTTTTTTTTCAAGCCCGAACTCGGTGCACCTGTGGGTCACAAACATGCCGAATTCTTCGAAGCTGCCATCATCAAGCAATAACTCAATCCGCTCACGCGCCGTCAGCTTACCTTTCTGGTGCTGGGCATCAATACGCTTCTGCCCGCCCCCCAGCTTGGCCAGTTCGCGTTTTTGCAGCAACTCCTTTATTTTGTCTTCAAATGCCATAGGGAAAGGTCTTTAATATTTTATAGCTATAAAACTACTTATTCTTGTTCTGGCACAGTTCCATCAGCACGCCGTGTGTGGATTTCGGGTGCAGGAATGCAATGTCAAGGCCTTCGGCACCCTTTCTGGGCGACTTGTCAATAAGCCTTACTTCTTTTTCCGTGAGATCCTTCAGCGACTCTTCTATGTTATCAACTGCAAAAGCTATATGGTGAACCCCTTCTCCTTTCTTTTCAATAAACTTGCCGATCGGGCCTTCCGGATCTGTTGATTCCAGGAGTTCCACCTTGGTTTGTCCGACCATAAAGAAGGCTGTTTTCACCTTCTGCTCTTCAACTTCTTCAATTGAGTAGCACTTAAGGCCAAGCTTATCTTCATAGAAACGGATTGACTCTTCAAGGTCTTTAACAGCTATGCCTATGTGTTCTATGTGGGAGATACTCATAATAATTAGTATTGTTTTATTTTGGGGATTCCCCCAAGAGAGTTGTTAATATATTAGCAAGTTGTTGCTATACAAAAAACTTACCTGTGAATATGCCCGCAAATATATGAAAAATAATAATGTACGTGATGCCGGCTGCCCAGAAAAACAACAAACAAATTACCCTCCCGGAGCCCACGGCATTTCGACATCCCAGTTTTCTCTTATCTGGATATCCTCTTCAAACATATAAACCGGTTCGGGCTGAATGCCCCTGAGGTAGTTGCCGGTGTCCCACCTGCCGTTGCGGTTGATATCCTCTATCAGGCGGATCTTGTATGTGCGAGGAGAAAGGTGCCGGAATGTATGCCTTCCGTTATCTTCTGTGATCTTTTGCTGAATTACTCTCTGGTCGCGGTCAAGCAGCTGAAGTATGTACTGGTTGTCGTTATTTGGCAGTTGTATGTCCAGAATTATGTTTCCGTATTGTTCAGGTGTAGTGGTTGTAAATCTGCTGCTGAGGGTGTCGTTTGTAAGCCCGAAAATATCAGTGAAGGCTTCCGGAAGTATCTCCAGATAGTATGTGGTCCCTTCTTCCAGCGGCGGGCTTATTTCAAGGTTCCGTCTGACGTGACTTGTAAAATCAAAGCCTGTTTCAAGAGGTATGCTGTCGTGTATCAGCAGATTGATCCTGGCCGGGTCGATTGTTTCAATAGGATTCTCGCTCCTTATAACAAGGGGCCTGAAAAACGGAACAGCCCTGGCATTACGAAAATTGGTCGTTATTTCCAGGTGGGTCAGGGTCTCTTCATCCCGGCCCTCCCTGGTCCGGCGGAGCCTTGTTGAGCGTGCAACAGTGTCAAGTACCATATCCCGGTCAAGTACCTCAAGAAAGAGTGAGTCGAGTCCGGGGGCGGCAAACCATATTTTCAAAGTGTCCTTGCCGGTGCTGTACTCCGGAATGTACCAACCTTCATCCATCGGCTGACGGATCTCCCTTACGTGTGCGGAATCGAACGGTTGCCTGAATGCAAAGGTAATAAGCCCCTGTTTTGTAAGCTCGGACGAAATAAGCCTTTGAACGGTATCCCTTTCCTGGAACATATAAAGTGTATGCTCCAAATGGCCCGGTATCTCGGCCGGATCCTCCTGTTCAGGGCCTTCGTAAATCTCTTCATCATCAACAATTTCCCCGTAAGTAATCTCCGGTACATATTCCGGACTTACCAGTGAATCCAGAAATGCTATCCTTTCTTCCGGAAGGTCATACCTGAAATTGCTGTTAAGATCCTCCAGGGCGAATATAAGGTATTCCCCCTCTGACATATTTGTTATGGTAAAACGCCCTTCTGTGTCGGTCTTGGCCAGGTAAACAGGCCTTTCGAGATAAGGTACCGAGTCGTACACATTATCGTACAACATAACATATACGCTTTCTTCTGCCGAATGGTCAAATGCGTTTATGACCCGTCCGCCCAATGAAAGTGAATCAACATAATCGCCGGTTGAGAACACGAACTGGTAATTCGGGATTGCATTTCCTTCGGTTATATCCCGAATTGCATCACCGAAAAAGAGGTTATAGGTGGTGTTCTCCCGGAGCTCTTCTTCTATCTCCATTACTATCGACCGGCCTCGTATATTTACCTCGGGGGTTTGTTCAAGTGGTGGTGATACAAGGAGCTGCTGACGGATGTTCTGAAGCTGAACGAATTCATCAAAGAAAACCCTGATCTCCCCGCCACTGAAGTTGGTGGAAAAGTTTGGCGGAGTACTCCTTACCACAACAGGCGGATCTTCATCCCTCGGCCCCCCGGTTGGGGCAACAACGTTCGCACAGCCGTGAATAATTGAAAATGCTGCCATCATCACGGGCAGTAATGGCCATCTTGGGATTCTTGGCAGGTTAATATTGTCAGTCAGGTACGGCATCTTCGCAGGCTGTTGCGCAAAGGTACACCAGAAATTACAATTGGCACAAAACTGCATGTAAAAAACCGGGCTTTTTGCCTGCCTGCAAAAAACCCGGAAACCAAAACAATGAGAAGATAAAAAAGAGAGCTTTATATGATGAGTGTTACTTGGTGTTCTTCAGTACCTGGTCAAGGTCGAACGGGAGTTCTTCCTCCTCTTCAGCTTTTATAAGGGCCGAGATGTCGAACACGCTTTGTGACCTGTCTGAGAGGATGCGGCTGAATTCTGCCTTTGTGTCAAATGGTGTGCTGTCAGGTGTTTCTTCTGCCATCATCGGCATGGTTAAAACTCTGCCGAATGAATCGCGGAATGTGAGGGTGCTTTGTTTTGATCCTGCGTTTGCAAGGCTGATGCTAAAAATAATGGCTGCGGCTGTGATAATGATTCTTGTTTTCATGATTCAGAGGGTTTATTTTTTTTGTTTTTATTATCTGTATTTGCCTTTTATATATCGAAAGGCGTGCCAAAAAGTATAAACCCCTAAAAAACAAGACAATACAGAAACAACAGTATGAAAAACGAAAAGATTAGTGTACGCAGACGAACACTGTTTATACGTTTATGAACGCTTTTTCAAGGCCGGGAGGGTCAGATATTGCCGCAGCCTGATTCATGCCACTTTTGCATAAACCCAAACAGTTCATCCTGGGATGGGGACTTGGCATTGCGGACGTAAAAGCCCGATGTGCATACTCCAGTTACAAGGCACTGACCGGGTTCAAAACCAGCCAGCCATGCATTACAGAAGCCTGCATTAAAGTTGTCGCCTGCCCCTGTAGTTAACTCAGGTTCTTTGGTATATGGGCCGTCGATCCATAGCGACTCCTTCTCGTGTGCAACTGCAGCACCATTTACAGGATGGACAACTACACAGCTGATGCCAAGCTTTTTGCGAATCGCATCAGCCCTGTCCAATGCCTCTCCGGCTTTTATTCCAAGCACTTCTGTAATAATTCCGGATTCGCTCATATTCATGCCCAGTATCGTGTCGGCAGGCAGCTCCGAAATTATCTCAAGCACCTTTTCTATATCCTTGCTGGTTCTTTTCCTGGGGTCGGCAAGATCGATAAAAACCGAAGGTTTATTTTCAGATGTTTTCATCAGCCGGCCGAAATACTCAATTATACCATTGAGGTTTGCGAGCATGGTCCAGTTTGTGAAAGCTACCATGTCAACCTCTGACAATATGCTTTTTAGCCCTTCATCACCAGCCTCCAGGAGCAGGTTGTCAATATTGACATCGACCAGGTTGTTCATTTTGCCAAGCATTATCTTGCCGTCATAAAACTCCAGGGCATCGGTATGCCCCGGGTCTGTCAGGGATATTACCCTGCGGCAGCTGTCGGCAAAGGGTTTGAATACAGGGTCAATATATGGGTTCCCGATTGCTCCTATATAAGTTACATCCTGCCCCTGTGCAATTATGCTGTTGGCCATTATGGGGCCGTTCCCGCCAAGCTTGGTCTGGATGGGAACCAGCTCTATATTTGCACTCAGACCTGCCACTGAAGCTATTCTTTCGGAAAAGGCCGTTATGTCGCTAATACGGTCGTACTCCTCTTTGTTCCTGCGTTTGTCAACTACGTGTATTATCTCATCGACAAACCCGTCGAAGCCCACAAGCAGGTGTTTCTTCTCTCTGAAGTTTTTCAGTTTGTCAGCTGTTTCCCTGAGAATATCAATTTGCTTCATTTTCCGGTATTTTTTCAATAAATCCAAACGGCTTACAGCCTTCCGTATATACGTGTTATCCTCCTGAGGTCATCTGCATGATTTCCGGTAAGCATATCGCTTCTGTACCGCCACTTCCAGAAACCAGGGGATTTGCCAGGAAAATTCATCCTTGCCTCTTCACCAAGCCCCAGGATGTCCTGCATCGGGGCAATTGCTATATTTGACACTGTTGACCATGCCAGGCGTATAAATGACCATGAAGGATTATTCTCATCCAGGCAGAAATATTCCCGCATCAGTTGCCTGTCTTCTTCGGGGCTGTGCCTGAACCAGCCTTCCGTTGTGTTATTGTCGTGTGTGCCGGTATATACGACGCTGTTCTTTTCGTATGTATGGGGGATGAAATCATTGTCCTCTCCGGAGTCGAATGCGAACTGCAGTATTTTCATCCCGGGCATGCTGAACTCCTCTCTCAGCTGTTCAACATCGGGTGTAATAACCCCAAGGTTCTCTGCAATGATTGGCTTTTCACCCAGACTGTCGTAAACAGCCCGCAGCATTGCCCTGCCGGGCGCCTCAATCCATTTGCCGTTGATCGCAGTTTCCTCTCCGTATGGGATCGACCAGTAAGCGGCGAGCCCACGGAAATGGTCTATCCTCAGTATATCATAAAGCAGGAAGTTCGCCTTTATTCTCTCAATCCACCAGCGAAAGCCTTGTTCTTCAAGGCGTTTCCAGTCGTATATGGGATTTCCCCACATCTGCCCTGTTTCACTGAAATAATCCGGCGGAACCCCTGCAACTGTCCTTGGGGTAAGGGTTTCGTCAAAATCAAAGATATCCGGGTTTGCCCATGCATCGGCACTGTCAAAAGCAACGTAGAGGGGCAGGTCGCCAATGATTTTGATGTTGTTTATGTTTGCGTATGATTTAAGTTCAAGCCACTGGTGATAGAACACAAACTGCAGGAAACGGTAAAAGTCGATCTTGCCTGCCAGCAAGTTACGGTATTTTTCAACTGCATCCGGTTCCCGCATTTTTATGTCTTTTTCCCATTGCGTCCAGGCTATACCCCCGTGATGTATTTTTAGGGCCATAAAAAAAGCATAATCATCCAGCCACCACTGGTTTCCTGTGCAGAAAGTTCCGTACTGCTGCTTCAGCCCGTGATCATCTGCTTTTTGAAAGTTCTGCCATGCTTTCTCAAGAAGTGTGTATTTATATGCGAACACTTTACCATAATCTACGGCATCTTCTGGGAAACCCTCGTTATCCGGAAGATCTTCCGGCTTGAGCAACCCCTGCTCCTGAAGCTTCTCAAGGTCGATTATAAGTGGATTCCCGGCGAAGGCAGAAAAACACTGATAGGGAGAATCTCCATATCCGGTATGGCCCAATGGTAATATCTGCCAAAGCTTCTGGCCTGAATCTACCAGGAAGTCAATGAAGCTTCGGGCCTCCCTGCCCATTGTGCCGATTCCGTATTTGCCGGGCAGTGAGGTTATGTGGAGTAATATGCCGCTGCTTCTTTCCATATGTAAATTATAATTTCCAAGCAATCAACTGCTTTATTTCTTCTTAAACATCTTCCGGACTACTATTGTTCGCCTTTTTCCAGTGCCTCTATGGTTTTCTTTATTAACTTTTCATCCGGATCGTGTACTACAATTATCATCATCACTGCAGCAATGGCTAGCGATACCCCTCCGAATACCAGGCCGTATATTGGCTGTCCGGGAGCGATTATACTGATGAATGACCCCAGTATGGATGCGGCAACTATCTGTGGCACCACAATAAATATATTAAACAGACCCATATATGTGCCCATTTTGTGCGAGGGCAAAGACCCGGTAAGAATTGCATAGGGCATTGCAAGTATGCTTGCCCAGGCAACACCTACACCGAGCATGGAAAGTACTATCCAGTTTGGATTGGGTACTAAAAGAACACTCAGGTATCCGGCCGAACCCAGCAGCAGTGCCATTGCATGAGTATACCTTCTGTTTGTCCTGGCGGCAATCACAGGCAGCAGAAAAGCTATCAGGGCGGCAAAACCGTTATAGACTGCAAATGAGACACCGACCCAGTTGGCTCCCGTATTATATTCCCTGTCTATATGGAGCAGCCTTTCCCTTGCCTCCGCGGGGAGGTCTATCCTGTCGGCATGTTGCTGAAAAAACCTTACAACCCGCATCGAGGAAACCACCTCATCAGCTCCTTCGGCAACAGCTTCCTCATACATATCAAGGTCTTCGCGTATGGCCGGCAGCCGCCTCTCCCAGGCCGGGTCAGGTTCTGCCTCCATCCTGTCGGCAGTTTCAACAAGCGTTTCCACATGAGCCGGATAAAGCTTCATGTCGTAGTGGTGGCTTGTTATTCCGGGTGTGCCGAACGTCCAGAGAGTAAACAGGCCGACCCAGGAAAAGAACTGTACGACGGCCAGCTGCCCCATTGTGCGGGGCATCCGAAACAGGTCGTTGATTACCGTTACAAATCCGTTTGAGGTTTTGCCAAGCTTTATCAGCTTACCTGCAATAAATTGTATTATGCCGAATAGTATAAACCCCACAGTGAGTATGTACAGGTCACTCCTGATGAATTCAAAGCGGTATACAAGAAAGGTAAGTACAGCTCCCAGCAAGACCCACAGCAATGAAGGATTACTGAAGCGTGTGTAGGGCAGGAGTTCACCTGCCTTGTGGTCGCGCGCTACCCTTTCCCTGCCTTTCTCCAGCTCTTCAAACTCCTTCAGCTGTTCAGGAGTGTATTCCCTTGTCCTGAGAACAGTCCACAATACAGCCAGAAAGAACACGAGTCCCCCGATCAGGAAAGCTATACGTACTGAGGGCGGCACCTGCCCCTCGGGGGCAATATTGGCTACACCCAGCATATTTGTGAGGAACCATGGCAGCATGGATGCAACTACTGATCCCGTACCAATAAAGAAGCTCTGCATCGCAAAACCCTTGTTACGCTGATCGGGTGGCAGCATATCACCTACGAAAGCCCTGAAAGGTTCCATGCACATGTCTATGCTTGCACCAAGTATCCAGAATATACCTACTGCTATCCATAAAAGCGGTGCGGTGGGGAGCAGTATAAGGGCAATGGATGCACCAATTGCCCCGAGAAGGAAAAATGGACGTCTCCGGCCGAGACGGGTCCAGGTGTTATCGCTCATATAACCCACTATGGGCTGTACAATAAGGCCCGTAACAGGTGCGGCAATCCATAGTATGGGTATAGCTTCGACCTGTGCTCCAAGGGTTTCAAAGATTCGGCTTACATTGGCATTCTGGAGAGCGAAGCCAAACTGTATCCCCAGGAAGCCGAAGCTCATATTCCAAATATGCCAAAAGGATAATCTGGGTCTGGTTTTCATATTGTTGGTTTTTTTGCCTTAATAAGCTGGATTGCAAAGGGCCTAAAGATAAAAGTTTTTTCCTAAATAGGTGCCAGCAGATGAAAAAACAGGCCAGGGCTGCCGTGCCTGTTTAGGGTCAGTTCAGTGCGTAAAACCAGGTCGTAATATGTGTGCAGGTCTATGCCGAATCCGGACCCTGCAAGTACCTTGTTGGCAAGGGGGTTGTTTTCGGCAAAATGCCTGTCGGCCATTATTCCCATATCAATGAAAAAGTTTAAATAAAGGGCATAGTGGATAAGCGAGAATTTTTTGCTTGGTATGAAACTTATTTCAGATCTTCTTTCGGGCAGGATGTTGTATTTTATATTGCCTTTTAATATCAGGTACTTGTATCCGTCAACTATTTTATTTTCATATCCCCTTATTATTGAACTGCTGTATCCTAGCCCTTCCTGATCGAAATAAGACAGGGTTGTCCCCTCGCTCCACCTTGTTTTTATACTGTAAGCTGAATACCAACCCGACCCCAGGGGTCTGTAATACCTGAATCCCCCAGTTAGTGTTGTAACGTCCATATCGGAGTCGCCCAAAAAATTCAGGCCTTTGCGCTCTATGCCTGCTTCAACCATGTAACCGTCAAGAGGGTAGGTGGCAATATCCCGCCTGTCGTGAAGGAAGGTATATCCGAGCATGAAAAATGAGAAGCGGTTCATGCCTCCGGGGCCGAAGCGTGGGTTGAGCGACATAAGAGTGTCAGCATAGTTGTTGTAGTTGTATCTTGTGCTTACCCTGTGAATACTGTACAGACCCGGCCTGTAGTCCAGATTCAGGCCGAAAATGTACTCTCTTGATATGAAGCTGCCCGGAGTTCTTACAAATACCTGCTCATTGTCTTGGGTTGCATAAGCCCTGGACTCAGACCTGTCGAGGCTGTACCGAATTCCTGCCCTGAACTCCAGTCCCTTGCCAAAATAGGGTGTTTGCATAGATATGTCAAGGCTTTGAACATTGCCTGCCTTGGCAAGTATACGCACTCTTTCATTGTATCCTCCAATGTTTGATAGCAGCAGGCGAAAACCGTAATTAATTGTTGAAAAAGAGGGGTCTTTGAGCCACTGGTTGAGGTTTGGTTCGTTTAGTTCAATTACCGGCAAAGGCCATATGTTCCAGCGCTCCACAAAGGAGTAGCTGATTACCACCGACGGGAAATTTGTATCATTTATTTCTGCATCCACGAAATTGAAAAGGCCGGTATTCATTAAGTTTGATCGTCCCTCCTCAACAACCTTTGCCAGCCTGCCGGCAGGCAATGAGTCTCCCACCTGGAACGGGAGCTCCCGAATAATCGTGCGGCTGCGGGTAAGCCGGTTGCCACTTAAATCAACGGAGCCAATAATAACAAATGAACTGTCCGTTGAAAATAATAATGAAGGGGTGATCCCGGTTTGGAGTAACACTAAGATGAGAAGATTCAGAATATGTTTGCTCATCTTTTAGCTTTGCTTAGGTATCAAGGAACTTCATCAGAGACTCGTATCTTTCGTTCAGAAGTGCGTCATACCGGCTTTCCTCTGCAAAAGATGCCTTTACTATGTAATCGTAGCGGTTAAATGTCTGCATTATGGAGGAAAGGTCCATTACGTTAACCTTGACCGTTATTTCAAGTTTGCTGCTGTTTGCAGGTGATGTTACGGCAACACTCAGGACCTTGGCATCGTTGCCCTCTATTATACGGGCTATCTCCCCGAGTGAATACTGGTTGGAGTTCAGCTCAAGCACTATTATACCCCCTGGCTGTGTAACCGAAGTATAATTAGCCATCGTCTGAATTATCTCAGACTGGGTGATGCTTCCTTTATAGATGTTGTGATGGTCAAGTACGGGTACTACTGTAAGATTTTCTGTAGCTGCAAGACGCAGAACCTCGAAAAAATGCTGGTCATTAAATACATAAGGCCTGATAAAAGGAAGCTTTAGCTTTTCCAGGGGCTGTTCAGTGTTATCAAGGCTGTATATGTCGGAGTTTTTTATGATCCCGATATAATTTCCGTTGTCCACTACCGGCAGGTGAATCACTCCGATGTCCTCCATCCAGTTCAGTGCAAGACTGGCTGAATCTGTTGGTTTCAGGGGCATTAGAAGGCTGCTTATCAGATCCTTTGCACGCATTTTCCGGTTTGGTTTTTTTTGTGAAGATAATAATTTTTACACTTTTAATAACCAGGCTTTTTTCCAGGGAAGCAGGCCTGCATTAAATACTTCTTAAGCCCTGCCAGCTGATATTTCCGGAAGCTGACTGATTGAAAATTATTCATAGCTTTGTCGAAAAACAGATCATCATGGTGCGATTAAGTGTAAATATCAATAAGATTGCCACCATACGCAATGCTCGCGGTGGAAATATCCCGGACGTTATTAAGGCAGCGGTCGACTGTGAGCGATTTGGTGCGCAGGGCATCACTGTACATCCCCGTCCCGACGAAAGACATATCAGGTATAAGGACGTGATTGACCTGAAACAGGTTGTAACTACAGAGTTTAACATAGAGGGTTACCCTTCAAGGAAGTTTCTGGATCTGGTAATCAGAGTGAAGCCCGATCAGGTAACTCTTGTGCCGGATCCGCCAGATGCAATTACATCGAGTGCTGGCTGGAATACCGTCAAACACCGTGAACTGCTTCTGGATGTTACTTCTGAGCTTAAGTCGCACGGGATAAGGACTTCTGTCTTCATCGAAACCGACCCGGAAATGATAATGCGTGCGGCTGATACAGGTACCGACCGGGTTGAACTATATACAGAACCGTATGCCGCCCTTTTCCCGGCTGACCAGGCCGGAGCCGTTGCTCCCTTTGTCAGGGCAGCCGAAGTTGCTAATGAGGCAGGCCTGGGAATAAATGCAGGCCATGACCTGAACCTTGATAACCTGAGGTATTTCGTTAAGGAGGTGCCACATATCATGGAAGTATCTATCGGGCATGCACTGATATCTGATGCCCTCTATTTCGGACTCCAGAACACGATACAGCTATACCTGAGATGTCTTGACGGAACAAAAGACTGAGACCATGGAGCTGTTTTACAGGGATTTTGGGAAGCCGGGCGATAAAACCCTGATCATACTGCACGGATTATTCGGCATGTCTGACAACTGGATGAGCATTGCCAGGTTGCTTGCAGATAAAGGGTTTTATGTGCTGGCACCGGACCAGAGAAACCACGGAAGGTCGGGGCACAGTAAAGTGTTCAATTATACTGCAATGGTTGATGACCTGTTTGAGTTTATGGATGCACGTGGTGTGGGCAGCTCATATTTGCTGGGGCACTCAATGGGGGGTAAAACCGCTATGCAGTTCAGCCTCGATTATCCTGAACTCACTGATGGTCTTATCGTAGCCGACATTAGTCCTGCAAAGAGCAGTCATGGAAGTGCGCACACCACCATTATTGATTCACTGCTGGAAATCGGAGTGGAAAATTACGGCAGCCGCAGGGAGGTTGCAAAAGCTCTTGCCGGAATAGTTGAGAATGATCGCCTGAGAATGTTTCTTCAGAAGAACCTTTACCGGAAAGACAAAAGCAGCCTTGGCTGGCGTATTAACCTTGAGGCAGTAAGGGATAATCTTGATGAGGTGTTCTCTCCCGTCAGCCATGACACTACTTTTAAAAAAGAGGTGCTGTTTTTAAGGGGTGGCAGATCAGACTATATTCCTGATGATGACATTGACCTGATAAAGAAGATCTTTCCCCGGTCATCCGTTAGAACAATTGAAGGGGCAAGCCACTGGCTGCATGCTGAAAAGCCCAGGGAGTTCCTGCAGGAAGTGGTCAGTTTCCTGGCCGGTTAAAGAACGAAACCCTCACCCTGGTAAAACTCCAGTATCTTGGTCTTGAAAACAAATTCATACATTGACTGTATGGCGTTTATTTCTGCCCTGTTTAGCCGTGTACGTGCTTCATTGTACTCAAGGGGGCTTACCAGACCAAGAGCAAAACCCTGCTCGGAATACTGGAAAGACTCTTGTGCGGCATCCAGTGCTTTCTGGTTGCTCACATAGTCCTGGAAGGCTGCTACGGCGTCAGCATGTGCCTGGTAAACCACCCGGCTGAGATTATTCCTCGTTCTTTCATGGTCAATCCTGGCCTGCTCCAAATCTATGCGTGCATGCTGGATATTGTTACGGGCACTAAAATGGTTGAATATAGGTATACTTAGTGATAGCTGAATGGAGCGGTAGTAGTTTTCTGAAAGCTGTTCGCTGTAGGGTACTATTTCAAGATCGGGCATGCCTCCGTTCTTAATCGTGCCAGGGTCGGGACTCATGCCATTGATGCCTGCTGCAAGGGTGTTGATGTTATTGTTTTCAGCCATTCTCTTATATGCTTCAGAATATGCTGTCCCCAGTGCAGTATTAAGTGTAAGCGTCGGCCAGCGCTGTCCCCTTGTAACTGCCAGTCCGTTTTCCGCCACAGATATCCTTTCTCTTGCAGCACTTACAGAAGGCTCTGTATTAAGGGCCTTCTCCACAATAACATCAGGGTCGTGCATTAATTGTGCGTCCTCGACATCCAGGGGTGGTTTCATTATTGCGAACTCTTTATCCGGGTCAAGTTCCAGCAGGTAGATCAGCTCAAGATATGAGAGCTTAAGGTTGTTTGTCATGCTGGTTAGCCTCACCTCCTCCTCTGCTGCCATGGCCTCAACCTCCAACAGATCACCCCTTGACACGGTGCCGCCTTCAAATAGCGCCCGTGTCCGCTCAACCTGCTGAGTAGATATTTCAACCTGTTGCCGTGCAGCCTCAACCATATCCTCAAAATAGAGGATCTGAAGATAAGCATTGGCAATTGTAAGGATAAGGTCGTTCTCCAGGCTTTCTGTATCATATCTCAATGCCGTTTGGCGTGCCAGGTTAAGCCTGATATTGTTTATTGTCCTGAAGCCGGCAAACAGATGAAAACTGCTGGTTGCCATCAGCCTCTGGGAAGCTATGCGTTCTGTAAAGAACTCATTTGTTACCTCATCGATGCTCCGCCCGAAGTTTAAACCATAACTTGTTCCTGCCGATAAGGTCGGAAGTGTCATTGAATAGCTCTGCAACACATTTTCTGCCGCCCTCTCTTCGTTTAACTTCTGTTGCCTTATATCCAGGTTGTTTTCAAGTGCATGGTCTATGCAGTCCTGCAGGCTCCATGAGCTTTGTGCAGATGCAACTGATGATACGAGCAGGATGGCATGTAGTGTGATAATTTGGATAAAAACCCTGATAATCTTTTCTTTCAGCCCTTTTTTCATAATAGTTCATTGTTTTTTATGCCTGCCCATAGTGATCCAAAAACATGCCACCGGCCGGAACAGGCTGTTTAGCAAGAGCTTAAAGCATGAATGGGAGTTGGGTTCCGGCAAGAAGGTGTCCACAATTAAACACCAGGCGTTCGCCAGCGAACACCAGTAAAAAACTTTAGAAAGACAGAACTAAAAGTGGAGGGTGAACCTGGTCTCTGCACCAGGCCGGGATTTTACCGTGATATTTCCCTTGTGAAGCCGCATTATTTCACGGGCCAGGCTCAGGCCAATTCCGGAGCCCTCCTTTTTTGAGGTAAAAAAGGGCACGAATATCTGTTCTAGGTTATCGGGCTTTATACCATGGCCGTTATCTGTTACCGATATATTTACCTTGCTGGGGCTTTCCGCTGTTGCCAGCACCTCTATTTTTGGGTTTTCGGCTTCCTGAACGGCATGTATGGAGTTTATAACCAGGTTTATGATTACCTGTTCAATAAGATCAGGGTCTGCTGTAAGTTTAAGCCCCGGGGGTATTATACGGTAGCTGCAGCTGATGTTTCTCTCTGCAATCTTGGGCATGAGCAGGTTTTCTATGGTGTTGAAGAGTTCGCAGATTTCGAAGTGGCGGAAGCTTGGCTTGGGTATGCGGGTCAGGTTACGGTAAACCTGAACGAAATTCAACAGGCCCTGGCTCCTCTTTTCAATAGTGTTGAGGGCACTTTGGGCACTCTCAATATCTTCCTCATCAATCTCCTTCCGCAGCATTACACTCTCTTCGTCTATGAGCAATCCTTTAACGGTCGAAGACAATGACACTATCGGTGTGATTGAATTCATTATTTCGTGTGTGAGCACCCGTATTAGTTTCTGCCATGAATCCATCTCCTTGGCCTCAAGTTCGGTGTGGATGTTCTGTAAAGAAACCAGTACAAAATCATCGCCCTGCATGCGGAATTCAGTTGCCCTTATTGAAAGCTGCAAAAGCTCGTTGTCGTGAAAAACCTTGAGCAGTTCACTGTCGCCTGCCCTGATATTCTGAAGCAGTTCAGAAAGGTTGGCATCTACCTTTTCAAGTTCATCAATATATCTCAGGTTACTTGCCCTGAACATCCTTTTGAAGGCATTGTTGACCATGTTTACCGAACCGTCCTTTTTGTATACAATAATGGCATTGCTCACATGCTGAACCACGGTCTGCAGATAATTGAAGTGCTCCTCCTTGGCTGCCCTGGTCTTCTGAAATTCAGCGATAACTTCGTTGAAGGCCCTGTTGAGCTCATCAAAGCTCTTGCCCAGGCCTTTGTCTGAGAAGGAGGAGGAGAAGTCACTGTGTCTTATTGAATCAAAAAAGACAGAGAGTTTACGGTTTGTCCTTTCCACATATCTTACCAGAGCGGCGATCTGCAGAATTATGGCCAGCGAAAGTATTATGGAGCTGATAATGAACTCCGGTTTCTGTATGATCGAAATCAGGGCCACCAGGGAAATTATGATCAGCAGCAACCTGCCGACCAAATTCAAGCGGAAGTTCCTAAAGCTCATATTTTTCTATTCGTCTGTAGAGTGAAGCCCTTGTAATACCAAGCTCTTTGGCCGCCTTGCTTATGTTTCCTCCATGCTTGTCTATAACTTTCCGGATAAGCATCTTTTCAGTTGCTTCCAGGTTGGTTGCATTTTCCGTAATATCTTCCCCGGGTTTATCTGCCTGCTGTGATATGAAAAAGTCGTTTGGCTGGAGTGTGTTGGAATCGCTCATTATAACAGCCCTTTCAACAGCATGCTGCAGTTCGCGTATGTTTCCGGGCCAGTGATGTTTTTCAAGGCGCTTCAGGGTATTTGTATGCATGCGTTTATTGGGCATCTTGTACTTCTTGCAGTAAATTTCCAGGAAATGATTTACAAGCAGGGGTATGTCTTCTTTCCTCTCCCTGAGCGGGGGCAGATTAACTTCTACCGTATTTATCCTGTAAAGCAGGTCCTGGCGGAACTTGCCCTCTTCAACCATCTGGTAAAGAGGCATATTTGTCGCACATATAAGTCTTACATCAACAGGGATCTCCTTGACCGATCCAAGCCTGACAACTTTGCGGTTCTGCAGCACGCTAAGTAGCTTTGACTGCAACTGGAGGCTTAAGTTCCCTATCTCATCAAGGAATATTGTTCCCTTGTTGGCAGCTTCAAATCGGCCGGGCCTGTCCTCCTTTGCATCGGTGAAAGCTCCCTTTTTGTAACCAAACAATTCGCTCTCGAAAAGGGTTTCGCTGATAGCCCCAAGGTCAACACTTATAAACACATCGTCTTTCCTGCCTGATGCCCTGTGGAGCGCCCTGGCGATCACCTCCTTCCCGGTGCCGTTCTCCCCCAGTATGAGCACGTTGGCATCAGTGGTGGCAACTTTTTGCACCAGGTTCAGAACTTTAAGCATGGGTTCAGACTCCCCGATAATATGGCTGTATGGCTGGTCGCCCTGTTCTATCAGAAACTTTTGCTTTGAGCGAAGATCCTGCAGCTCCTTCCTTGATCTCTGTGCTTCAAGTGTTGTGGTAATGGTAGCAAGCAGCTTTTTGTTATCCCAGGGTTTGAGCAGAAAGTTTGTCGCCCCCTCCTTTACTCCCTGAACAGCCAGCTCTATGTCTCCGTAGGCAGTGATTAGCACTACCGCAATGGCCGGGTCGATCTCAAGTATCTTGTTGAGCCAGTAAAAACCTTCCTTGCCGCTGGTTGCATCCCGTGAAAAATTCATGTCCAGCAGCATCATATCGTAATTCTCATTCTTGAGCAACATTGGAATATTGTTGGGGTCAGGGTCGGTATGCACCACTTTTATATGTTGCTTCAGAAAGAGTTTTGCTGCCAGCAGCACATCCTCGTCATCATCTATGATAAGTAATTTTGCATCCAGTTTGCTCATTAGCTATGGGGTTTTAAAAAAGTAATGCTCTTAACTTCACAAAGATAAAATTTCTGGCGATAGTTATTGTCCGTGGCAGGGGTTTAAAAAAATATTTATAATTTAGCCCTTAATCAGCCAAAATCCGAAAAGGAGATATAATCAAAACATTTTTTTTATGAACTTAAGAAGTAATTCCGCGAGGCAGATGCCCCGCAGGAGGTTCCTTGAAATTGGCCTCAAGAGCGGTATAGCACTGGCCGTTACCCCTCCGTTGCTAACCCATATGGTATCATGCAGCGGACCTGAAACAGGCACAGGGCCCGGCCTGGACATGGAAAAGGATTGTCTTGACAGGGTTATTGCAAGGGCACTGCAGAATGGTGGTGATTTTGCCGACGTTTATATCGAAAGCCGGAACTCCCGTCAGATAGTGATGGAGGAGTCGAGGTTCAGGAGCGGCCTATACGGGATAAGCCAGGGTGCGGGGGTACGTGTTATCTCAGGAGACAAAACGGGCTATGCCTATACCGAGGAGGTAACCGAAGAGAACCTGATGCGTGCGGCCGAAGTGGCATCTTATGTAGCCCGCAATTCATCTGTTATAACCCCGGTTAATATCGAAAAAGGAGAGCGGGAATCATTCGTTACTGTGGAACAGCCTTTGGAGTATATTGCAGATGAAGCAAGGATTGAGGTTATGGAACGTGCAAACCAGGCGGCACTTGATTATGACCCACGGATACGTATGGCACTGATTGAATATAATGACCAGGTCCGAAGCAGGGTTATTGCCAACAGTGAGGGTGTTTACCTGAGGGATGAGCTTCCGCTGCTGTTTTTTATAGTGGAAACCATGAGTGATGATGGCCGCAACAGGCATATGTCGCGGGAGAGAATAAGCGGGCACAGCGGCTTTGAGCTCTTTGAAAAAGAAACACCTGAATCTGTTGCCCGCCGGGCTGCCCGGGAGTCTGTAGATATGCTGCAGGCTGAAGATGCACCTGCAGGTACAATGGATGTGGTAATGGAGAATGGCTGGGGAGGCGTTCTGATACACGAGGCCGTTGGTCATCCGCTGGAGGCAGACAATATTGCCAGGGGTATAGGTGCATTTACTGGCAAGGTAGGGCAGAAGGTTGCAACTGATGTATTCACCATGGTTGACGACGGTACATTACCAAACTTAAGGGGTACCATCAATTTTGACGATGAAGGCACACAGGCTCAGCGGAATGTGCTTATTGAAAAGGGAGTTTTAAAGGGCTATATGACTGACGTTCTGAGTGCAAAACAGCTTGGCCTTGAACGCACGGGAAATGGCCGGAGGGAGTCTTTCCGCAACTATCCCATCCCCAGGATGACGAATACATTCATCGAACCCGGAAATGATACACCCGAAGACATACTTGCCGACACACGCTCAGGGATATACGTTCAAAGCCTCAGCGGAGGCAGTGTGAACCCCGTTACGGGCATCTTCAACTTCACATGCCGTGAGGCCTATATTATAGAAAATGGCAGGAAAACCAATCCAATCAAGGGGGCGACACTTATAGGTTCGTGCATGGGAGTTATCTCCAATATTGATGCAGTCGGCAATGATCTGGATTTTGGTCCGGGAATATGCGGTAAAGGCCAGATGGCTGAGGTTACAGCCGGCCAGCCTACACTCCGTATCAGGGGTATCAACGTAGGTGGCAGCAGGGGATAGGTGATGCAGGTTTTATCTTAATCAGCAAACAGAAAAAAACTCAGATATGGATTATAAAGATTTAGCCGACAGGCTTGTAGGCCGGGGACGAAGAATGGGTGCCAATGAGGTCGAGGTATATATTCAAAACAGCCGCAACCTTTCTGTAAGGGTAAGGAACGGAGATATTGAAACTGTTCAGGAAGCCGCTGCCGGAGGTGTTGGTTTCCGTGTGATTGTTGAGGGCGGTATGGGCTTCAGCCACTGTAACGATTTCAGCGACCGCTCACTCACCCGGACCCTCGAGCGGGCAATTGCCTTTGCAAAGCTTACCACACCTGAAGAGTACAATGCCCTGCCTGGTGAAAGCGAACATTCTGAAGTGGAAGGACTTTTTGACCGGCAGATTGGCGAAGTGCCTATGGACAGGAAGATCGACATGGCGCTCGAGGTTGAAGCCCTTGCCATGGAGGATGAACGCATCACCCATAGTTCTGGTGCATCTTTCGGAGAAGGCGAGTCGGAGGTTATTATTGCAAACTCAAAAGGTCTTCTTAAAACATACAGAGCCTCTTCATGTGCGGTTGGTGCCAGTGTGGTTGCGGAAAAGGGTGATCAGCGGCATACCGGCAGTGAATTTTGTTCAAGACGCTTTTTTAATGACCTGGAGCCACTTGACAAGATCGGTAAAGAAGCCGCGAAAAAGGCATATGATATGCTCGATCCCGTGATGGTGAGGACACAGAGAGCTGCTGTAATCTTTGATCCTACCGTGGCACGATCGCTTGTTGGAGGTATTATAACTGCAATAAACGGTGAAAGGGTGCTGCAGGGGGCAAGCTTCCTGCAGGAGATGATGGATGAAAGATTTGCAAGTGAGCTGCTGAGCATTGTGGATGACGGACTCCGGCCAAGAGGGCTTGGAAGCAGACCGTTTGACGGCGAAGGTGTCCCCACTGCCACCAGGGTACTTGTAGAAAACGGAGTTCTTAGGGGGTTTTTATATAACACACAGGCGGCACTAAGGGCCGGGGTTGAGAGTACAGGGAATGCTTCACGCGGAGGCTTTACCAGCCTGCCCGGTATAGGAACACATAACCTTTACATAAAGGCAGGTCCGCACAAGGCCGGGGATATCATTGCCAATACTCCCCGTGGTCTATTGCTGACAGGTGTTACGGGTTATGGTATAAACCCCGTTAATGGTAACTACAGTGGTGGGGCGAGTGGCTTCTGGATTGAGAACGGGAGCATAGTTCATCCTGTTCAGGGTCTTACCATTGCAGGTAGCGCTTCAGACATACTCAATAACATTGACATGATGGCAGATGACCTTGACATGAACAGGTCATTCAGCGCACCCACATTCAGGGTCAGGGAGATGCAGATCGGAGGGGCCTGATTATAATATATAGGAACTATATCAGCACAGCCAGATGGCTTAATTTAGTTCCAAAACGGACATCCAGTTAACATTAAAATAAAATTGTATTGATGTATTGCTAAACAAAGCTTAATGTTTGCGAAACACAAATCCGGACATTAACCCGGAAATTTGTAGGAGAAATAAAATCAAGTTCTATGCGATTG
>SLKR01000019.1 GCA_007134525.1 Bacteroidales bacterium | reverse complement strand
TAGATATTGCAGAAGGCTGAAAAGACCTATGAGCAATACAAAAAAGGCAAACAAGCGTGAGAGAAGACGCCTGTATCTTAACCCCTTCAGCCCGGTAAGCAGCCACAGGGAAACCCCTCCGGACAAAATACCCAGAGCGGTATTGGGTTTCATGCTCACATAGTGGGGGCGTATACTTTTTAGCAGGTCAATATCAAAAATCCAGCCGGCAATAACAAGAAGTGCAATTATTATAACGACAAGCGGAGAAACAGCCGCCAAAACACGAAAAAGCCGTATAGCTATCTCATTCTGCCTTTTCTCCATTTACCGGGTATATTATAAATATAAAAAGGATACGGGGCTACATCTTCACTCCAAGTCCCTCAGATACCGCATCACCAAGCATTTTGCTCGTCTTGTAAAAATGCCCCAGCTGGCGCTTTATTATCTCTTCCCTCCTGGGGCCCGCTATCCCCTTCATGTGGCCCACAAAGTTGTTTATAGTATTCTTTCTTTCAGAATCAGTCATCACCTTTTCAAACAGTATGCCAGGCTGGGTATAGTGGTCGTCATCATTCTCGTTGCGGTCGTACCAGTCGGCAATATCGGATTCAAGTTTCATCGGAGGCTCCTTGTATTTATGGTCGGGCTCAATATTGTCAAAACTATTCGGAAAGTAGTTAGGGTTTCCGCCTCCATTGTCGTCAACTCTCATAAAAGCATCCCTCTCATAGTTGTTGACTTTGTTCAGGGGTCTGTTTACGGGTATCTGTTCGTAATTGGCTCCAAGGCGGTAGCGGTGTGCGTCCGGGTATGAGAGCAGGCGCCCCTGAAGCATCTTGTCAAATGAGTAGCCAATGCCGTCAACCACATGCGAGGGAGCAAAAGCCGCCTGCTCAACATCCCTGAAATAGTTCTCCGGTATCTTGTTCAGTTCCATCTCTCCCACTTCAACAAGTGGGAAATCTGAATGGGGCCACACCTTGGTAAGGTCAAAGGGGTTCCACTTGAATTTCTTTGCCTGCCCCTGGGTCATAACCTGTATATTCATTGTCCATTTCGGATAGTCACCTTTTTCAATTGCCTTTACAAGGTCTCCCTGAGCCCAGTCAGGATCCTTGCCCTTCAT
The DNA here is from genome assembly GCA_007134525.1 of Bacteroidales bacterium. Taxonomy (GTDB): domain Bacteria; phylum Bacteroidota; class Bacteroidia; order Bacteroidales; family UBA7960; genus PUPG01. The sequence continues at coordinate 61,899 of SLKR01000019.1, read as the reverse complement.
CTCTTCAGCCTCCGGTCCGGTGAAGTTCTTTATCCCCTGCCTGGTCTTGACATGGAACTTGACCCATATCCTTTCATCACTATCGTTGATCATACTGAAAGTATGGCTGCCATAACCGTTCATATTCCGGTAGCTGTAAGGAGTACCCCTGTCGCTGAACAAAATCATAACCTGGTGCATACTTTCAGGATTTAGGCTAAGAAAATCCCAGAACATTGCGGCATCCTTCAGGTTAGTCTTGGGATTTCTCTTCTGGGTGTGTATAAAATCGCTGAACTTTTTGGGATCCTTTATAAAGAATACCGGAGTGTTGTTGCCGACAAGGTCCCAGTTGCCCTCTTCCGTATAGAATTTCATTGCAAAACCACGCGGGTCACGTTCTGTATCGGCACTGCCCTTTTCGCCCCCTACTGTGGAGAAACGCACGAATACCGGGCATTCATTACCTACTTTGCTGAATAGTTTTGCCCGGGTATACCTGCTTATATCATGGGTTACCCTGAATACCCCGAAGGCACCCGTTCCCTTTGCATGTACAACACGCTCGGGTATGCGCTCGCGGTTAAAGTGAGCCATTTTTTCGTGCAGCACATAGTCCTGGAGAAGAACAGGGCCGCGCGGGCCAACGGTCATGCTGTCTTCATGTTTTGCATAAGGAATTCCTGATGCAGTTGTCAGTTTTTTCTTCTTTTCACTCATGGCATTGTTTTTTTATATTTTATTTTTGCTGTAATGACAAGGAAATCATCTTTATATATCCATGTTTACCGCAATATAAGAAAAAGCGGCTTTCAACCCAAAAATTTTTCTATGTGTAAGAATGAAACATTTGCAGACAGGGTAATCTCCTTTAATGAAAAACTCAAGCTTGAGGAAAGGCTCCCGGGCAACATAAGGGCGATGAATCCCTTTGCCGGGAATCCTGCGGCACTAACAACATCCTCTGCCTTTTACAGAAAATACTATAACGACAACAGGAAAAGGCATCTTTTGCTTGGTATAAATCCGGGAAGGTTTGGTGCCGGGGTAACCGGTATACCATTTACCGACACCAAAAGGCTGGAGGAGAAATGCGGCCTCGGAATCACCGGACTGAAAACACATGAGCCATCTTCAGTTTTCGTTTACGAGGTGATAGATGCATATGGCGGTGTATGCAAGTTCTTCAGGGACTTTTATATAAATTCGCCCAGCCCGCTGGGTTTCGTCAAAAAGACAGAGGACGGCAGGGAGCTGAACTTCAACTACTATGACAGCAGGGAGCTGCAGGATGCCCTTGAAGGTTTTATGGCAAGATGCATAAAGGAACACATCGCCCTGGGCATATATACAGACACCGCCCTATGCCTGGGATCGGGGAAAAACTTCAGGTACCTCAGCAGTTTAAACGAAAAGCACCGTTTTTTCAAAAAAATTGTGCCCCTTGAACATCCCAGGTACATTATGCAGTACAGATCAAGGGATAAGGAATACTTTATAAGTAAATACCTAAGCGCACTTGCCGGGCTAAGGGATAATATTATACGCTCCTGAATTTTTTGCCCGAAGTTAGCAGCCGCTCAAAATAAGCTATTGTCTTTTTCAGACCCTCCCTGAGGTCAACGCCTGCCTCCCAGTCAATCAGCTCTCGTGCATACGAGGTGTCGGGCCTGCGCCTTACCGGATCATTATCAGGCAGAGGCAGATATTTGATCCGTGATCCTGAGCCTGTCATCTCAATTATGACATCTGCAAGCTCCTTGATTCTGAACTCATTTTCATTGCCAATGTTTATCGGCCCGGTTATCACATCCGGTGTGTCCATAAACCTGAGCATTCCCTCCAACAGGTCGTCTACGTACTGAAAACTCCTGGTGTGTGAACCATCTCCGTAAATCGTTATATCCTGACCCTTAAGTGCCTGTATTATAAAATTTGAAACCACCCTGCCGTCGTCAGGCAGCATTCTCGGCCCGTAAGTGTTGAATATCCTTACTATTTTGATTATTACGCCATTCTGGTTATGATAGTCCATAAAGAGGGTCTCAGCACAGCGCTTCCCTTCATCATAGCATGAACGCTTGCCAACAGGGTTTACATTACCCCAGTATTCTTCGTTCTGCGGGTGCACCATCGGGTCGCCGTAAACCTCACTGGTAGATGCCTGAAGTATCTTTGCCCTGATCCGCTTTGCCATACCCAGCATATTGACTGCCCCCATTACATTGGTCTTGACAGTTTTTATGGGGTTGTACTGATAGTGTATCGGAGAGGCAGGACAGGCAAGATTGTATATCTGATCCACCTCAAGGAATATCTCACGGGTTATATCATGGCGTACCAGCTCAAAATGGTGGTTGTCCATAAGGTGGATGATATTATCCTTACGGCCGGTAAAAAAATTATCAAGGCAGATGACCTCGTTGCCTTCATTCAGCAATCTTTCGCACAGATGGGATCCAATAAAGCCTGCACCCCCTGTTACCAGAATACACTTCATCTGTTATATTTTTCAGTTATAAATCAGAGCCCCAGGTGTTTCAATGCCCCGAAAACTAAAAATGCCGGCCATACTATGGCTTTGAGCACCCCCAGAACTCCTGCCCAGAAAGTGGCTGCAGTAGAAATAAAATATATGAGGGCACCTATGAACCCAAGTCCGTATACGGCACTGGCAGACCCACTTTCATGTACATCTTTTCCCATGATATCATTTTTTTTGGTTATCCGGTTATAAATTTAGTCAAATCCGGGTAATTACTACAGTTTGATTATATTTTCCCTGTAAACCGACCATTTTGAGGTAGCAACCAGCAAATACCTGCCTTGCGGAAAGCCTTTAAGGTTAAGGGTGAAACTGGGCGATGCAGGCTCCCTCCTTTTAATCAGAACACCGGCCGCATTATAAACCTCCAGAACAATTATCTCCTCGCCTCCAAGATCAACCACCAGATCATCGCTTGCAGGGTTCGGGTAAATATGCATTCTGCCCGTGGCATCCTGCAGTGAACTGGTGTATAGTGTAGTATCGCCCCAAATCCTTTCAACCATTTCAGGGTGGTCAACAAAGGGATTGCGGTTACCCTGTATCTCATACACTGCCTGATTCCGCAATCTCTCTTTCTGGCTGACCGGGTCATCCCGGTGCCATCCTGCAAGCATATCAATAACCCAGCTACGGTATCCAGGATAGGGGTTGTGGTCTAACATTGCATTTCCATACTCATTGTAAGTCCAGTCAATGATAAGGTCCTGGTACCGGGTGATCATATAAAAGAAAGCGCGGGCAAGGTCACCCTTGTATTCATCAACAGGTTCAAAAGCCGTCCCGGAATAATCCCCTGCAGTGTTGGGCCCCAGCCTTCCGCCGTTCAGCGAAGTCCAGAAGGGGTCATCGACTTCCCCGAAAGGGAAGTTGTCTCTTTGTGCATTTACGAACTTATCAACGGGAAATATGTGGAAAAGATCTGTATTCATAGGGTTGACAGCACCGCCAAACCATGACCTTGGCATTGAGTGCTCCCGGTTGTAAACTTCCCCCTCGTTGTGATGACCTCCGGTGCCTGTATCCTGATCGTCGCCGAAAACATAGATGTAGGGCGGATCCCCGCAGGGGATATCGGAGTAAATATCCCAGACATACCCGCCGAAGGTTGCATCGGTAACATAAAAGTGTTCCCATAAAGATGAGTATGACTGTACATTATGTCCTCTGATTATGCTGTGCAGGCGGGTTTTGAGCTCACTGCCGTTGCCTGTTGCAGCATCGTAGTAACCATCAGGTATGCTGGTCTCTATTCCCCGGCCGCTTAGTGCAAGACTGGCAACAACATTGTTGCCCGATATATGTTTTATCTCACCTTCAAAATGTCCGGTGCTTTCAGGAAAGAACCTTACATATATTGTTTCTTCAATTTTGCCTTTTTCTGCATCTATTAACAGAGAGTCCGTAAAACCCTCATAACAGCCGAGAGAAATCCTGAAAGGGCCTTCGGCTTTCAGTACAAGATTTGATTCTGCGTCCTCAGCGACCAGAACATAAAACTGTACATCAGAAAAGTACCCCGTGTATACCTCTCTGAAATCCGGCATACCTTCGTCCGGAAGCGAAACTTTTGGCTGTGCAAAGGCCTGTAAGGTCAACAGTTTTAAAAGGAAAATTAAAAGTACTGCAGGTCTGACGGGGTATTTGCTCATTTTTATCGGACAATTGGAAATGAAAAAGCGGCAGATCGCAGACAAATTTAAACAATTTAATCGATCAGGGTTCTTTCAACAAAAACGGGCATAATCTGTTTACACCTGGTAATAAATGTCTGACAATGGGAAGAAAAGAAAGGGTCGTAATTGGTCTCTCCGGAGGTGTTGACAGCTCAGTAGCCGCCTACCTGCTGACCCGCAGGGGCTACCAGGTGTCAGGTGTTTTCATGAAAAACTGGCACGACAGTTCTGTTACCATAAACAATCAATGCCCCTGGGTTGAAGACAGCACCGATGCAATGCTTGTGGCAGACAGGCTAGGCATTCCGTTTCACGTGATCGATTTCAGCAAGGAATACCGTGAACGAATAGTAGGGTATATGTTCTCTGAATATGAATCAGGAAGAACCCCAAATCCTGATATACTATGCAACCGGGAGATAAAGTTTGACCTGCTTTTAAAAGCGGCAAAAAGTCTTGGTGCGGATCATGTTGCCACAGGCCACTATTGCAGGAAGAAGGAAATAAATAATGCAAACGGCTCTGAGTACAGATTGATACAGGGAGTTGACGGAAACAAGGACCAAAGCTACTTTCTGTGCCAGCTCAACCAGCATCAGCTAAAGCATGCAATGTTCCCGATAGGGCACCTCAAAAAAGAAGAGGTAAGGGCAATCGCCAGGGAGGCGGATCTTGTAACGGCAGAAAAAAAAGACAGCCAGGGCCTCTGTTTTGTCGGTAAGGTTAAGTTACCTGACTTTTTAAAGCAGAAACTCAAACCAAGGGAAGGTGACATAATACTGATCCCCCCGCAGGTCATTTCAGAGCAAAGAAAAACCACAGGACAGTTATCTGATACCGTGGAACTAAAATCCCTCTGCCTGCCACAAAAATACAAACCGGAACAGGGAAGTTTGGCAGGAAGTCACAACGGGGCCCATTACTTCACAATAGGTCAGCGCAAAGGGTTGAACATCGGAGGCACAAGTGAGCCTCTATATGTTATTTCAACAGATACCGAAAATAACATTGTCTATACCGGCATGGGCGATGACCATCCGGGACTTCTGCGGCCAGGCCTGTTTATTGCCCCTGAAGATATTCACTGGATCAGAAATTCTTTCAGCTTAAAACCCGGCGAAAAAACAGAATGCCTGGTGCGTATCAGACACCGTCAACCCCTTGTAAGGTCAAGGCTTATAATGACCGGCGAGGGTCTTTATGTTTTATTTGAGGAGCCACAAAGAGGAGTAGCTCCCGGACAATATGCGGCCTTCTACATATCACAGGAAGACGGCCGGTCTGCATCGCATAACCGTGAATGTATTGGATCGGGGGTAATTTCGGCCGGAGACATCACCAACCCTCTTTTATAATGTTCTCTTTCTTTACACCAAGGTCAAACAGGTTCTTTTCCACTGCATCCATCATCGGGGGCGGCCCGCAAAGGTAAAAGTAGTTTTCCCCGGCACCTATGTGTTCGGCCAGAAAGTCCTTATCGATAAACCCATGGGCATGGCCCTCTGTTTTCTCATCAGAAAGTATGTGTACTAAACGCCCTTCCAAAAGTTCTTCGAGTTCATCCTTTAAAATTATATCCTTTTGGGTCTTGTTTGCAAATATGAGCCTGTTCATGCCCAGGGCTTCCTTTTTATGCAGGTCGCGGAGTATTGCAATAAAAGGTGTTATACCCGCACCACCTGCAATAAACAATCCCTCCCCCCTGTAATTGATGGTCCCGAAAACCTCGTCCAGTATCAGCTCATCACCTTCTGAAACTTCAAGAAGTTTATCAGTGGCGCCTTCGTGCTCAGGATATGTCTTTATGATAAACTCCAGGTCAGGATCCTCCGGAAGGGAGGTAAAAGTAAATGGGCGTTTCTCGTTCTGCCATCCATTCTTGTTGATGGCAATCTCCGTGGCCTGACCAGGAGTAAAGCTGTAACCACCCGGTTTTTCCGTAACAATCCTCAAAGTATCATGAGTTACATTTTCGATAGATTTGATCTTTACTTTGTGTTCTGCCATTATCAGTAAATTTTTTTTGTTAATACTTTATCTGTTTTTCCCGGCCCCATTCTTTTTCTCTTTCTCCCTGTTAAGCCTCCTGCGCCATATAATATAGAGTACTATAATTATAACCGGCAATACCAGGTAAAAAATAATATTCTCTGCCGATTCGAAAACCTTCAGGGGTTCATCTTCACCGGGAATATGCGTGGGACGCTGGGCAACTGTGGTCATAACCGTCAGTAAACCCATATAAAGGGCCATCAAAACACGTATAATAATCATTTTTCAATCTTTTTTGTACCTGTAGAACATATTTTTCAACCTTAAGTTCAAGAGCCTGCCGGTTAGCATAAAAAACGCCTTGATAATTAAAAACTGTATTGTCAGGAAAAAGATAACCGCAGCACTTGCAGGAATATCAAGAGCGTATGCTGCGACAAGCCCGGCAACCGATCCAAAAGCACCAAGAGCTGCCGCCCAGGGTATTACCTTGCGGAAATCGCGTGTAAAAATCATCGCCGTAATCTGCGGAATGGTAAAAATACTAAGCACCAGTATAATTCCAACCGTACGTATGCTTAATACAATTGCAAGCGCCATTACAACTGACATCATATACCTGTATAGTGAAACAGCGATTCCTTTTGTTTTTGCAAACTCAGGGTCAAAGGCTGTATAGAGGATGGGCCTGAAGAAGACCAAAAAGAGTATTACCAGGAATATGGCAAAAAACAGCAACAGCAACAGATCCGGAATTCCGACCGAAAGTATGCTGCCGAAAAGGAATGTCATCAGGTTTGGCGTATAGCCTGGTGTTATGAAAACGAAGATAATGCCAAGTGCCATGCCCAGCGACCACAATACGGCTATGGCGCTGTCCTCCCTCACCTTTCCCTTGTCAGAAATCCATTCAATTCCGAGAGCCGTCATTACAGCAAAAACCGCGGCCCCGGCAAAGGGGTTCAGCCCCATATAATATGCAAGGCCTATCCCGCCGAATGATGCGTGGGTAATCCCCCCACCAATGAAAACTATCTTTCTTGACACCATATAGGTACCTACCATTGAGGCGATTACCGAAGTCAGCACGGCTGCTGCAATCGCATTCTGAAAAAACTGGTATTCGAAGATCGAAAAAAACTCACTCATCATCATGTACTCTTAACACCCTGTGGGGTACCGGGCCATGTGCAATTATGTCGACCGGACAATTATACACCTTAAGCATCTCCTCGGATATCTGGTTTGAAGGATGGTAGTGCAGGCTATGGTTTACACATGCAATGGTCTTTACCATCGGTGTTATGGTTCCGATATCATGAGAAACCAACAAGATAGCCATTTCCCGGCTCAGTTCGCCCAGCCAGCCGTAAAGCTCCCGTTCGAATTTCTTGTCAACATGTGAATTTGGTTCATCCAGTATAAGCAGGTGGGGCTTTTCAACAAGGGCTCTGCACAGTAAGGTCTTCTGCAACTGTCCTCCGCTAAGTTCACCTATTGGCCTGGAGGCAAGTCCTGCCAGCCCTGCATCCTCAAGCATTTGATCCACTCTGGTTTTCTGTGTTGAAGTAAGGTGCGGGAATAGGGGGTTTCTGATTTTAAGTCCGGAGGAGACAACTTCCTTCACGGTTATAGGAAAGCTCCTGTCAACCTGGGTTGCCTGTGGCAGATATCCTGTTCTCAGCTTGCCGACCGGGAAGTAAATCCTTCCCGAAAACAGAGGCTGAAGGCCAAGGATCAGCTTGACAAGAGTTGTCTTTCCTCCACCATTGGGGCCTATTATGCCTATAAAGTCATCAGGATAAACCTTCAGGTTTATTTCTTCAAGCACGGTTTGCGAGAAGTAACCGGTGCTTACATTCTCCAAAACAAGCAATGGATTGCTCATTTCATACTGCTTTTGAAAACCTCAATTATTTCCTTCATCCCGCCTGTCCAGTCATAATCCAGAGGTCTGATCTGAACCAGGCGGGCTCCGGTCTCCTCACCCACAAGTTGGGCATTCCTAATATCAAACTCCTCCTGGATAAAGATAACAGACACCTCCTGCACCCTGGCATCGGCTATGACCTGCCTTAGCATTGCCGGAGAAGGTTCCCTGCCGTGCCGTTCGATAGGAATCTGATTAAACCCGTAATCCCGTGCAAGATAGGTAAGTGCCGGGTGAAATATCATAAATTCCTTTTTTTCCAGCCCTGCTGCAACCTCTTCAAGAACCAGGTGAACCTCCATTACTTCATCATAGACTTCAGGGTATCTTTCCTCAATGGCTTCAGAAAGGTCCGGATAGGTAATGACCAGTGCATTCTTTATCGCCGGCAGGATATCAAGAATTACTTTAGGCGACATCCAGATATGGGGGTCTATACCGCCCTCATGTATATGGTCGCCGTGATCCACCGGCTCCCCCCTTATAAGTCCGATGCCTTCTGAAAGATCAACCACAAGCATATCCGGGTTGATTCCCGATAAACGGTTAATGAATGCCATCTCATAACCAAGATAGCCGATACGGAAGTATATGCCCGACTCCGACAAATCCCTTAGTTGCCCGGTTGTTGGGGAATAGGTGGCATGGCTGGCACCCGGGGGTACCATAACATTTACCTCAATCCCTGAATCCGTGAGCCGGTCAACAAAATAACCGACAGGCATTATGCTCACCGATACGATTCCCTTCTTGTCTTTTTCAGTACCGGCTGAACAGGCATGGAGCCAAAAGGTCACAAAGACAAACAAAAAAAGCCTAAAAAAACCTTCCTTTCCCATTTCAGTATTTTACCACTACTTCATCCTTATCCTTTGATTTATCCTTGTCTGCTTTTTGGGCATCAGTCTTATCACGCCTTCCTGACCCGAATAACGCCCCCAGAATGGTTCCAACAGAAAAACCAGCTACAAGCCCGAGTAATACTTTTCCTTTTATCATGATCCTGATTTTTTGTATTTATCCATATTATGCTTTAATATTTACAATATACAAAAAATGGGCGTCTATTGTTTGCCTCGGCTGATAAAAACTACAAATCCATTTATTAAAAAATTACTCATAAAATCACGCCTACACTACTTTTTGATGTTTTTTTTTATAATTTTAGCTCACAAACTAACCAATATGCAATTATGAAAAAACTACCAGTCATCACCGCGCTTATCTGTTTGGCTTTTTTGTTCACACAATGCAAGGACCTGCTTGATGTGGAGGAGGATATATCATTTGTTGCAGTGTTCAATGTAAACACTCAGCAGGAGTCGTTTACAAGGTCTCAAATTTATGATCTGGCCTCCAATGTAGATGTGATCGAAGAATATGGAAGCAAGATAAAAGAGGTAAATATAAACAGGGTCGAGATATGGATTACTTCCCTGCAGGCAGTTGAGGGCCAGACTTTCTCAGGCGGGTCAATAAGCGTTTCCCGTCAGGACGGAAGCGGGGAAACACTTGTTGCCAGCCTTGGCGGACTGGTGATTCAGGACCTTTTGAATAACAAAACGACCCTGACACATAATTCCGAAGGGATTAAACTGCTGGGCAACCTTGCCGCTGATCCCCCTCACCGTTTTCAGTTGCATACGCAGGGGGATATCAATGAGGGACCACTTGCTTTTATAATCAATATGGAGTTTACAGGCAAGATGGTTGCCAATCCCCTGAATTAGGTTTATATTTCAAAAAGAAGGCTGTTGTAATTAACCACCCGTTTTGAAGGCGACACCTCACCTGAGTGACCCCGGTTCAGCAAATGCACCTTATAGTGCCCAGGGAGCATTGATGCATATTCCATTAATGCCATAACAGGTCCGTATCCGCATACAGAGATGTTGTGTTTTTTTACAATATCGTAAACGGCTTTGGGCTCTTTGTTTAAAATCCTTTGCAAAACAAGGTCATCCAGCTCCCTGCCCTCTTCTGGGCTCAGGAAGTGGGAAAAATCGGATGATGCTATTAAAAGCACCCTTCGTCCGGTTCTTTTTTCAGCTTCAAATACCTTTTCCGCCACAAATCTGGCATTCACTTGGTCCTGTCCAAGCATATTGATACTTACTATCCTGAAGCCATCCTTAAGGAAGTATTGCAGGTAGGGCAGGATCACCTCGGCAGAATGCTCCCCTTTCTGAGCTCCTTCAGATAAAGGAATATCTGTAAGTGTAAACTCACTGTCGACTGATACCCTGCCAAGGGGAGTTTCCCAGAAGTCATGGCCATCTGTTGACAACTCAGGTCCATACCCGGCATGGTTGGGATGAACGATAACCACAGTGAGGTCGCCATTAACGGCTTTCTCCTGCCTTATGTAATTCGCAAAAAAATGTACGGTTTGCCGTGCACAGTAAACCATACCGGCATGTGGCAATACAGCACCGATTATCTTTTTCCCGTAATCCGGATCTCTTATATTTTCCTTTTCTTCATCCAGTGCAGCTTCCAAAAGACGTATTATCCCGGATGGGTCTGAGGGGTAAAACATGCCGGCTACACCGGCCTTCCTTATAAAGGGCTGTTTTTCCATCACAGATATATTTATCAGTGTACGTTACCAAGATATACATAATCCAGGTATTCCTCGGCTACGGACTTCATGTTCATCAAAGTGTCAAGCGGTGATGGCGGGTTGCTCATATTCCAGGACGGGAAATATCTGTTTATGTGAAGCACGCATTCGCTGCCTGCCTCCTTGCTCAGCCAGGCAACCATATCCCTGAATGTGTCAGGGTTCTCGTTCAGGCCTGTAACAACCAGGAAGCTTATCTCAAGATGCAACCCCCTGCCGGAAATTGCCTGTATGGTATTTAAGACAGGCGAAAGACTACCCCCTGTATGACGGCGGTAAAAATCATGGCTGAATGACTTCAGGTCAACATTGAACGCATCACACTCATCAATAAGCTCTTCAAGGGGATCACGGTTTATAAAGCCGTTTGTGACAACAACATTTTTTCTGCCTGCCTCCCTTACCAGCCTTGCCGTGTCGACCATAAACTCAAACCATACTGCCGGTTCATTGTATGTGTATGCCAGACCAATCCCTCCAGAACTAACAGCCTTTTCAGCCAGTTCTTTTGGGGTGATATTCCCTGAAGCTGTTTGCCGGCCCGGACCGCACTGCGAAATGGCGGCATTCTGGCACCAGGCACATCGAAAGTTGCAGCCATAGCTGCCAACAGAAAGTATCATATTGCCTGGAAAGTAATGGTAGAGGGGCTTTTTCTCAACCGGGTCAGAGTTGAGGGCAGACACCCTTCCATAGCTTTCTGCAACAAGTATTCCTTCCTGATTGCGGCGCACACGGCAGATTCCTGCCTCCCCACTCTCAAGCAGGCAGAAATGCGGACAAAGTAAACACTTTGTTTTACCATCGCCGGTTCTTGTGTAGTATCTTGCTTCATTCATACTATCCGGTCTTCTTTAACCACATGGGGCCGGAAAGAATGACTTTCCCGTAAACAGGACAGTCGCTGTTGTGTGCGCCCGGCAGGTATCCGGTGCTCATCAGGAATTCATTGACGATCTCAGGACCCATAAAACGGAATGTATTTTTAAACAGCCTTGTCCATTCTTCAGGTTTCCTGGGGTGATGACGATCAAGCCATGCCTTGAAGGAAGTGTGCTCCTTTTGCAGCTTGCGTATTACAGCTGCATTGTGTATTACAGAATCTATCTTCACCCGGTTCCTGACTATGCCTGCATCCGACAACAGGCGTCTCCTGTCGCTTTCTCCGTATTCTGAAACGGCTGATACATCAAAATCACTGAAAGCCTTTTTGAAATTATCCTGTTTTTTAAGCATCAGAAGCCAGCTCAGGCCTGCCTGGTTTATTTCAAGAATTAGCCTGCCGAACAGCTCATTATCATCATTAACCGCAAACCCATGAACAGTATCATGATGTATCCGGTCCAAATGGACTTTTTCAAGATTTCTTGCCTTTTCACAGTATGTCATGCCTTGATCTATAAAATTACACAATAAAATATACTTTTTACCTGATCAAAATTACCTTCTATGTAGTAATTTAGTATCTTAAAAAAAGCAATAAACAGAAACACAATGAATGGAGAACAGTTAAGAATAATTTGGGATTTTCAGCTGGTTCTGCAGCTGCTTCTGGCAACACTGCTCGGTGCACTTGTCGGACTGGAAAGGGAGGTTCACGGCAGACCTGCGGGTTTGCGTACACATATACTGGTATGCCTTGGCTCTGCCCTGATAATCGTATCCTTCGACCAGTTACAGGATGCACTTGCAAATGCCGGCGCAGACATTCTGGCAATGGATCCGGCAAGGGCAGCTGCAGGTGTTATCACCGGAATAGGCTTCCTGGGAGCAGGAACAATTCTAAAAGGCAAGGACCATGTTATGGGGCTTACCACCGCAGCCTCCATATGGGTGGTTGCAGCAATAGGCATAACAACAGGCCTGGGGCAGTATTTCCTGGCAATAGTAGCTACGGTTCTGGTCCTTTTCTCGCTATTCGTACTACACCGAATAGATATTAAATCGGAACACTACGGAGAGATATTCCTTCAGGGTACCGGAGGTACGAAATTCTACGAAAGCTCAAGAAGCGAAATTATCTCAATGGGCTTCCATGTCAAGGGCTATGATATCGAAGCCATAAATAAGGATGGTGATATCAGGATCCGCTTCCTTGTCAAATACAAACAGGCTGAGGTGGGCGTTGGCGTCATTGAAAAACTCTTCAGGATTGATGGCGTAAATGCGGTATCCTGGAGCAGGTAGCTATATCATTGTTCAATATGTATTTCTATGACGCCAACGGATTCATTCCCGGAGAGATCCGACAGAAATACTATAAAGTGGTATTCTCCCGTCCTGAGTTCTGAAGGTGTTTCTATCTCCAGATAAACCTCCTGCTCCTTACCGGATAGTTCACCTATATATTCATAATGCCAGCTGTCAAGGTTATCTTCATGTTTTTTATGTTCATGATCACCGCCGTAGTGAATGTCGATCTTGTACTCACTAAGCCCGACATTATCAGTAAACTCTGCCAGGAAATTTATATTATCCCCCGGCCTGAACTCCTGGCCCTCTCCGGGTGAATATACAATCATCATGGGTTTTTCTGTATCGATATCCTCATCGCTGCAGGCAGCAATCAGAAGGCCCATAGAAACAACAAACAAATAGATAATCCAGTTAGTTCTCATTTAAATCAGATTTATCGGTTAAACAAAAAAAATACTTAGGGTGCCTTCCGGCAACTTTCAGTCTCTAAAATTTAATGGTATTCCAAGTGTCATAACAAAATTTCGGCCAGGCTCGGGCAGTTCCAGCCGCCTGTAGAAGCTAAGATGGTTCTTGTATTTTTTATCGGATATATTCCTTACAAAGAAACTAAAGTAGATGTCTGAACTGCCTGCAGGGAACCTTAAGGTAAATCCGGCATTTACCAATGTATATGAATCGGTTGCAGGTTCATTCCGGGCAACTCTCGACTGGCCCGCAACACTCCTGACAGAAAACCTTAATTTCAGCTCTGCCTCAGACCATGGAAGGCCTGCTGGGGCATATGACAACTCTGTTTTAACTGCAGGTGGTGGAATAAAAGGCAGGGGAAACCTTTCCTTAAGATCCTCCGCCCATATCAGTTCACCCGTCAGGGATACATCAAGCGTTCGGCTCAGGCTGTATTCGGCATAAATCTCCCCACCGGCATGCAGCGCCCTGGTTTGGCTGAAAAGATATATCTGGCCTGCACCCGGCAAAAACGAAAACCTACCAGACGGCCGGAGAAAAAGATAGTTCGGGAAATAGTTCAGAAACGGGCTAAAAGCGATGTATATTTCCCTTTTTTCAAGAACAACTCCAAGGTCAAGCTGATAGGCTCGCTCTGTCAGCAGAGTTGTATCACCCATTTCATGCCTGAAAGAACCGTGATGCAATCCGTTTGCCGAAAGCTCTGTTGCATTTGGTGTACGGTAACTGCTTCCGATATTGAACCTTAGGTTCAGACCCCTGTCTGCCTCCCATGAGGCCCCCGCATTGGCTGTGAAATTCAAAAAAGTGCCATCAAAGTCCGGACTCCTTTCCCTGTAATGAGACAGGGTATTCCTGTCGGCCCATATCTCTTCATAATAAGCTAAAATATCAACCCGTGCCCAGTCTAGCCTGGCTCCGATATCAATATTCAGTTCATCTGTTTTTTGCCAGCTGAATATGTTATAAACCCCCAGTCCATACTCATTGTATTTAGGAAGCAGGAATCCGTAGCCGCCTATATTGTTTTCCTGCCACCTGCCAGACAAACCTGCAATAAAACTTTTATTCCCATCCGGATTATAATTATACCTTATGTCGGATGAAAAGGTACTTAATATGAGCTCCAGCTCCAGGTTCGAATCCGGTAAAGGTCCCTGGCCGTGTAAATGAGGATTGTTGAACTCCCTGCGATGGTTGCGCTGGTAACCTATATCCACATCAAGCCATCCTCCGGGAATAAATACACTTGTATTGGAAATCACCTTGAAATGGTCTATCCTTTGCTTAGGGTAAGACGGGTTTCTTGAATACCGGTAGTTTTCAAGAGCCGATGCATCAGGCAGCCCGTGTGATCCAGGGAAAAAACCTGCTTCCTGGCTGAAGTTGCTGGTTGTGATCGTCGAAACTCCCCAGCTTCCCCTTGTTCCTGCAGTAAACATCATGCTGAGATCACGTCCTGATGTATTGGCCAGGATCCCGTCCCTTATCGGGATAATCCAGTTATTATATGTGAAACTCTCGGCAGGCACTTTGTAATCAGCATAGTCCTGAACTGTTATTCTGAAGCGTAAAAAATTTCCGTCCCTGCTGTACTCGGCCATCTGAGACAGGGCAGCCAGGCTGTTATTACTTCTGCCACCAAGTACTGTTTCAGTACGCAGGGAGTTAACCGACGGCACCGAAGGCGGCCTGATGTTTATGGCACCCCCGATTGCATCGCTTCCATATAGCAGAGCTGACGGCCCTTTTATTATCTCAAGCCTCTCAACTGAATAGGGGTCGATCTCAAGGCCGTGATCGGATCCCCACTGATGTCCTTCCTGTTTTATATTGTGATCAGCGAAAACAACCCTGTTGTGCGACATCCCTCTGATAACAGGTTTGGAAATCCCTGAGCCTATATCCATAGAGTTTATACCGGGCAGTGCGGCCAGAGACTGCATAAGGGTGTTGCCCGGGTTTTGTTCGATAAAGCCCCTGTCAATAAACCTTGTATCAAGGGTGCGTCCAGCAACGGGCAACACACTCCTGGCCTCACTTACAACAACCTCATCAAGCAAAAGGTCAGATGCTTCCATCTGTATTTCAACATAAACGGAAGAAGATTCCAGGAAAAAAGTGTAAGAGGCCTTGCTGTAGCCCAGATATGATATCAGAAGTTCGTACTCTCCCGGGTCAAGTCCCGCTATAATAAAGCGTCCTCCGATATCTGTCTGAACACCCTGGCGCAATTCCTGCAGGAAAACATTTGCTCCCGGCAGGGGAATTCCTTTCTCATCGAAAACAACACCGTAAACGGCTTTCCTGTCAGGCACCTCCCCGATTTCAAACATCTCATCAGGAATATATCCCCGGGCGCCTGATAAATCAAGCGCCGTAAGCTGAAATGTTATAAACGCAAATAATAAAAATATTGTAAGACAGGGTCTTCCCTTTGACATAATAAAAACAAAATATTGCAGGTAATCATTTACCAGCTAAATGAAGATTTAAGAATGCACTGAAACAGGCAGGTTATGAATGCGAAGTTCCTCCGGGGGGAGATCTTGGAGGCAAAGAAAGTTCCGGCAGAGGCTGGTGACCCAGATCTGCAGGCAGTATAAAAACACCAATCAGGAATGATGATGACCTGACTTCCGAGATATCCGGCAGCGGGGAGAAGAAATAATCTTTCTCCTGGTCACAGTCGTCATGATAGGCCCCTATAGTATTATAGCCTGAGGAACAATTATGTGAACAAGTGGCTGGATGCTCATGGGGGTGAAGCCCCTTGAGGTAGTGCTCGGGTACAAGATATGTTGAAAACAACAGAAACAGTACCGTTGCAGAGAGTTTTATATGTTTTCCTTTATCTGCCAATTATATGCAAATTTACAAGAAATTTTAATTGGCTTAACAGCAAAAGCAGCCACCATAACGATATGCAAAAAATAAACTACATTTGCGGCAATATTATAAATCAACACAACGTGCAATGAGTTTTAAATATCTCCCAAAAACTTATCCGCTGTTACTGGCTTTTATTATCCTGGCATCATGTGCATCTACAGAAGACAGGACTGAAAGGAAAGCCGCCGAAATCCACTCAGAAGTTCTCACTTTAGACTCGCATGTTGACACTCCGCTTATGCTAAGGCGAGAAGGTTTTGACATTGGCAGGCGCAATGACCCGCACGACGGCGGGGGTAAACTAGATTTCCCGAGAATGGAGGAAGGTGGCCTGGATGCTGCATTTTTTGCGGTTTTTCTGGGGCAGGGACCTCTTACACCCGAAGCTTATGAACAAAATCACAACAGGGCCCTGGATATCTTTGAAACCATCCATTCGACCCTTGAAAAACATCAGGATGTTGCAGGACTTGCCCTGAACGCAGATGACGCATACAGGCTAAGGGATGAAGGCCGTTTTGCAATTTATATTGGAAATGAGAATGCTTACCCGATCGGAGAAGACCTTGGTTTGATAAAAGAGTACTATGAAAGAGGGAGCCGCTATATGGGGCTGTCTCATTCCAGGCACAACCAGGTGTGTGATGCCTCTACGGATTCCGAACCTCCCCTCCACGGCGGGCTGTCAGAATTTGGAGCCAATGTTGTAAGGGAGCTGAACCGTATAGGTATGATTGTTGATGTAAGCCATATATCTGACGAAGCCTTCTACGACGTAATTGAAGTGTCTCAGGCTCCGGTTATCGCTTCGCATTCAAACGCCAGAGCAATATGTGACCATCCGCGCAACCTGGACGACCATATGATAACTGCCCTTGCCGAAAATGGTGGTGTACTTCAGCTATGTGTACTCAGTGCCTACGTTAAGGAGATGGAGCAGGACCCCGACAGGGAGGAAGCCTTTTCAAAGCTGAGGGATAAATGGGATAACTTCCAGGACCTTACAGACGAAGAGATGGATCAGGCCCGCCAGGAGTGGCAGGACCTTAACAGAAAGTATCCCGCACCCATGGCGACTGTTGCAGATCTTGCAGACCACGTCGACCATGTCGTTGAGCTGGTCGGTATTGACCACGTGGGCATTGGCACCGATTTTGACGGCGGAGGGGCACTGGAGGACTGCTATGATGTTTCAGAGCTTGGAAATATTACTCTGGAACTGGTACGAAGGGGATATACAAAGGAAGAAATAGAGAAGATTTGGTCAGGTAACTTCATAAGAGTTTTCCGCGAGGTGGAAATGGTTGCCGGAAATATGTAAGAAATGCTGGAAAACGGTTTTTTCCAATTGTTTTATGAAAACCTGATGGCAACCACCTGGCTGGAGCTCCTGGCCGTGCTGTTCGGAATACTCAGCGTATGGTTCGCCCGGCAGGCCAATCTTCTGGTCTATCCAACGGGTATCATAAGCACTACAGTTTATATATATATCTGTTTCAATATCCAGCTGTATGCGGATATGGGAATAAACATATTCTATACCAGCATGAGCATTTACGGCTGGTATGTGTGGACGCGAAGGGACGATAAGAAAAGGCTAAGGCCGATCAGGTGGAATACTAAAAGACAGCAGGCCGCAGGCATTGCAATGATCCCGATACTATATGTGATTATCTTTGCACTGATTTATATTTTCAAAAGCGACGATACGGAATATATGCAGTCTTATATTCCTTACGTCGATTCATTTACCACATCAATATTCCTTATAGGCATGTGGTATATGGCCCGTAAAAAGATAGAGAACTGGATTTACTGGATAGCAGGCAATATTATATCAGTGCCGCTCTATTTTGTTAAAGGCCTTGTTTTTACAAGTTTTCAGTTCACCGTTTTCCTGATACTGGCAGTATTCGGTCTTATAGAGTGGATTAGGATGTATAATGAAGGAAGAGACCGTGACCAGAAGTTTATAAAGGATGTCCTTTGAGTCTCCATAAAGATTATTGATCAGGACGGCGGTTATATTGGTTCATGGTGCGTTCCACACCCTGCAGTCCAAAACTCAATACCATTTCGCATGCGGTTTCCACTGACGGGCCTATAATCTGCTTTTCCTCTCCGGTCCATTTACCAAGCACATATTGCGACTGGAAGCCGGCAGGATAATCATTTCCTATCCCGAAGCGCAGCCTGGCAAACTGGTTGCTGCCAACATAACTTATAATATCCGAAAGGCCGTTGTGGCCGCCGGCTCCCCCGCTTCCCCTCATCCTGAGGTAACCAATGGGAAGGGCAACATCATCCGCAACCACAAGCAGGTTTTCAAGACCAAGTTTCTCCTTGTTAAGCCAGTAAAGAACCGGGCGGCCGCTCCGGTTCATATATGTGGAGGGCTTAAGCAGTTTAAAAATCCTTCCCTTGTGACGGAATTCAGTCAGATCTCCATACCGCGCCGGGCTGAATGATACGTCTTGCTTAGCCGCAAGCCGGTCAACTACCATAAAACCAATATTATGGCGTGTTTCTGAATATTCAGGGCCTATATTTCCAAGCCCTGCAACCAGGTATTTCATTTTCCGGCTGTTTTATTCTGCAAGTTAAAAATAAAGGCATAAAGCCGCAAAGATGACCTTATGCCTTTAGCTGAAAAATTATTCGGCTTATTTAAGTTCAAAAAGCCTGGACATATGTCCGTTACTCCTCTTTTGCTTCTTCTGTGCCTTCTCCTTCTTCGCCTTCACCTTCAGTTTCCTCGCCCTCTTCTCCTTCTTCCTCTTCAAGGTCAACAGGTGCCATCATTGCCGCCCTGGCCGACTTGACAATTACTATTACGTCATTTTCAGGATCAGCCAGGCTGATGTTTTCAAGGGAGATTTCCCTGACCATTACTGAATCTCCTATCTCGAGGGCTGAGATATCTATCTCCACCTCCGCCGGAAGATCACCGGGTAATGCCAAAACTTCCAGCCGGCGGCGTTTTACAAGTAGCTTTCCACCTGCAATCACACCCGGGCTGTCGCCAACTACCCTGATCGGAACTGACATCTTAACAGGCTTATCCGGAAAGATCTCCAGAAAGTCAACATGCAGTATTCTCTCGGTTACAGGATGAAACTGTATGTCCTGCAGCACAGCATCTTTCTTTTTACCATTGATATCAAGTTCTACCAGACAGGCTTCCGGTGTGTATACAATATTCTTGAAGCTCTTCTCGGATGTATAGAACTGTATTTGTTCCTTGCCTCCGTAAACCACACATGGCACAAAACCTTCCCTGCGCAGTCTTCTTGCATCTTTTTTCCCTACGTTCTCGCGTGGAGAACCGCTCACAGATACTTTTTTCATTTTTACTTTGTTTAAATTATTTGAAAATGAACGGATTAAATATTACCCATCCAAAACAGCCTGCAAAGATAAGCTTTTGTTTTTAATTTCATGCAGGAGAGAATCCAGGCACCCTAAAGTATGGTGGAAAACTCAAAATGGGAGCTGATCGATTCATGATTGTGAACCCTCTGTATCACATCAGCAAAAAGCTTTGATGCCGTAAGTACAGTTACCTTGGAACACTTCTTCTTAAGTGGTATGGAGTCTGAAACTATCACCTCCTCGAAGACACTGTTCTCTATCCTGTCATATGCCTTACCGCTGAATACGGGATGTGTGCATACCGCCCTTACACTTTTGGCGCCTTTTTCGATCATCATTGCTCCTGCCTTTGTTATTGACCCGGCAGTATCTATTATGTCATCAACCAGAACCACATCCTTGTCCTTAACATCCCCTATGAGGGTCATCCTTTCAATTTCATTGGCCTTCACCCTCTGCTTGTAACAGATTACCAGTTCGCTGTTCAGAAACTTTGCATAGGCTCCTGCTCGCCTTGTACCTCCTGTATCAGGTGAGCCAACAACCAGGTTTGAAAGTTTTTGCTTCTTTATATAGGGCACGAACAAAGCTGATGCATACATGTGATCAACCGGAATATCAAAGAATCCCTGTATCTGATCTGCATGAAGATCCATGGTAATTACACGGTTAACTCCTGCAGCCATCAGAAGGTTTGCAATAAGTTTTGCTCCGATAGAGACCCTTGGCTTGTCCTTTCGGTCCTGCCTGGCAAATCCAAAATAGGGGATCACAGCCACAACCTGCTTTGCAGAAGCCCTCCTCGCGGCGTCGATCATAAGCAGAAGCTCCATCAGGTTATCTGAAGGGGGAATGGTGCTCTGGATAATAAACACATCATTACCCCTGAGTGTCTCTTCGAATGAGGGCTGGAACTCACCGTCAGAAAAATACTGTATAAGTTCCTTACCTAAAGGTTTGCCGTAATTTTCCGCAATTCTTTCAGCGAGTACACGGGAGGCGGAGCCGGAAAAAATCTTTACTACAGAGGACATCGCAGGGTGTTTTACTTATTATACGGCAAATGTACATGTTTTTTTCATTCTAAATTTAGCCGGTATCCCTGAAAAAAATTAACTTTGCAAACGCAAACAGCCAGTAATACGCCCGGGTGGCGGAATTGGTAGACGCGTTGGTCTCAAACACCAATGATAGCAATATCGTGCCGGTTCGATCCCGGCCCCGGGTACATGAAACAAGATTAGCCCCCTGTATATCAGGGGGTTTTTTGTTATTTACCCTTTAAAGTTCCCGGCGAACGCTTGAACAATTGTTTTTGCAGTATTGTTAACCTGCCAATTATTACTTTCCCAAAACAAATTAAAATAACGGATAATGATAAACTGGAACGGGGTATTTCCCGCACTGACAACAAAGTTTCATCCAGACGGAAGCCCGGACCATGACACATTCCTTAAAAACCTGGATGCACAGGTAAAAGCGGGTGTCAATGGTGTAATACTCGGAGGAACCCTGGGGGAGGCAAGCGTTTTAAAGGCAAGCGAAAAACAGGAGCTGACCAGATTGGTAGTCAGCCACCTTGAGGGTAAGCTGCCCGTAATAATGAACATTGCAGAGGGTGCAACCGAAGATGCACTTGCAAGGCTCAGGGCGGCTGAAGAGGACGGGGTCAGCGGCTTCATGATTCTTCCGCCGATGCGGTATCTAAGCGATCACCGGGAAACGGTAAGATATTTCTCGGAGCTGGCAAAGGCAACAAGTCTGCCTGTTATGATCTACAACAACCCTGTCGACTACAAGCTGACAGTAACTCTGGAGATGTTTGACGACCTGCTGGCATACGATAATATTCAGGCAGTGAAAGAGTCAACAAGGGATGTCAGCAATGTTACAAGGATGATAAACCGCTATGGCGACCGTATCAAAATACTTTGCGGAGTAGATACACTGGCAATGGAAAGCCTGGTTATGGGCGCCCACGGATGGGTTGCAGGCCTGGTGTGTGCCTTCCCCGAAGAGACTGTTGTGCTTTACAGGCTTGTAAAGGCAGGCAGGATAGAGGAAGCACTCGCTATATACCGCTGGTTCCTGCCCATACTCGAGCTTGACATTCACCCGAAACTCATACAATACATCAAAATGGCTGAACAGATGACCGGAATCGGAACAGAGCATGTCAGGGAGCCACGGCTGCCCCTTGCGGGAGAAGAGAGGGCAAGGGTGATTTCTGTAATTGAGGAAGGCTTAAAGACACGTCCGGTATTACCAAAAATATAATTCAATTATGAAAACAGAAGCAATAATGAAACGCTCAGTGCAGGCCTTTGAGGAATATTCAAGCTTGCCTGCAGGCGTAAAAGCAAAATTCCTGAGAGATATCGCTGCGGCGATTGAGAAGCTCGGTGACTCACTAATAAAAACTGTAAACGAAGAGACAAATCTTCCGGAAGGCAGGCTTGCAGGTGAAAGGGCCCGGACATGCAATCAGCTTCGCATGTTCGCTGACATACTGGACGAAGGTTCCTGGGTAGAGGCGGTAATAGATACAGCCCTTCCTGACAGGGAACCAATACCGAGGCCTGACCTCAGGAGGATGCTTGTGCCCTACGGGCCTGTTGTGGTATTCGGTGCATCCAACTTCCCCCTTGCCTTTTCAACTGCCGGTGGCGACACTGCATCGGCACTTGCGTCAGGCAGCCCGGTTATCCTGAAAGGACACCCGGCGCATCCCAGAACATCCGGTATGGTAGCTGAAGCCATATACGGTGTTATAAAAGACATGGGTTTTCCGGAAGGAGTGTTCCAGCATGTAGAAGGAGGGGCAGATACCGGGCAGGAGCTGATAAGCCACCCTTCAGTCAAAGCAGTGGCATTTACAGGTTCTTTTCAGGGCGGAATGGCTATATTCAAAACTGCAATGGCCAGGCCGGAACCAATACCGGTCTTTCTGGAAATGGGTAGTGTAAACCCGATGTTCGTACTTCCCGGAAAAATTAAGGAGGAAGCCCGGGAGCAGGCCGTATTAATAGCAAAATCGGTATTACTGGGGGCAGGGCAATTCTGCACCAGCCCGGGGCTGGTTTTTGTACCGGATTCCGATAATACCGAAACCTTCCTTGAGGCTATGGCAAAGACCTTCAATGAAGCCGGGGAGGAGAAAATGCTTCATAAAGGTATAGTAAGCGGATATTACGATGCCCTGGAGTCAACGCTCAAAGTAAAGGGAGTTGATCAGATAGTAAGAAAAACCGGTTCGGAATATACCGGGGCTCCAACCATAGGAGTAACATCCCTTGAAAACTGGCTTGACAGGCCCGAGCTTCAGAATGAGGTATTCGGTCCATTCACCCTTGTTGTAAGGTACAAGGATCAGAATGACCTTCTGAAAGCTGCCAAAGCACTAAGGGGACAGCTTACCTGCAGCCTTATCGGCAATGACAGCGACCTGAAAGAAAGCCGTGAGCTCGCCACCCTGCTTTCAGAGAAAAGCGGCAGGCTGATATTCAACGGAGTACCAACGGGAGTCGAGGTGTCATATGCAATGACGCACGGAGGGCCTTTCCCGGCAACAACAGATAGCCGGAATACTTCAGTCGGCGCATGGGCAATAAAAAGATTCGTGCGCCCTGTAACATTCCAGTCGGCCCCTGCTGCACTGCTGCCTGAAGCCCTTAAAAGCAGCAATCCGCTTGGTATTATGAGAGTGGTAAACGGTAAACATACAGACAAGGAGATCTAGCATTTACCTATGGCAAGAAAGTCTTTCTTCTGTGTAGACGGGCATGCTGCAGGCAACCCGGTAAGGCTGGTAGTGGCCGGCGGACCAAGGCTCGAAGGCTCCAGCATGAGCGACAAGAGACTTCACTTCATCAGGGAGTTCGACCATATCCGGAGAGGATTAATGTTTGAACCACGGGGACACGATATGATGTCGGGAAGCATTATTTACCCGCCCACAAGGGGCGAAAACGATGCCGGCATACTGTTTATTGAAACAAGTGGGTGCCTGCCTATGTGCGGACACGGAACTATTGGCACAGTTACTATGGCCATCGAAGAAGGCCTGATCACACCAAAAAGGGAAGGGGAGCTCAGACTTGAGGTTCCGGCAGGGCTGGTAACCGCAAGCTATACTATCGAAGGCAATAAGGTTAAGTCGGTAAAGATAATGAATGTCCCTTCATTTATGGTTGCACCGGGAATAAGCATCCAGGCTCCTGTACTGGGCAAACTAAGGGTGGACATAGCATACGGAGGAAATTTCTACGCCATTATTGACCCTCAGGAGAACTACCCGGGATTACAGGATTTCACAGCAGGGCAGCTGGTTGAATTAAGCCGGGAGATCCGTTCCGGAATAAACCGGCTCCACACTTTTGTCCATCCTGAGGATCCCGAAATCAGGGGCCTGAGTCACATTATGTGGACGGGAAAAACCATTGACCCCTCCTCCACCGCCCGGAATGCGGTTTTTTACGGAGACAAGGCCATTGACCGGTCACCTTGCGGAACAGGCACCTCCGCACGTATGGCACAGTGTTATTCAAAAGGACTGCTCAGGCCGGGTGAAGCCTTTATCCATGAAAGCTACATCGGATCGGTATTCAGGGGTGTCATCGAGGGTACCACTGAAGTGGCAGGCAAGCCTGCAATTCTGCCATCAATAGAAGGCAGCGCCTTTATAACAGGCCACAATACAATATTTTTGGACGACAATGACCCCTATATTAAAGGGTTCCAGGTAATATGATATGGCAAAAACAGTTGTAGCCGGTGGAGGTATCATCGGTCTTTTTTCCGCTTATTTTCTGAATGCTGACGGACATGATGTAGTGCTAATAGACAGCGGACATCCGGTTAATTGTTCAACCGGTAATGCCGGGATGATAGTGCCAAGCCATGTAATCCCCCTGGCAGCACCGGGAGTGGTTGCAAAAGGGCTGAAGTGGATGTTCTCACCCAAAAGTCCTTTCTCACTTAAGTTCAGCATGGATCCAGATTGGGCAAGGTGGGGATGGCTGTTCTTGAAATCAGCCAACAGTAAGAATGTACAGCGCAGCTTTATGCACCTTAAGGAGATAAGTATATACAGCAGGCAGCTGTATGCTTCCTTTGTAAATACTCACAAAGAAGAGGATTTTTATTGGGGAGAGAAGGGGCTGCTGATGCTCTACCGAAGCAGGCACGGTGAGAAGGAGGAAACCGGAGCTGCCCGGGTCGCTGCACTGGCGGGCCTTGAGGCACGGGTATTGGATGCCGCAGAGGTCAGGGATATTGAACCCGGGATCAGTGATTCGGTAAGAGGCGGCGTTCTCTACCCAGGGGATGCATTAATATCTCCGGGAATCCTGACCACCTTCCTTTACAAATACCTTCAGGAAAAAGGGGTAAAAATAGTAACACGCAGGGAGGTGTCATCGTTCAGGTTTAGCAATGGCAATGTGGTTTCTGTTATTGCAGGAGACAAAGAATACACCTGCGATTTCCTGGTTGTAACTGCGGGAACCCGCTCAGCTGATATCGCACGTGAGCTTTCATTCAGATTACCCCTTATGGCCGGAAAGGGGTATAGTTTCATGTCGCGCAACACACTTGAGCTGAAACAGCCCGCCATTCTTTCCGAAAGAAAGGTTACTGTTTCACCATACAGGGATACCGTCAGGTTCGGGGGAACAATGGAAATATCGGGCAGAGCCAGAGGGGTTGACCTCCGGAAGGTTAAGGGAATAGCTGAATCTCTGGGCCTTTACTATGAAGGAGCCGCAAACTTCAGGCTTCCGGAACCGGACACTGTTTGGAGCGGCCTTCGGCCGGTATCACCTGACGGGTTACCATACATTGGGAAAAGCCCAGTAATGGACAATGTTTTTTTCGGAACGGGACACAGCATGATTGGAGTAAGTCTTGCTCCGGCAACGGGGAAGATAATTTCAGACCTGATTGGTTCCGATACTCCTGATATAGATATCTCCCTCTACTCACCAGGCCGTTTTGCGTAAATCAGTAGAAATATATTCTCCAGCCGTCTATAACCTTACTGTTATTATAAGCCGATACCCGGGCCTCAAAATCCGGGGCAAGCCCAGACCGGTCGCGCACAATTAGCACATTCCCGGGCTTTATAAGCTCATCAAGGAGGGAGGGGGTTTGGACGAGGTTTACAAGGTTCTCCTTCCATGAGTCGTCGGGTTCAAACTGCAGCTCTCTTTCGAGAGTATGGCCACCGGCGTACAATGATATTATATTAATGCCAGTATTGAACTGTATCGAGGGTAGCCGGCGGTTATAAACAAGTATATTTTGGGTATCGGGGATACTGTTTTCAATATAACTGGCTATATTGCGGGTATCCTTCACTTTTTCAGGGTTCTCTGAATAGATATACGGGGTCATCAGCACAATACCGTACATAAATATAGCTGCAGACAGTATTGGCTTTTCCCTTCCTGTAATAGGTGCTGCCCAAATTGCCGTTAAAACAGATCCTGTAACTATAATCAAAAAATAGACCTGCTTGCTTATTATCAGGCCGGGTTCAACCAACGGAACAAGAGCCAGACCCACCAATACTATAAGGTGAAAAATAAACTGTATCCTTCCCCACAAGCGCTGTTCGCCCGATTGCATCCTTATCCAGAACCAAATGCTGCCTGTTGCAATGCCGGCATAAACCGGCAGCACATACAGCAACATCTTTGACTGACTCAGAGAGAAGAAAATTACTGGTCCGATTATCCACATCAGAAATAACAGGCTCTTGGGTTTTTTAAGCTCATTTTTCCTAAACAGGCGCGTAATCAGCATCACCCCCCAGGGAAAACTTGCAGCGGGTACTACTGCAAAGAAGAACCACCATGGTTCACTGCGGCGAAAAACATCTGTGGTGAACCTCTCTACCGTATGCCTGAAGAGAAAATAATCAAGGAAGCGGCTGTCAGCGGCATAAAGATATATGAACCACCACATGCCGATTGCCAGCATAATGACAGCCCCCGCAATATGCCCGTGCCGGAGTTTTGGTGGTCTGAATCCTGCAATACGGCTCCCTGCAATTATGAAAAGGGGAAAGATAAAAACCACGGGGCCCTTGGTGAAAAAGCCAAGGCCAAGGGAAGTATAGAACAGGAGCAGGTAGACCCCTCCCTTGCCCTCAGTGAACCTCAGCCAGGCATATACTGACAGCAGGACGAAGGTACACAGATATACATCCGTTGACAGGACCCTTCCGGACATTATCACCCCGGGCAGGGCAAAATACAGCATAGAAGCCCAAATGGCATACCTCTTATCCCTTAGCAGTATCCTGGATATTCCGTAAACAGTCAGTACCTGTATAACAATGGCTATCTGAAGGAAAAACCGGGCCCCGAACCCATTGACACCAAACAGGTTGTACCCTGCCGCTGTAAGCCAGTATGTTAATGGTGGTTTATGGTAGTGCTTGATTCCCATGAGTGTCGGATGCAGGAAGTCCCCTGACTCCTTCATTTCGTTGGCTATCTGTGCATACCTGGCTTCGGTCGATTCAGTAACTGACCAGTCGTTAAGGTTGATAAGGAGTGCCAGCAGAATACACCCGGATATAATCAGAAGCCGGTATTTTTTTATCCCGGCTGTTATGCTCACTGAACTTTCCCTGAAGCGGGCAATTGGCCTGTAATGCAACATAAGGTTTCTGGAGTATACAAGTATTCCGAAGAACTGGCCGATAAATAATACTGCGTCCTTTCTCATTATAGCATAACCGACAATCAGAAGAGCCCCGCTTATGCTTATTACCCAGAACAGAGGGGGGAAACCGGACTCTTTTTCCCTTTCCGAATGGAGCCATTGAATGACAAACCTCATAATAAAAACCACCTGTCCCAGGGTACCATAAGTGAGCAATAATACTGGGATATCAGGATTATTGATAATCCGGTCAAATGAGCTTATTGAAAAAACAAGCAGTAATACTATCATTAGTGGGGGAAGCAAGGCAAATACATATCGTATCACAATGTTCATCTTCTGCCAGCTCTGCTTCAACTGGAGATTCCGGATATATATATAGTAGGAGACAATCTGTCCTCCGATTATAACCGGGTCATTCCTGAAATACCCATATATCACCAGCATCAGGGATGCAAGCAAACTGAGCTGCCAGAAAAGCAACGGAGAGACAACACGGCCGGCAAGTTCCGATTTTGCAAGCTGCACAACAAACCTTGCCGCAAAGAGACCCTACGCAAACATTCCAAAGGCCAGTATAAAATAATTGCTCATGATTATTAGCGAATATTTTCAGGCCTTCGAACCAGGTTGTAGTTGATCATTCTCTTTTTTATCCACAAAACAGCAAATGTGTCAACAAAGGGCATTATCAGCCTGTTGGCCAGATTATACTTGGATACTCCATCCCTCCTTTCAAAATGCCGCACGGGTACCTCTTTTACCCTGCCCCCCGCAGCCTGCACAAGGGCAGGCAGAAAACGGTGCATTCCATTAAAAAAAGGAAGCCTTTGAGCAGTAGCAGTTGTGATTATTTTCAGTGGGCAGCCGGTGTCTTTTACCCCGTCTTTAAGAACTGCTCTTCTGAAAGAGTTGGCAAGCCGTGAAGAAAAGCGCTTGACAATTGGATCATTACGTTTTAGCCGGTAACCCGTTACCAGGTCATAATCATTGATATGCGGAAGCAGTAAACTGAAATCTGAAGGGCTTGTTTGCAGATCCGAATCGATATAGGCCACCCACTTACTGTCGGCATTATCAATACCAGCCTTAAGGGCAGCACTGAGGCCCATATTGCGATCAAGGGTAATATAAGCGTACCTGCTGTCCTTGCTGCATATGTCCCTAATAATCTCGGGACTGCGGTCAACGGAGCCATCGTCAACAAACAACACGCTAATATTATGTTCACAGGCAGACATGAATATGTCCATCTCCTCTTTAAGCCTTTCAAGGCTTCCCTCTTCATTAAAAAGAGGCACGATAATTAAAATATCGCGGGCAGGCATTTATAATATTATTGTTTTTAGTTATGAAAGGTGCTGCAAATTTAAACATTTAGAATTTCAGATTAACTGTATTTGTATTATAATGTCAGATTTTCTATGCTGCGGCATAAAACCATCCATTACATATATCGTTTTTGTATATAAATTCTATTTCATAACTTAGCATTCTGTACGTACCAAAAAACAAATTGTCATGACACACAACCTTCCAAAACTGCCCTATTCACCAGAGGCGCTAGAACCCAACATCTCAAAAAAAACCATAGAGTTCCACTATGGCAAGCATCACATGACCTATGTGAAGAAGCTGAACGATCTTATAAAGGATACACCGTTTGAGGAAGCCACCCTCGAGGAGATTATACTGAAAGCCGAAGGGGGCATATTCAATAACGGAGCCCAGGTATGGAACCACACTTTTTACTGGGAAGGACTATCGCCCAACGGTGGCGGGGAACCTGGGGGAAAGCTGCTTGATTCAATTAACGGCAGCTTCGGATCATTTGGCAGGTTCACAGAGGAGTTTGAAACTGCTGCAGCTACACTGTTTGGTTCCGGTTGGGCATGGCTTGTTATGAACGATAAGGGCAAGCTGGAAATAGTCCAGACCAGTAATGCCGGAAACCCCCTTCGTGACGGCAAAAAACCAATACTTACCTGCGATGTCTGGGAGCATGCCTACTACCTGGACTATCAAAACCGCAGACCTGAGTATATCAGCTCTTTCCTGAAGGTTGTCAACTGGAAAAAAGCAGAGGAGAGAATGTAAAATCAGTTCAAGCTTTTTCAGAGATCAGAAACTCCAGAGTTGTTAAAGTGTGTTAAAGCCAGCCGGCCGGCAATTTTACCGTTTATTTTTGTAGCAGGTCAAAAGGCATCCCAACAATTCATGGGGATAATTTGTTGTAAAGGTCAATGAAAAAGAAGTTTATAATACTTGTAATAATAGCCATCAGTATTTCCCTTTTGGGTCTGCTTGGCATCCAGCTTTACTGGATCCATAATGCCGTTGCGATAAAAGAGGTGAACTTTGACCGCGGTGTAAGCGAAGCTGCTTCAAGGGCGATCTATAAATTCAACAAGCACGAAATTACCCGCAAACTTATACGGCAGCAAGACCGCAGCCAGCATATGAGGCAGCTCGGAAACCTTTTGGACTCCCTAAACCGCACCTATTACAACCAGATCTTTTCCCAGCAGCACGAACAGGTAATTCAGGGTGATCCGGGTTCTGGCTTCTTCTGGCATGAGATAGATATTCAGTTACGTGATGCATACGGGCAAATGCAAAACCCTGAATCTGAACTATACGACACTAGTTTCGCTGCCGGGGGCTATTTCGGTCAGGGTCTTGATGCCGGTTATCTGCCTGAGTCGCGGCATTCACCAGCAAGTGACCCTTTGAGCGCGTTTTTTGAAAGGAGCAAGATAATAAGCGAACTGTTCGATGACCTCTTCTCCAACAGGTATACATTTCAGGTATCAGAAGAAGAGAGCATCTCACAACTTGACTCACTGCTTGCAAACGAGCTTTATACTCAGGGAATAAAGACCCCGTATGAGTTTGGTATCTACAATCCCGTACAACATGCTCTGCTAAGAGAAAAGACCGGCAAGCATACCAATGATCTTTTACAGAGCCAGTATGCATTTCATCTGTTCCCAAACGATATCTTCGTAAACCCTGAATACCTTCTTTTGCATTTTCCGCAGCAGGAAAGGTATATCCTCAGCCAGATGAACGCAATGCTGGCTACCTCCATAGTCCTCATATTCATAATTATATCCTCTTTCGCATTCACGATTTTTACAATATTCCGCCAGAAAAAGCTCTCGGTCATGAAAAATGACTTTATTAACAACATGACCCATGAGCTGAAAACTCCAATCTCTACAATTTCACTGGCATGCCAGGCCCTCAGCGACAAAGACATTCAGAAATCCGAGGGTCTGTATCAGAATTACATAAATGTTATCAATGAAGAGAATGAAAGGCTGGGCCTTCTGACGGAGAAGGTGCTTCAAACCGCCCTGATAGAAAAGGCAAGGGTCAGGCTAAATATTACAGGTATCGACCTGCATGGATTAATTGAAAATGCAATACAGAAAATAGGTCTGCAGGTAAAGTCAAAACATGGCAGTATTCATACCCGCTTCTATGCGGAGTACAGCTTTATAAAAGGTGACAAAATACATCTGACCAATGTATTTTCCAACCTGCTTGACAATGCGAACAAATACTCCCCAAACTCTCCCCAGATTACTGTAGTTACCGAAAACACCAGCAAGGGAGTATTGGTACATGTTGAGGATAAGGGAGTTGGCATAAGTCATGTAAATCAAAAGAAAATTTTTGATAACTTGTACAGGGTTTCTACGGGAAACATCCATGACGTTAAGGGTTTTGGCCTGGGGCTGGGCTACGTAAAAGCCATTGTAGAGCAACATGGAGGTACCGTTTCACTGGAAAGTGAGCCTCATAAAGGTTCCCGCTTTACCGTTTTTATCCCTTTCGGGTATGACGGAAGCGGAAATGATGAAAAAAACGAAAAACAACAAAGCTAAACGATGGAAACTCCCAAAATAAAGATCCTGCTGGCAGAGGATGATGCCAACCTTGGTACAATACTGAAAGCATACCTTGAGGCAAAGGGCTTTCCCACAACTCTTTGCGAAGACGGGCAGAAGGCACACGAGGCCTTTTTGGAACAAAACTTCAACTTCTGCATTCTGGATGTTATGATGCCTGTCAAAGACGGCTTCACTCTGGCAAAAGATATACGGAAGATCGACAAACAGGTTCCGATTCTGTTCCTCACAGCCAAGAACATGCAGGAAGATATCCTTGAAGGGCTCAAGATTGGCGCAGACGATTACCTTACCAAACCCTTCAGCATGGAAGAATTGCAGCTGAGAATCAATGCTATCTACCGCCGGAGCTTTCCGGAAAAAACATCCGACTCCGAAAAGACTCTTTTCCGTATAGGCAAATACACATTCGATTACTCCCGCCAAACACTCAAGAACAATGGAGAGGAGCAGAAGCTTACCTCAAAGGAGGCACAGCTGCTAAAGATGCTTTGCGACAGGACGAATAATGTACTTAACCGTTCGGATGCATTAAACAAGATATGGCTCGACGATAATTACTTCAACGCAAGAAGTATGGATGTTTATATTGCCAAACTCAGAAAATACCTCAAGGACGACCCCTCCGTGGAACTTCTCAACGTACATGGCCAGGGATTCAAGCTCCTGGTATCCAACAGCTGATGTTTTACATTGTTCTGCATGCTGCACAGCATTGCAGGATAGGATAAGTTGAATATCCGGTTCAGTATTCCTATCTTTGCATATCAATTTAAAATAAGTCCAAATAAGGGTTGTTTTTGGGCAAGGGTTTTGTTCTAAACCTTAACCGGTGAATTATAAATGGCAGATAAAAACGACAAGCTTCTTAAAGAGGTAGGCAGCTCGGACTACAAATATGGCTTCTACACTGATATTGAAATGGACCAGGCCCCCAGGGGGCTTACCGAAGATACCATAAGGTTCATTTCTGCAAAGAAGAACGAGCCTGAGTTTATGCTGGAGTTCCGACTCAGGGCTTTCAGGCACTGGAAAACCCTGAAGGAGCCTGAATGGGCGCATGTTGAATACCCTCCGATAGATTATCAGGATCTGATATATTATTCGGCCCCACGCAAAAAGCCCAAATATGAAAGCCTTGATGAGGTTGACCCCGAGCTGCTCGAAACCTTCGAAAAACTTGGCATTCCCCTTGAAGAGCAAAAAATGCTGGCTGGTGTTGCGGTGGATGCAGTAATGGACAGCGTATCCGTCGGGTCAACATTCAAAGAGACCCTGGCAGAACATGGTATCATATTCTGTTCCTTCAGTGAAGCACTGCAAAAACATCCGGATCTGATAAAAAAATATATGGGTACCGTGATACCTTACACCGACAACTTCTTTTCGGCACTTAACTCCGCGGTTTTCAGTGACGGATCATTTGTTTACATACCCAGGGGTGTAAGATGCCCACTGGAGTTGTCCACCTATTTCCGTATCAACGCTGCCAATACAGGTCAGTTTGAACGCACACTGATTGTAGCAGAGGAAGGGAGTTATGTAAGCTATATGGAAGGCTGCACTGCCCCTATCCGCGACGAGAACCAATTGCATGCTGCCATAGTTGAGATTATTGCACACAAGGATGCGGAAGTAAAGTACTCCACAGTACAGAACTGGTGGCCCGGCGACAAACAAGGCAAGGGAGGGGTTTATAACTTTGTGTCCAAAAGGGGCATTTGTGAGGGAGAGAACTCACGCATATCCTGGACACAGGTTGAAACTGGGTCAGCAATCACCTGGAAGTACCCGAGCCTGATACTCAAGGGTGATAATTCATCCGGAGAATTTTACTCGGTAGCCGTAACGAACAACCGGCAGCAGGCCGATACAGGGACCAAGATGATTCACCTGGGGAAGAATACCCGCAGCACGATCATCAGTAAGGGCATTTCAGGAGGGGAGAGCAACAACAGTTACCGGGGGCTTGTCAAGACCAGCAAAAATGCGGTAAACTCCCGGAATTTCTCACAGTGCGACTCACTCCTTTTGGGGGATATGTGCGGTGCCCATACATTCCCCTATCTGGATGTGGGAAATAAAAGCTCAATAGTTGAACATGAGGCAACCACAAGTAAGATATCAGAAGATCAGCTATTCTATTGCCTGCAAAGAGGAATAGACATGGAGGGTGCAATAGGCCTTATAGTTAACGGCTATGCAAAAGAGGTGCTCTCAAAGCTTCCCATGGAGTTTGCAGTTGAGGCACAGAAACTCCTCTCAATAAGTCTTGAGGGCAGCGTAGGTTAAAAAACTATAATAAACGAAAACATATTAAGGGATGTTAAGTATAAGGAACTTAAGCGTGTCGATAGGCGGAAAGCCGATAATCAAAAAGCTGAGCCTTGAAGTCAGGGAAGGTGAGGTACATGCGATTATGGGCCCGAACGGTTCGGGAAAAAGTACACTTGCATCGGTAATCGCCGGAAGGGACAGATTTGATGTTGACGAGGGTGAAATAGAATATATGGGTCAAAACCTGTTTAAAATGCCCGCCGAAATGCGTGCACGTGAAGGTATTTTTCTGGGATTCCAATACCCGGTTGAGATTCCAGGTGTAAGTATGGCAAACTTTATGCGAACCGCTATCAATGAAAAAAGAAAATACCTTGGCCTTGACCCCTTAAGCGGAGCAGAGTTCTTAAAGTTAATGGAGGAGAAGAAAAAGATAGTTGACATACAGTCGAAGCTCACCAAGCGTTCTGTTAATGAGGGATTTTCTGGTGGGGAGAAAAAAAAGAACGAGATTTTTCAAATGGCCCTGCTGGAGCCCAGACTTGCAATACTCGACGAAACCGACTCCGGGCTTGATATAGACGCACTAAAGGTAGTGGCAAACGGGGTGAATAAGCTCAGGCGAAAAGACAATGCTACGGTAGTAATAACCCACTATCAAAGGCTCCTGGATTATATAATCCCGGATTTTGTCCATGTTCTCTTCGACGGAAAAATAATCAAAAGCGGAGGCAAAGAACTTGCTTACGAACTTGAGGAAAAAGGGTACGAATGGGTCAAAAAAGAGGCAGCTTCAAATCAGTAGGACATGAAAGAAAGGCTCATAGAACTATACAACAGGGAAAAGGATGTAATCAGGGGAAGTTCCAGCCCCCTGGTTAACAGGCTAAGGCAGCACGCATTTACCCGGTTCAGGGATAAGGGCTTTCCGGGAACAAACCTTGAGAGCTGGCGGTTTACTGACCTTACACCCCTGCTCAACACTGAATTTGAGATAAACCTTGCAAACAGGTTCGGCAACATTGATACAGAAAAACTCTTCACCTGTGATGTCTATGACCTGGACACTTTTAGCATTACCATTCTTAACGGGTGGTTCGTGCACAAATACGCCCCTTTGTCTAAACTTTCAGACGGAACAATTATCGGATCACTTGCGAAAGCAATGGAAGTTTATCCGGAGCTGCTGGATCAGTACATCGGGAGGGCTGCAAAACCTGACAACTACGAAATGGCTGCGCTAAACACGGCATTCTTTCAGGATGGACTGTTCATATATGTGCCTGAGGGTGTAAAGGTTAATAAACCAATTCAGCTTATCAATATCGTTGACTCCCCAAATCCCGTTTTTCTGCAGCCAAGGCACATTCTGATAGCCGGCAAGGGTTCGGAAATAACCCTGGTACACTGTGATCATTCGCTCACCCACAATGTTAGTTTTACAAATACCGTAATGGAGGTGTTTGCAGAGGAGGATGCCAGGGTGGACCACTATAAAATACAGAACAAGGGCAGGAATTCTGCTCTGGTAACCACCACATTCATCAGGCAGGAGAAAAATAGCAAAGTAACCACTAATATTGTAACACTTAATGGTGGCTTTACCCGCAATACAATTGATAATGAAATATCAGACAAGGGCTGTGTTTCTGATCATTACGGCCTTTACCTGGTTGACAGCAACCAACATGTCGACAACCAGATAAACATTGACCATGCATCCCCGGGCTCTTTAAGCAACCAGCTTTACAAAGGCATCCTGGACGATAAGGCAAAGGCTGTGTTTTCGGGCAAGGTTCTGGTAAGGAGGCACTCCCAACAAACCGAGGCTCACCAGAACAACAATAACATACTTCTCACAGATGATGCAAAAGTAAACACACAACCCCACCTGGAGATTTACGCTGATGATGTCAAATGCTCACATGGTGCCACAGTTGGGCAGCTGGATCCGGAAGCGATGTTCTACATACGTTCAAGGGGACTGTGTGAAAGATCGGCACGACAATTGATGATGATAGCCTTCGCAAGTGAAGTTGTTGACAAAATAGAAATCGAAGCATTGCGCAAACGAATACACAGCATGGTAGAAAAAAGGCTGAAAGGGGAGTTGTCGATATGCGACCAGTGCGTACTTCACTGCAACAGCAAGGAACCAACCACATTTAATATCGACCTGAGCAAGCTTTAATTTTATTCAGCATGGGACTAAAGGAAGAACTGCGCAAATCATTTCCGATACTTGGAAGAAAGGTTAATAACCGGCCTCTTGTATATCTTGATAATGCCGCTACCACACAAAAACCCGCGGAGGTAATCGATAGGATCAGCCGGTACTACAGGGAAGAGAACAGCAATATACATCGCGGGGCTCATTTCCTTAGCAATATGGCAACTGAGGCATACGAAAAGGCAAGAAACAGTATCCAGTCATTTATAAATGCAGGCAGCCCGGCAGAGATAATTTTTACCCGGGGCACCACAGAGTCAATTAACCTTGTGGCGCACTCCTTTGCAGAAAAATACCTTAAAAAGGGTGATGAGGTGGTAATATCTGAAATGGAACACCATTCAAATATAGTCCCCTGGCAAATAGTGTGCGAAAGACATAAGGCCAGGCTTAGGATAATACCACTTACAGCCAGCGGCGAACTTGACCTGGATGAGTTTGGCAATATGCTGGGTAAAAAAACCAAAATCATCGCAGTAACACATGTCAGCAATGCCCTCGGAACAGTAAACCCTGTAAGGGAGATAACCGGTATCGCACACAAATTGGATATACCTGTACTTATTGACGGAGCACAGGCAACACCACATATGAAGGTTGATGTCAGGGAGATCGACTGCGACTTTTACTGCTTTTCCGGTCATAAGATGTATGGGCCCATGGGCACCGGAGTTCTTTACGGTAAAGAGGAGTGGCTCAGAGAAATGCCACCTTATCAAAGCGGGGGTGAAATGATAAAAGAGGTCAGTTTTGAAAAGACCACCTTCAACGAACTGCCGTTCAAGTTTGAGGCCGGCACTCCAAATGTCGCAGATGTTTTAGGGCTGGAAGCTGCTGCAACTTTTATAACAGAACTAGGGTACAAGGAAATTGCATCCCACGAAGATGCGCTTCTCGAATACGCAAAAGAAAAACTTGCAGGGATTGACAAGCTCAGGCTTATTGCCTCGCCCCGAGAGCAGAGCAGTGTAATTTCCTTCATATTTGAAGATATCCATCCCTACGACACCGGAATATTGCTCGACAAAATGGGTATTGCAGTGCGTACCGGACACCACTGCGCCCAGCCTCTTATGGATCATCTCGGGGTGCCCGGTACTGTGAGGGCATCTTTTGCCATCTATAACACCATGGAGGAAGCTGACATCCTGGTGAATGCGCTGATAAAGATAAGGGAGATGCTGGCATAACAGAATAACAGCAATAATATAATTCACAATATGCAGAATATTAAGGAAAAGGAGCAGGAAATAGTCAGGGAGTTTGAGCTTTTTGATGATTGGATGGACAAATACAACTATATCATCGATCTTGGCAAATCGCTTCCGCCTGTTGACAAGGATTTCAAGAACGAAAAATACCTGATAAAGGGTTGTCAGGCAAGGGTCTGGTTGCATGCCCATTACATGGATGGCAAGGTGTTTTACTCGGCCGACAGCGACGCTCTGATAACCAAGGGAATAATAGCTCTGCTGATCAGGGTGCTTTCAGGGCAAAAGGCAACCGACATTGTGCAATCCGATATGTCTTTCATTGACGAGATAGGACTCAGGGAACACCTTTCACAAACCCGCTCCAATGGTCTGTCAAACATGATAAAACAGATGAAGTTGTATGCCCTTGCATTTGAAAAACAGAATAAAAAACAATAACGACCATGAATGTAAAGGATAATGACATTCCTGCTGAACAGTCGGTTATAGATGCACTAAAAACTGTATTTGACCCGGAGATCCCGGTAAATGTCTACGACCTTGGACTGATTTACGGTATAGATATAAGTGAGAATGGCGACATTGAAATCAGGATGACGCTTACAAACCCGAACTGTCCGGTTGCTGACAAGATACCGCAAATGGTCGAACAGGCTGTTAAGTCAGTTGAAAATGCCGGCAAGGTAAATGTAAGCCTCGTGTTTGAGCCTGCCTGGACAAAGGATATGATGTCTGAAGCCGCAATGCTTGAACTTGGTCTTTTCTGAACAATTCTTTTATTTGGTTAAAAAAGATTGTATTTTTGGCTTTTAAATCACTTAAAACCCAAAGAAATGAATATTCCCGACAACCTTAAGTACACAAAGGATCACGAATGGGTCAAAATTGACGGAGACACTGCCGTGGTTGGTATAACCGATTTTGCCCAGAACGAACTGGGTGATGTGGTTTTCGTTGAGGTCGAGACCGTAGGAGAAACAATTGAAAAGGAAGAAACTTTCGGCACCATTGAAGCTGTAAAAACAGTATCCGACCTCTTTATGCCGGTATCAGGCAAAATTATAGAGTTCAATGAAGAACTGGAGTCAACACCCGATACAATCAACAAGGATCCCTACGGCAAGGGTTGGATAATCAAACTTAAGCTTTCCGATAAGTCGGAGGTTGAGGAGCTTTTGTCGGCCGAAAAGTACAAAGAGTTGATCAGCGAATAAAAGAGGGTATTGATACCAGCAGGCCAGGTCTTCAGGCGGCTGCTGCCCCCCATTGCCTGGGCAGCGGTAATTTTAGTCATCACAGGTATTCCCGGAGAGAGTATACCAGAGAGTGATGTGCTGAAAATTCCAGGCATCGACAAGTTGATCCACTTCATTATCTTTGCGGTATTCGGGGTGCTGACTTACCGGGGGCTTGAAGCCCTGAACACCGTAAAAAAGGAGAGATCTCCAGCAAGTGGTTTCAGTATTGCCCTGATAAGTATTGCGGCGGGGGTGACATACGGAGCCCTTACAGAATATATTCAATATTGCTGTTTGCCCGGGCGCCATGGAAATTATCAGGACTTCATGGCAAATTGTTTTGGAACGGTTTTTGGAGTATTTCTCATGGCGTTGAACCAAGCAAAAAAGTAAATTTTAAAAATCCGGGATATAAAATGATAATTCCAAAATACTTTGTATATTAGCGCACTATTTTCAGGGCGTTTGGGAATAGATTAAACAACCGGAAATAACAACCTGAGATAAAAAATTATGGAACCAAAAAAATCACCGAAAGCAGACCTTGAAAGCAAAAAGAAGATCTTTTTGCAGATTGGCATTGCAATTGCCTTGGGTGCTGCCCTGGTTGCTTTTGAATGGAAGCACTATGAGCGTCCGGAAATTGACCTTGGCACACTCGAAATAGACTTTATTGAGGAGGAAGATATCCCCATTACAAGGCAGGAGCAACCACCACCGCCTCCCCCTCCTGAGCCCTCACAGGAGCTTATAATTGTCGATGACGACGTGGAGCTTGAGGAAGAGTTCACAATCGATATTGACGCTGACGTTTTTACAGAGGTTCAGGAGTTTACCCCGATTGTGATAGAAGAAGAGGAAGAGTTTGAAGAAGATGTTATCTTCACAGTTGTTGAGGACCAACCAGAGTTCCCGGGTGGAGAGGAAGCGCGCCAGAGATTCCTGGAAGAGAACCTCAGGTATCCGCAGATGGCACGCGAAGCCGGTATACAGGGAACAGTATTTGTAACCTTCGTTGTGGAAACCGACGGCAGCGTTACCGACGTACGTATACTTCGTGGTATCGGTGGCGGATGTGATGAGGAGGCAGTTAGGGTTGTCAGCATGATGCCACGCTGGGAACCCGGCCGTCAGAGGGGCCAGGCTGTAAGAGTACAGTTTAACATGCCCATAAGGTTCAGACTCAACTAGGCAAAACTTTTAATATACAGGGCCCCGGCAGTACTGCCGGGGCTTTTTTATTGGAGGCAGTCAGCTGATCCTGCTCCAGAACAGCTTGTCGCGGAATAGCTCATGAATGCGTTTTTTAACTGTCAGATTTTCGGGCCTGCTTAAATGCGGATCCTCATTAAGCAGGGTTTTTGCCTGGGCCCTGGCAAACTTAAGGATCTGACCATCCTGTGCTATATCGGCAATTTTCAGGTCCAGTATGCCGCTCTGCTTTGTTCCCTGTATATCTCCGGGGCCCCGAAGCCTCAGGTCGGTTTCTGCTATGCGAAAACCATCATTGCTCTCAACCATAACTTCAAGCCGCTTCCTTGCATCTGCACTCAACTCATATTTTGACATAAGTATACAATACGACTGTTCAGCACCCCTGCCAACCCTGCCTCTGAGCTGATGCAACTGCGAGAGACCGAAGCGTTCGGCACTTTCAATAACCATAACACTTGCATTAGGCACATCTATTCCAACCTCAATAACAGTAGTGGCTACCATAATATTTGTCTGCCCGCTCACAAACCGCTGCATTTCATAATCCTTGTCAGCCGGCTTCATTTTGCCATGGACTATACTTACATTGTATTGCGGGGCAGGGAATTCCCTTACAATACTTTCATATCCGTCAGTAAGATCTTTCAGGTCAAGTTTCTCCGACTCCTGTATCAACGGATAAACAACGTACACCTGCCGGCCCTGTTCTATCTGCTTTCGCATAAAGCCGAATACCTTAAGCCTGTTATTGTCATACTGATGTATTGTCTTTACCGGTTTCCGGCCGGGAGGCAACTCGTCAATAACCGATACATCAAGGTCACCATAGAGAGTCATTGCAAGTGTTCGCGGGATCGGAGTAGCAGTCATTACAAGTATATGCGGGGGTGTATCACTCTTGGACCAGAGCTTTGCCCGCTGAGCAACACCAAAACGATGCTGTTCATCAATAACAACCAGCCCAAGCCTGTCAAACTCAACCATATCCTCTATCAATGCATGTGTACCGATGATTATATCTATGCTGCCATCTGTCAGTCCTTTCAATACCCTTTTTTTTTCTCCGGTTTTTGTCGTCCCTGTAAGAAGGGCAACCTCAACCCCGGAACCTTCAAGCATGCTGCGCACTGACTCATAGTGCTGGAATGCCAGGATCTCCGTCGGAGCCATCAGTGAAGCCTGAAAGCCATTATCAAGCGCCATCAGCATGCTCATTACTGCCACAATGGTCTTGCCACTTCCAACATCCCCCTGTAGCAGCCTGTTCATCTGTTTTCCCGACAGGGTATCCCTGCGTATCTCCCTGAGCACCCTCTTCTGCGCATTAGTTAGTTCAAACGAAAGGCCTTGATGATAAAATTCGTTAAACTGATTTCCGATCCTTGTAAACAAAAAACCCTGCGACTTTTCCATACGTAACTGCCTGTGACGCAAAAGATTGAGCTGGAGAAAAAACAGTTCTTCAAACTTTAATCTCGCCCGGGCTTTCTGAAGCAGATCATTGTTGACAGGAAAATGTATATACTGAAGTGCTTCTGACCTGCTTATAAGCCTTAGGGGTTCAGTTACACTTTTCGGGAGGGTTTCCGGAATATGTTCTTTGACAAGGGGAAGAAGTGTTTTCATTAGCTTCCCTGTCCCGCGGCTGTCCAGGCCTTTTGACCTGAGCTTCTCAGTGGAGTTGTACACCGGCTGCAATCCAGAAGAAACAGCCGTTTTTGTATCCTCATAAGGTTCAATCTCGGGATGGGCTATACTGTAAGATCTGCCAAAAGGTACAGGTTTGCCAAACACTACATACTCCCTGTCATTACGGAATTTATCCTTCAGCCATTTAAAACCCCTGAACCAGACCAGCTCAATACTGCCTGTCTCGTCAGACAATGTAGCCGTCATCCGGCTTGTGCGTTGTTTGCCGTGCAATGTGATACCGCTTATCCTGCCCTTTATTTGCACATAAGGCATATCGCCACGTATCTGGCTGACAGTATAATACTTGCTCCTGTCGACATACCTGAAGGGAAAAAACTCAAGAAGGTCAGAAAAGTTGCGGATATCCAGCTCACTCCTGAAAATCTCTGCCCGCCTTGGCCCGACACCCTTAAGGTATTCTACAGGAGTATCAAGTATATGTGAACGATCCCTGTACATATCATTCCGGCTGATAAAATAACTGATAGCCTGAGTAAAAGTGTAAAAATAATGCAAAAAATGCGCAACTGTTCTTATTTTTGACAACAGAAAGCCTAAATGATATTTAAAAAAAGAAACTTTTTACTATATGAAGGTATTGATTTTTGGGGCCGGGCTGGTGGGCACTGCTTACGCATGGCAGCTTCAGGAGTCCGGCTGCGATGTTACACTTTTTGTTCGCAAACAGAGGATGGTAAGGTTTGCCCATTCCGGCATATCAATAAGCTATTCGGATATGAGGGATGGAGGCAAAGATTACGGACACACCGTATTCAGACCGAAGGTCACTGACAGGCTCGACCCACGCGACAAATACGATATTATAATTGTTTGTGTCAAGAGCAACCAGCTTAAAGACACGGTTCCTTATATTGCCAAATATTCAGGCAACTCTGATATTCTTTTTCTCGGAAGCATGTGGGATGAATTTAGCCTGGCAGAAAAGCATTTCCCAAAAGGCAGATGCTTTTTCGGATTTCCCGGTATAGTAGCAGGGGGCCATACCGACAGCGGAATAAACTGCTTCCTGTTCGGGAAGGCCTCTACAATACTGGGTGAAATAGACGGCAGTCCCAGTTTGAGGCTGGAAAAAACCG
The DNA here is from genome assembly GCA_007134525.1 of Bacteroidales bacterium. Lineage (GTDB taxonomy): Bacteria > Bacteroidota > Bacteroidia > Bacteroidales > UBA7960 > PUPG01. Next base: position 19,672 of record SLKR01000019.1, on the reverse strand, counting down.
CCGGGATTTTAGACACTGCCGGACTCTCTCCCTTAATTGAAAAAAAGATAATCAGCTGGTTGCAGTACCGTTACCTGGTTTCTGCAATACTCCCGGGGCTTATAAGCAAAGCAGGCAGTACACGCTTGTTCCTTTCAGCAAAAGAACTGGTAAGCCAGTACATCATTGCCCTGAAAGAGGGGCAAAGAGTTTGTCGAAAACGCGGTTTTGAAAAAAGAAAGGTGTTCCCTTTCGGCTATTTTTATCTGCCGGGTTTCATACTGCGGGAAATAATTCGCAGGAGAATGGGAGAGGAGGTGCAGGCTGCCCTTGAAGCACAAATGAAGCACGCCGGGGACGAAAAGAAGAAACAGTACTACGATGTATTGAACAGCGGAAAAAATTACAAAATTCCAATGCCTTACTGGGCATCCTTTGAGAAGTACATGGATTTTTCGTAAATTTAATTTCAATTCTAAATCCGTTCATTATGAGATTCCCGTTAATAATTGTGATAATTTCATTCTGCCTGATGCAGCAGGCCGCGGCAAATAGCTTCTCTCCCACAAGAATGCACCCTGATGACCGTCTAATCTTTACCCTGTTCACAGATATATGGCAGAATCAACCAGGCAATATCGACCTAAAGACAATACAGAGGGGTGTATCAATTGAGGCCCTTCAGGATATGCCGCTTGGCAGAAGCAACTTCAGTATTGCTGCAGGGCTCGGGCTGAGCAGCCACAACATTTACAGCGACGCCCGCTATCTCTACAACCCGGCAGATAATACATTCGATTTTCACAGCCTGGATGTTGATTACGACAAAAACAAACTAAGCATAAACTACTTGGATATTCCTGTTCAGTTCCGCTACAGGACACGCAGCACAGTCAGGGATTTTCGCTTCTACGTGGGTATACGGGCCGGTTACCTTGTAAATGCACACACAAAGTACGAAGGAATTCAAAGCCCGGGGCCCTATCATATTTATGATCCGGAATACAGCCATATGGCGGGGGAAAGGAAGATCAAAATAAAAGAACACCGGCTCGGAAACATATCAAAATACCGTATCGGTCTAACCGCAATGGTGGGATACGGCAGCATTAACTTTAGCCTGGGATTTCCCCTGATAAATGTTTTCGACGGCAACAGCGCTGAAGATATGCTACCTCTGTCGCTTGGAGTATCAATGATTCTCTTCTAGGTAATAGCTTTTCTGGCCAGGCTTATATATTGAGATAAAACAGCAGCAAAAGCATTGAGCCAAGCCCCAATATGTATCCGGCATAAACCTGTGCAGGTGTGTGGGCGCCAAGATAAAGGCGTGATGCCCCGGTTATACCTGATACCAGGAAAGATGCCGTAATCAGCAATATCAGGTCAGTGTTCAGCAGAAGGGATGTGATTATCATAAAGGCAGTGAACCCGCCCAGGGAAACCATATGAATGCTTATTTTCCAGAGGAAGGAAACCATTAGAGAAATAAGAACCAACAGGGTGGCTCCCATAAGATAGAAATAAAGCAGGCCGGGGAGAGATAGCTGACGCAAAAAGTAGTAGGTCAGAAAAAACATTAAAGAAGCTATAAGCAGCGGTAATATCCTCTCGTTCCTTTCCCTGAGAAGATAGTCCCTGACATGCCCGGTATACTTCAGAACAAGTATTGACAAAACCGGGGCAACAGCTGTATTAATGAATATCATCAGAATTATCAGCCGCCTGGCCTCCGGTACGATCGAAAAGCTCAGATAGGTATCCAATCTGAAAAGTATGAATATACCGAGTGTTGGGATAAACAACGGATGAAACAAAACAGAGAATAACCTGGCAACGCCCCTAGCCAAACCCATGACCTACAGCTCCTTTCTTAATCTGGCAACGGGTATGTCCAGCTGTTCACGATATTTTGCCACAGTCCTCCGGGCGATATTATAGCCCTTCTTCTTCAGGATGCCTGCAAGTTCATCGTCTGTAAGCGGCTTGTCTTTTTTTTCAGACTCAATGCAGTCCCGGAGTATCTTTTTCACTTCCCTTGTCGAAACCTCTTCACCCTTGTCAGTCTGCAAGGATTCTGAGAAAAACTCCTTCAGCAAGAATGTACCAAAAGGAGTCTGAACATATTTGCTGTTTGCGACCCTGGATATGGTTGATATGTCTAGCTGTACCATGTCGGCAATATCCTTGAGTATCATAGGGCGCAGCTTTGTTTCATCACCGGTGAGGAAATATTCCCTCTGAAACTCCATTATGGCCTGCATTGTTACCATAAGGGTGTTTTGTCTCTGCCTGATTGCATCAATGAACCATTTGGCGCTGTCAAGCTTTTGCTTTACGAAACTCAAAGCCTCTTTCTGTCTCTTGTCGGTTTTTCCCTTTGATTCTGCCATTGCCCTGAACATCTCTGAGTAGGTATGGTTAATTCTCAGATCGGGGGCATTGTGAGAGTTGAGGGTTAACTCCAGATCTCCGTCATTGTGTGTTATAATAAAATCAGGGATCACGTATTGAGCTCCCTTCCCGCTATCCTGCAGTGTGTTGCCGGGTTTTGGGTTAAGCTTCAGGATCTCATCTATTGCTTCCTTCAGTTCTTTATCCGAAAAAGCATGTTTTTTCTTGATCTTATCGAAATGTTTTTTAGTGAAATCGTTGAAGTTTTTCTCGAGTATAAGTCTTGCATTCTCAACAGGCTCTGTAACGGGGGTTTTCCTTCGCATCTGCAACAAAAGGCACTCCCTGAGATCTCTGGCCCCGACACCGGGCGGATCAAATTCCTGAACAAGCCTAAGCAGATCCATGATCTCGGAAAAGTCGGTCTTTAAATTCTGATTAAATGCCAGATCGTCAATAAGTGAGTGTATATCCCTCTGAAGATAGCCTGATTCATCTATATTGCCGATAATATGTGATGCAATAAGATATCCCCTGTCGGAAAGGTTGCGCAACCCAAGCTGGGTAAGCAGGGCTTCCTGCGGGCTGGCAGCAGAAACGTGGGGAACCTCCCTTACTTCATCGTCAGAGGATGTATTGTTGGCAGACAGCCTGTACTCAGGTATATCATCATCATCTATGTAATCTTCAATATCGAACTCGTCATCATTGTTTTTCTCTCCATCACCCTCCTCCTGATCGCTTCCGGTCTCCATGGCACTGTCGTAGTCATCACCCTCTTCCTGCATCTCCATTTCATCCTGGTAATCCTCCCCTTCCTCCAGTGCAGGGTTTTCCTCGATCTCCTGCTTTATTCTCTGATCAAGCAAAAGGGCAGGCACCTGCAACAGCTTCATCAGCTGGATCTGCTGGGGTGACAGTTTCTGCAGTAACTTCTGTTGCAGCCTTTGTTTTAACATACTTTTTAAATATTATGCTTTGCTTTGCCCTTTAATCAAATTTATAAAAAAAAGGTACACAAATTGATTAAAAAGAAGCATTCTGAGGGGTACGCGGAAAAGGTATTACGTCACGAATATTGCCCATTCCTGTAACAAACAGCATAAGCCGTTCAAACCCCAGCCCGAATCCACTGTGAGGCGCAGTACCAAATTTACGGGTTTCAAGGTACCACCACATATCCTCACGGGGAACCCCCATCTCATTTATTCTGTTGCTCAATTTGTCAAAATCCTCCTCTCGTTGTGATCCGCCAATTATCTCCCCTATTTTCGGAAACAGCACATCCATTGCCCTGACTGTCTTTCCGTCATCATTCTGCTTCATATAAAAAGCCTTTATTTCGCGGGGATAATCAGTCAGTATCACGGGGCATTTAAACTCCTTTTCTACCAGATATCTCTCATGTTCAGACTGAAGGTCAACCCCCCATTTAACCGGAAACTCAAATTTATGTCCGGATCTCTCCAGGATATCAATGGCCCTTGTATAGGTGAGCCTTTCGAAACGGCTGTCAACAATACTCTGTAATCTGCCCAGAAGTTCTCCGTCATACATTTTCTGAAGGAACTCAAGATCGTCTAAGCAGTTCTCCAGAAGGTATGCAACAAGGTACTTCAGAAAGGTCTCGGCCAGATCCATATTGTCATTGATGTCATAAAAGGCCATTTCCGGTTCTATCATCCAGAACTCCGACAAGTGCCTTGATGTGTTGGAGTTTTCCGCCCTGAATGTTGGCCCGAAAGTATATATATTGGAAAGCGCCAGCGCACCAAGCTCACCTTCAAGCTGGCCGGAAACAGTAAGATTTGTCTCCCTTCCGAAAAAGTCCTTCGAGTAATCCACCTCTCCTTTTTCATTTAACGGCAAGTTCTTCGGATCAAGGGTGGTAACCCTGAACATGGCACCGGCACCCTCAGCATCCGAAGCAGTTATAATAGGAGTATGAAGGTAGAAAAAGCCATTATCGTTAAAGAACTTGTGAATGGCATAGGAGAGTGCGTGCCTTATCCTGAAAACTGCACCGAAAGTATTGGTCCTTGGCCGGAGATGAGCGATATCGCGTAAAAATTCAAGGGTATGACCCTTCTTCTGCAAAGGATATTTTTCTGGATCGGCCGTACCGTATAAATGAATATCAGAGGCCTGTATTTCAAGAGTCTGCCCCTTTCCCTGCGATTCCACAAGCCGGCCATTAACCGAGATACAAGATCCGGTGGTGATATTGCGAAGCAATTCATCATCACCAAAAGCCTTTACATCAACCACCACCTGTATGCTGTGAATATGGGAGCCGTCATTGAGCGCGATAAATGCCACATTCTTGTTCCCCCTTCTGGTCCTTACCCAGCCCTTAACATTTATCTGGCTGTCCACCAGGTAGCCACTGTCTTTTTTAAGCAGGTCATAAACCCTGTACCTTTTCAATTCCTGCATAGCTAATTATTTCTTATATGTTTAGATTTTTACCGACTGCAAAAATACAAGCATTTTTGCAAAGAAAGGTACTACAAACACTTCTCCATGCTCTTCCAAAGCAGTTCGGCTGTTTTGTCCCAGGAGAATCTTTCCCTCTGTACCCTTCCCTTTTCAATTAATGACTGTCTCAGCACATTATCCGCTGCGATCCTTCCCATTGCCGACGATATGCTGCTGACCGAGCAGGGATCGGCAAGTATTGCAGCATCACCCGCCACCTCGGGCATACTAGTAACATTTGATGCAATTACCGGGACTTCACATTGCATTGCTTCAATTATTGGCACGCCAAAACCTTCAAAATGTGATACAAGGAGCAGCGCTCGTGAAGATGCAACTATATTCCTCAGTACCTTCCCGTACAAACGGCCTGCAAATATTACATCATCCCTGTATCTCATCGACTGGTACATCTTCTTCAGGCCTGAAGAGCCAAACATAGGGGCACCTACAAGCAGCAGCTTATGACCCTCTTTGTCGTTATTCCTGAATCGTTCAAATGCCTGCAACATGTTTTCAATATTTTTCCTCCTGTGCAGTGCCCCTATATATACAAAATAAGGGCGGCCCCCGGAAAACATTTTCCTGGTGGATTCTGCAACATCGCTGCCAACCGGAGAAAAGATGTCGTGAACCCCGTTATAAACCACATCAATCCTGTCTTTCGGGTAATTGAAAGTAGAGCTTATATCATTTTTGGAATACTCAGAAACAGTAACGATCCTTTCAGCCTTTCTGGCATACTTCGGGAAAAAGCGGTTATAGTATCTGCCTGTAAGAAACGGCAGAAAGCCGGGGTTGTGCATAAAGTTCAGGTCGTGAAAAACAGGAAGCTGGGGACCTTTATGACGCAGTGATAAAAAGCCATCAGGCGAAACAAACAGGTCAACGGAATTTTTTCTCAGAAATTCAGCAACTGCATATTCAAAGTAAAGGTAGTATAAAAACGGGTGACGCGCCTGAGGATAAAGTCTTACCGGTTTAACATTGGGTCCAAACACGAATTCACTGCTGTATGGCCTGTCAAACAAAAAATAAAATGTATGCCCGGGGTTTGCATCGACTATTCTGCTGAAGCTCTGATATGTGAACCAACCTATCCCCTCCAGTCTGCCCGGCAATAACAACCTGGTATTTACAGCAATTTTCAAAACAACTCAGTTTTAAGATAATTCCCGGTATATTTTCCTGAACAGCATTGCAAGGAAAACGCAAAAATATGGTTTATTTTGTTAATTTTGATGCCCGAAACAAGTGAAACCCAAATTCAAAAACAATAGCATATGACATCAAAACTGATGAAACACATTGAACCCGGTGTACTGACAGGTAACGATGTACAGGAAGTTTTCCGTATTGCCAAGGAAAACCAGTTTGCTCTTCCGGCAGTAAACGTTACGGGAACAAATACTGTTAACTCTGTTCTGGAGGCAGCCAGGGACTTTAACTCCCCGGTTATTATCCAGTTTTCAAATGGCGGGGCCCATTTCTTTGCAGGCAAGTCACTTCCGAATGATGGTCATAAAGCAGCTATAGCAGGCGCTGTTTCCGGAGCCCGTCATATACATATGATGGCAAAAGAATATGGCGTCAGGGTTATTCTGCATACCGATCATGCGGCCAAAAAACTACTTCCATGGATCGACGGCCTGCTTGATGCAAGCGAACAGGAGTTTGAAAAGACCGGCAAGCCGCTTTTCAGCTCCCATATGCTTGACCTTTCGGAGGAAAGTCTCGAAGAGAACATTGCTATCAGCTCCAAATACCTTAAGCGCATGTCAAAGATGGGAATGACTCTCGAAGTTGAACTCGGGGTAACAGGCGGTGAAGAGGACGGGGTAGACAATACAGATATTGATAGCTCCAAGCTCTATACACAACCCGAAGAGGTGGCTTCAATGTATGAAGAACTGATGAAGGTATCGGAAAGATTTACAATCGCTGCAGCTTTCGGCAATGTACACGGTGTATACAAACCAGGTAACGTAAAACTTCAGCCGGTAATCCTCAAAAATTCACAGGAACACATTATAAAGGAGTTTGGTACAGGACCAAATCCTGTTAGTTTTGTGTTTCATGGGGGCAGTGGCTCAACACAGCAGGATATAAGGGAGGCCATATCATACGGTGTTATAAAAATGAATATAGACACCGACACACAATGGGCTTTCTGGAAAGGTGTTCTGGACTTTTACAAGAAATACGAGGGATATTTGCAGGGACAGATCGGCAACCCGGAAGGGGAAGACAAGCCGAACAAGAAACTGTATGACCCGAGGGCATGGCTGCGCAAGGCAGAGGAAAGCATGCGCGACAGGCTTAAGCAGGCCTATGACGATCTGAATGCCCTCGACAGGAACTAATCCATTTCAGGGAAGTTTATCCTGTCTACAACAATATAGGCAGATGGGTACTCTTCCCTGATCTTCTCAAGGAACCGGCGTGCATCCAGGCGTGTACGAAAATCGCCGGCCCTGAGCTTAAAGTATGGCTCCTCATAAATTATATAGGAGTTCTGCTCCGGATAAATCTCTTCAAATTCAGTCTGCGCCCTCTGGGTGTTGAGCCTGGCACGGTTGCCTGAATCCATATAAATGTGAACCCTGTAACCGTTTACTCCCAGTTCACTTCCTGCCGCCTCCCTGTGTGCATGTAACAAAAAGGCGATCCTTTCTTCCTGCTTAACATATTCCCACTCAAGGGGGTGCAGTTCCTTAACAGTGTCTGGCAAACTTTCCTGTATAACTTCACCCATCTGGGGTAACTGGGAATACCCCGGAACCATGACAGCCACAATCAAAGCCAGCTGAATAAATATTTTATAAATACTTTTTATCACCCTATATTGTTGATTTATATAAATATACTTATTTCCGTAAGAGCTCCTTTTTGGCCCTAATAAGCCCGGGCAAAAACCACCCTCCGCTCAGAAGGCTTACCAGAGTAAACGCAACGACCCTGCTCCTTATTGTCATCAAATGGGATGCAACGTATCGTAGCCTTTGTTTCTTCCTTGATTTTCTGTTCGGTTTCGGCTGTGCCATCCCAGTGCGCAAGAATAAACCCTCCTTTGTCGTCGAGGATGCTTGTGAATTCTTCCCATGTGTCGGCCACGAATGTATTTGATTCCCGGAAAGAGAGGGCCCTTTTGTAGAGGTTGTCCTGGATGTCACTCAAAAGGGAGGTAACGTAATTTCCTATATTATCAATACTTACAACTTCCTTTCCCAGCGTATCGCGCCGTACTACCTCAACTGTACCGTTTTCTACATCTCTCGGGCCGATGGCAAGTCTGACCGGTACTCCCTTAAATTCATACTCGTTGAACTTCCAGCCTGGCTTGTGTGTATCCCGGTCATCAAGTTTAACAATTATACCTTCTTTCTCAAGATTATCGCTGATCTCTTTTGCCCTTTGGCAAACAATTGCGTATTGCTCATCATTCCTGTATATTGGTATGATCACACTTTGTATCGGGGCAAGTTTGGGCGGAAGCACCAGACCATGATCATCAGAATGTGCCATAATAAGAGCACCGACAAGGCGGGTTGACACCCCCCAGGAAGTTGCCCATACATGTTCCAGCTTCCCTTCCCTGCTGGTAAACTTAACATCAAAGGCTTTGGCAAAGTTCTGCCCCAAAAAATGCGAAGTACCAGCCTGCAGGGCTTTCCCGTCCTGCATAAGGGCCTCAATGCAAAGTGTTTCCACTGCTCCGGCAAACCTTTCGTTTTCTGATTTGGAACCTTTGAGTACCGGTATAGCCATGAACTTCTCTGCAAAGTCAGAATATACATTAAGAATTTTGTATGTCTCCCCGATCGCCTCTTCTTTGGTTTCGTGGGCTGTATGACCCTCCTGCCATAGAAATTCAGCTGTTCGCAGAAACATGCGGGTACGCATCTCCCATCTGACTACATTGGCCCACTGGTTGACTAGTATCGGAAGGTCCCGGTATGACTGCACCCATTGCCGGTATGTGTCCCAGATTATAGTTTCAGACGTCGGACGTATCACAAGCTCCTCTTCAAGCTTTGCATCTTCATCTACTACAATGCCTTTCCCGTCAGGGTCATTTTTCAGCCTGTAATGTGTAACCACGGCGCACTCCTTTGCAAAACCCTTAACATGATCCGCTTCACGGCTGAAAAAGGATTTTGGGATAAACAGCGGGAAATAGGCATTTGAATGGCCGGTATCCTTGAACATCTTGTCAAGTGCAGCCTGCATTTTTTCCCATATTGCATACCCGTATGGTTTAATTACCATACATCCCCTGACGGCAGAAGCTTCAGCCAGCCCTGCCCTCTGTACGATATCGTTATACCATTTAGAATAATTTTCTTCTCTGGTAGAAAAATCTTTAGCCATAACTGTGTTTTGGTATAGTATTTGTGATTTTTATGTCAGAAACCAATGGCGCAAAATTAACAAAAAAGTCGGGTTAACTTATTAACTTTGTATAAACCATAAACAAACAACCGGGAGGTAAAGTCATGAAAACACTGCTCAAATTCTCCGGCATACTAATTGCCCTTGCATTAACGGGTTGCTCAACAACCTATTATGCGGCAAGTGATCATGACGACGTCTATTATAGTCCTCAGGTAGTAAGGGGTGGCAGCGCACAGCAGCCAGTTCAAAATGAAGCAAGAAGTGAAGGAAGAGTAGTAGAAGTCGTTGAAGACTACAGGGCTGAACCCGCAGGGCAAAGCCACACAGTTGGCACATCAGCTGATGCATACCATTACGACGGTTATGCACAAAACCAGCAGGAGGAAGCCTCTGATACACTTGAATACTATTATGATGAAGAGGGTAATATGGTGATAGTCAACAATTATTACTATGGCGACTATTATGATTTTGCCTATGCCTCAAGGATAAGGCGTTTCCACAGGCCCTATAACAACTTCAGGTACTATGACCCATTCTTCACAAATATGTACTTCTATATGTATGATCCCTTCTATTACGGGATGAGCATATACTATTCGGGCTTCTACCTCGGATCGCCAATGTATTTTGGAGGTTATTATCCAAGTCCGTTTTACTGGAGGTACAGGCACTATCCGCATTACCACAGATATGCCTGGTTTGGATTTCCTTACGACCCTTACGGTATAGGATTCTGGCACGGATACAATACAGGTTTTTATAACTCGTATTACCGTTACGGAGGATATTGGGGCTACAGGGATTATTTTTATAATAGCTTTGAACGTACTGCTGATTACTATTATGGCCCGAGAGGTTCAGGCGGAAGTACCACCGCAGGCGGTTTTGAAGGACGTACTCAGCGCACCGGAGAAAAGAGCTTTGCTGAAGCATTCGAAGCAAGGACAGTGCGTAATGAAGATGGCAGAAGGCAGGTGCTGGCCGATAATCAGATCATAGAAACAGGTGATAATGCACGCACAGCAACCAGGTCTGCTGAACAGACAGACGGACGTCAGGTAGCTGAAATTGGCCAGGCAACATCACGCGAAAGGACTGGCAGAGAGAGTGGTGCCACCAACCATATTGAAGACAGGGTTCGTGAAAGTGTACGCAATACAACAGGAGAACCTGACAGGGCAACAACTGCTTCCGGCGAAAGGGAAGCAAGTGAGGGATACAGGCCTGCAAGGACAATAGAATCTTATCAGGCTGCCTCCAGGGAGCGTTATAGCCGCCCGCAGCAGGTAACTCATGAAAGACAGTCAGAAGATGACCGTTCCAATTATACGCCTCCAAGGTCTTATACATCACCCAGCTACCAGCAGCCAAGCACTCCCCAAAGATCACGTCCGGCAACAACACCGGGCAGAACTGAAGGGTCAAGGCAGGTTGGGGCACAGCCGGCAACACCTCCTGCGAGGAGTACAACCACCCAGCCGACCCGTGTTGAAAGAGGACGCCCGAGTTATACACCACCAAGCCGTCCGGCAACAGGTTCACAGGGTAGTTCCTCAGTCAGGACACCGGCCAATACAAGGTCTACTGGTAACACAAGGGTTGGAGGCAGTTCCTCGTCATCAGGCAGGAGTACCGGAACAAGTGTCAGAACCGGTTCCTCATCATCAAGCAGGAGTACCGGAACAAGTGTCAGAACCGGTTCATCCTCATCATCATCAGGCAGGAGCAGCGGGGGCACCAGCAGCGGTTCATCCTCAGGAACAACAAGAACCAGTGGAGGCGGAAGGAGCCGGTAACCCCTGTGTTTTACAACCATACTGAATATAATGTAATAACCTCCCGGTCCCCTCTTTATCAGGAAAAAGCCGGGAGGTTTTTGTTTAAATAATAAACTCGGTAAAAATGAGAAAGCTTCTTTTATCAGTGATAGTTTTAGTAGCCGGACTACAATATACATTTGCCCAAAATGAGCTTGATGCGCTCAGGTATTCACAGATTTTTCCGGGTGGTACAGCACGTTTTGCCAGCATGGGAGGATCCTTCGGTGCACTGGGTGGCGATTTTTCAACCCTTGGAATAAATCCGGCAGGGATCGGGATATACCGCGGGTCGGAGTTTACAGTCACTCCTTTGCTTCACCATAGCTATTCTGAAACCGAATATTTTAACACCTACGAAGATGAGATGAAGTACAGTTTCAACCTTAACAACCTCGGTCTGGTTCTTGCATTTCCGGTTGGAAGCCAGGTTGATGACGGAGGCTGGCAGTTTGTCAATATAGGTCTTGGAATAAACCGTTACAACAACTTCAATGGCAGGTGGATCGCAAGCGGGTTCAATCCATACAGTAGCAGAATGGCCGGAATTTTACAGCAAGCCAACAGAGAAGGGAGCGTGGATAACCTGGATCCCTTTTCAACACAGCTTGCATACGAAACCTGGCTTATCGGCGAAGATGACGAAGGTTTTTTTACCGATATGCTGCATGGGGTAGACCAATTCCAGGAAACCAACACCTCAGGTTCGGTAAGAGAGTTTGTACTTAGCATGGGAGCAAATTACAATGACAGGTTATATCTTGGCGCAACCGTTGGTTTTCCTTCCATATCATATGAAGAAGAAAGTGTCTTTCATGAACAGGATGTTGAGGGGAGCAATGAGGTTTTCAACTCAATGACATTCCGAAACAACTTCAAGACCACAGGCAGCGGATATAATTTCAAATTCGGTGCCATATTCAGGGTAACAGATTTTGTCAGGCTGGGGGGAGCATTTCACTCTCCAACTTTTTATGATCTGAGAGACAGCTACAGCTCAAGTATGCGCAGCGACCTGAACCTTGATTACGACACTGATGCTGCCCAGTCACCCGACGGCAGGTTTGATTATGAACTTACAACTCCTGTTAAGGCCATTGGTAGCATTGGTTTTATCTTCGGGCAACAGGGCCTGCTGAACATTGACTACGAATATACAGACTACACAAAAAGCCGTTTGCGCAGCAGTGATTACCTCTTTACTGAAGAGAACAGGGCGATAAGGGAGTCTTTTACTGCCCAGCATGCTGTAAGGGCCGGCGGTGAGCTGAGGCTCGATCCGGTTATTCTTCGTGCCGGTTACGGCTACTACTCCAACCCATACAAAGACGGTGTAAATAATGCACAGCGGTCGGTATTGTCAGCAGGTTTTGGTGTACGCGAAAGCAACTACTTTATTGACTTTGCATATACACACAGCTTCTTTTCAGAAGACTATTACCTGTACCAGCTCGACAGCAACAACCCTGCTGACTACGGACTGGCAGGAGACAATTGGGCCCCTCCCGTAGCCGACAGGAAGTTCACATCAGGAACATATATGATAACATTTGGCTGGAGGTATTGAACAAAACAGGGGGTCCACAAAAGACCCCCTGAAACTTCATTTACATTAAGTGATTATTTTTTATCACTGTTCTTTTTTTACTATATCCATTATCACATCATCTACAAGCACCCTTCCGCAGTATTCGCAGACTATGATTTTCTTGTGAAGGCGTATATCCAGATGCCGCTGCGGGGGGATCTTGTTAAAACAACCACCGCAGGCATCCCTTTCTACAGGTACCACAGCAAGTCCATTCCTGGCGTTGTTCCTTATACGCTGGTATGCGGTCAGCAGCCTTTCCTCTATCTTATTCCGCTGCTCCTCTGACCTCTTTATCAATACTGCTTCATCCTTCTCTGTTTCCGCAACTATGTCATTCAGTTCGGCCTTTTTTGCCTCAAGATCTTTTTTCCTTTCATCAAGCTCTTCTACAACCTTCTCCACCATCTCTTTCCTGGTTTCGACCTCTGCCGAAAACTCCTTCATTTTTTTCTCCGCCAACTGAGCTTCAAGTGTCTGATACTCTATCTCCTTCGAGAGCGAATCATATTCACGATTGTTGCGGACATTCATTTGCTGTGCCTCGTACTTCTTTATAAGCTCAAGGCTCTCCTGTACAGACTGTTTTTTATTTGAAATCTCCGTTTCAAGTTCGTTAATCTCATTGTTGAACTTTTCCACCCTGGTTTCAAGGCCGGCTATCTCATCCTCAAGGTCCTGCACTTCCAGCGGAAGCTCTCCCCTTACGCTGCGCAGCCGGTCGATCTGAAAGTCTATCGTCTGAAGCCTGTAAAGCGAAGTAAGCTTACTTTTTACAGTTTTCTCAATACTTTCTTCCGTGGTTGTTTCGGGGACATCAACCGGTGATCCTTCAGTACCCGTACTTGGGTTGATGACTTTTCCGGCATTCTTGTCCTTTTTCCTGGTTTTCGTGGTTTTGGCCATATAAATATATCCCGTTTTGTATTGTAATGCTATATTCTAGTAATACCTTACCGGATTGGTATTTACCTCCGATATAAGGAGTGCAAAGTTAATCATTTTTTTCTTAACAATTTCAACCATAAGTTCCTTTGTAAACTGCTCTGTTTCATAATGACCGGCGTCAACGAGCAACATATTGTTCCCGGTTTCGAAAAACTGATGGTATTTAATATCTCCGGTAATAAATGCATCCGCTTCAGCTTTTTTAGCCTGGTCTGTCAAAAAGGCCCCGGAACCACCGCATAATGCAACATTTTTGATACTGCCGGTAACCTGGCCGGAATACCTCAAAACCGGACTGCCAAGTTTCTCTTTGATCAAATCCAGAAAGGAGGTTGCCTTCATGGCTTTTTCAAGATGTCCGATCATACCTGCACCGGCCCTGTCAAATTCATTGTCAAGCGGGTATATGTCATATGCAACCTCTTCGTATGGATGTGCCGACTTCATGGAACTGATAACCTTCTCCTGTATGTAAAAAGGGAATATGGTCTCAATGCGCTCCTCTTTCTCGAAGTGAAGCTGCCCTGCTTTGCCGGTAAATGGATTGCTGTCTTCACTCCCCCTGAATGAACCGGTTCCTTCAAGATTGAAGCTGCACGAATCGTATTCTCCTATATGTCCTGCCCCTGCCCTGAACAAAGCTTCCCTGACCTTTCCTGCGTGTGAAACAGGGCAGAATGTGACCAGTTTTTTCAATACCCCCTCCGAGGGTTGAAGTATCCTGAGCCCTTTAAGTCCGATCTTCCGGCCAAGGTGGAAATTGACTCCAAAAAATGCGTTATCGAGGTTTGTATGTAGTGAAACTATAGAAATACCACTACGAATGGCCTCAAAAATAATACTGCCGGTTGGTGAAGCACCGGAAACACTTTTCAGCCCTTTAAAAATAAGTGGATGGTGAGATAGAATAAGATCACAATCTTTCTCTTTTGCCTCCATGACAACTTCCATGCTTACATCAAGACAAGCCAGCCCCCTGTAAACCTCCTGTTCCGGCGAGCCGACCTGGATACCAGAATTATCATAAGATTCCTGGAGTGAAAAAGGGGCATAAGCCCCGAAAGACTCTATCAGTTCCTTAAGAAGCATAATTTGTGGGTTTTTTATAAAAATACATCTTTTAATGAGTTAAGCAAAAATACTTATATGCTTTCTTGTATGGTTTTTTATTAATTTTGGTACTATGTTACTGATCAGACTCCTGCTTATTCCCTTCGCGCTGATTTACGGTGTGGTCATTACGGTAAGAAACCTCCTTTTCGACTGGGGTATCCTGCCTTCCGAGGAGTTCAGCATTCCCGTGATAAGCTTGGGCAATCTTAGTTCAGGCGGGGCAGGTAAAACCCCCCATGTAGAGTACCTTGTTCGCCTGCTTAAGGACAGATACAGTATTGCCGTGCTGAGTCGCGGTTACAGAAGAAAGACAAAGGGGTTTCTGGTTGCAGGAAAGGATTCGACATCCCTGGAGATAGGTGACGAGCCACTTCAGATGTACAGAAAGTTTCCTGATATTACCGTTGCGGTTCATGAAAAAAGACGCAAAGGGATACACATCCTGCAAAAGAAACATCCTGAGATAAACCTGATAATACTTGATGACGCGTTTCAGCACAGATATGTAAAACCAGGCCTGAACCTGTTGCTTACCGGTTATTACAATCCCTTTTTCAGGAACTTCCTTTTGCCAGTCGGTAACTTAAGAGAAGCCAAGTTCAGGGCCAGAAGGGCAGATGCACTCATTGTTACCAAAACACCGAGGGTGTTTTCGCCTCTTGACCGCAGATATTTTCTTAAAAAACTAGAGCCCTACTGTTTAAAAAAAACATTCTTCTCCGGGCTTTCGTACGGTAAGCTTCAGCCATTAACCCCAGATACACCAGCAAACGCACCCAGAGGTATAAAAACCATATTCCTTCTAACAGGGATAGCACGCTCCGACTCTCTTGAGGAGTACCTTAAAACCAAGTGTGAGGAAGTTTTTATTCACAAATACACAGACCACCACCGTTTTACGCAATCGAACCTAAAAAAGCTGAAAAAACAGTTCGACAGGACGGTAAGCCGTTCAAAAGTTGTAATAACCACTGAAAAGGATGCCATGAGGTTGATTCAGCCGGGCCTGCTTGAAACCCTGGGCGATATTCCTGTATATTACCTTCCTGTAAGTGTAGTCTTTCACGAAGAGGACAAACAAAAGTTCGATCGCATGATCCATGAATTCCTTAAGAAGTTCAGCTGAAAACAATTTCAGGAACCTGGGAGCCTTCTCTTCATAGGCTGCAGCCTC
Source organism: Bacteroidales bacterium (assembly GCA_007134525.1). Taxonomy (GTDB): domain Bacteria; phylum Bacteroidota; class Bacteroidia; order Bacteroidales; family UBA7960; genus PUPG01. The sequence goes on along the minus strand of SLKR01000019.1, from coordinate 3,783 downwards.
AAATATGTAAGTGAACGCCAAAGCCATTCAAAGGGGCCGAATCGATAATATTTCAGCCAGTAATGACTCCAGGCCACCTGAATTATATATATTGCAAGTGTAAGGGCTATCCCCTGCAAGTAGTCAACCCTTGCATACAGCCCCAATCCATAACTGTAGAATATAGTAGTGCATATTACCGACTGCATGAGGTAGTTTGTGAGGGCCATCCTGCCTGCACCCGCAATCTTTCCTGCAATCCAGCTGAAGTATCCATTTAGAATGCAGAATACCGTCAGGGATATGTATATAAAGGTTAGTGCAGGACCTCCAAATGAAAGGCCGGCAATCATAAGTAAAAGGTCTGTGTCAGGTATAATCTGGCTTGCAGACTGACCGTATTCAGCCAGCAGGTAATTGCCGCCTATTGCAAATGGGAGGCTTATCCACAAAAGCTTTATAAAGAACCCCCTGTTCTTTTCCAATGAGTTAAAAACACCTTTACGGCCTGCTATAATTCCAAGCAGGAACATCGAGAGTATAAGTGGGTAGAAAGTAATAATACCGCCCCACATATATGAGTACTCCCTCAGTCTTACAGAAACGATCTCTGAGAAGCTTCCTGACTGATAAGTGCTAATTGCCGTTTTGGTTAAAGCAGCAAAAAGACTTTCCTGCTCAGCCATTGCCTCCTGCATTCCAGCAGCCGCTTCGGGAACACTCATTGCCAGGTTAACTGCCCCGACCATAAGTGAAGTGAAAATAACCGGGAGAAGCAAAAAAACAATCGCCCAGACAATTACGGTGCGGTTGGACTTGTTCCTCAACCATGTCATTATGAACCCAAAAAAGGCGTATATCACGAGTATGTCGCCGTACCAAAGAAACAATACATGCAGTGCACCAATTAGAAAAAGAATAAGAAGCCGGCGGCGGAATATTCCTATTACAGACCCGCCTGCCTCTTCGGCCTTGCGCATGAAAAACCAGAATCCAATACCGAAGAGGATTGAGAACAGGGTGTAGAACTTTCCGTGAAAGAAAAAGTTTATAATCCAGTGTGCCGTCTGGTTGGCGGGGTCGGTCCACATCCTGGCCTCCCCCACTAATACTGTAAAGGGGCTGTTAAAAACAGGCATATTTACCATAAGAATGCCCAGGAGTGCAAAACCCCGCAGCAGGTCAAGGATAAAAACCCTTTTTTCCCTGCTTACGGGGCCGATGCTGATTTCATGTGTCATCTCAGAAAAGTTTGGTTGGTCTAAATTAAAACGGCAGATCATCCTCATCCGGCGGTGGTGTTGATTCCTGTTCCCGTTCATTTTTGTCTCCGTCACCTCCGGGTCCGCCACCAACGAAATTGATAACATCGCCTACTATTTCAGTAGTGTACCTTTGGGTACCCTCCTTGTCCTGCCACTGCCTTGTCTGCAGGCGACCTTCAATGTATACCATCCGGCCCTTGCTGAGATATTTTTCTGCCAACTCGGCCCGGTTTCTCCAAAGCACCACCTGGTGCCATTCAGTCTTCTCAACCGATTCTCCGTCTTTACCTTTATAATACTCATTTGTTGCCAAAGGAAAACGTGCTACTTTGACCCCGCTTTCCAGAGTTGTTACATCCGGGTCTTTGCCCAGGTTTCCAAGCAATATAACCTTGTTTACTCCTGCCATAACTCTATTGTTTTATTGGTTAATAACATATGCTAATATAGCGTTTATATATCTTAATTGATTGTTTTTTTTGCTTAACGTATATTTTTTTCGCCCTGACGGAATTTGTGCCGGTTATTCCACTTTATTCCGTTACTGACTATCGAAGTTATAAAAAACAAAGCAGCGTTTCACTAATATAATCATTGTTCAGGTTACTATTTTTTTTTTGCAAATAATCAATCCAATTCATACCTTTACGTGTCATTTAAAGTACCTTTAAAAACTAAACCATGAAAAAGAAAACCAATCGACTGTTTACACTGCTTATTATGCTTGGTATATTTGCCTTCGTTTTCTCGGCATGCGAAGACGATAGCTTTGATCCGGAAGAGGCCAGGCAGGAGCTTTCAAAGGCCCAGGAAGAGATGGCAATGAACATGGGGATGATGATGCAAACCCCACAGATGCAGTCACTTACATTTTTACAGCAACTGACAGGAATGGAGTTTGATTTTGACCTGGGCATGAAATCAGCTGTAAGCTCAATATCCAGAAACCCCTCAAGACTTGCCTACCTGGGAATGAACCCGATATTTGACCTAAGCAGGGAACTCTCAGAGGTAAATATCACAAAAGACTATATGGACGGGGGCATTTTTGAGTATAACTTTGCTACGGAGCAGTTTGATCAAACACCGGCAAATCATATAGAATTCATTTACCCTGCAGATCAGCAGGCCCTGAATAACCAGAACAACAACGCCAGGCTTGTAATTGACAACCTGCAGTTCACCACAGCAATAATCGACGGCTACCCGGAAGAGGTGCCATCATCGGCTGACATTACAATGTTCATTGACAACCAGGAGGAAATGACTATGACCTTCTCCCTTAATGTCGGCCCTGACGGCATGCCGTCAGGAGCAAACCTGGTTATGAGCATGCCACCTTACTCCATGAACATGTCATATGCCGGCAGCGGGAACAATTACTCCCTGGATATGACAATGGCAGAAGGGAACAACACACTGGTGGACATTGACCTCAGCATCAGGATAGATCCTGAATGGGATGAAGTTGAGCATGTTTCCGGAAAAGTACTTCTTTCCCCCCTTGAGTTCTCGGGCAGTATAAACATCCTGGATATGGAAGACTGCTACTGGGCACAGGATGCGGTTGGCTGCATGAACTCTGCAATCAGTGTGGAGCTAATGCATAAAAGCCAGGGTAAGAAAATAGGCGATATCGAATTCAGGGAGTATTACGATCCATACTGGGAAGAGTATGTTCCCGAACTGGCAATAGTATACGATGACGGCAGCTATGACTTCCTGACTGACGTATTCGAAATTGATGAGGGTGATTTTGGTTTATAAACCTGGTCAAAGTTAGCCATAAAAGAAATGGGGCGCCCGGAGCCAGATGGAACCGGGCGCTTTCTTGTTTTACTCAAGTTTTGTCCTTAAGCTGGATTTATACCATATATTCTCTAATCGATTGAAGCAAAAATGATTAATTTATTTCCAAATAAGAATAAAAAACTTATCTTTGCACACTCAATTCTGAACAAAAAACCTTATAAACACCTTATAACCAAAAAGTAAAGAATTATGACCAAAGCTGAAATTGTAACCGAGATTGCCAACAAAACAGGCATTGAAAAAGTAACAGTACAGGCAACAGTTGAAGCCTTTATGGGTACTGTAAAGAATGCCCTTGTTAAGGGAGAAAACGTTTACCTGAGGGGTTTTGGCAGCTTCATCATCAAAGAAAGGGCTGAAAAAACCGGCAGGAATATTTCCAAGAACACTACCATAATCATTCCTGCGCATTGCATACCAGCATTCAAACCTGCAAAGGAATTTGTAAATGAAGTTAAAGCATCTGTAAAACCGTAATCAGTTAATGGCAGATCACCCCAGCCGGATCCTCTGAAGGGCTTGGCGGGCCAAACTGAAAAAACAATTAATCAAAAGAGAGAATATGCCAAGCGGAAAAAAAAGAAAAAGACATAAGATGTCGACCCACAAACGCAAAAAGCGCCTGAGGAAAAACAGGCATAAAAAGAAATAATACGCATTCTTTTCTTTATAAATTACATAATGCCTGTCCGGTATTATGTAATTTTATTTTGAATTGCCATTATCT
>SLKR01000023.1 GCA_007134525.1 Bacteroidales bacterium | reverse complement strand
TCTTTTCTGTCACTTCCTTACTACAATCCAATAAACCCGCACCAGAGTTTTTTATTCTGGGTTTTACAGTTTTTTCCTTCTTAACTGATTGATAACCAAAGTAAATTTACCATGAAAGAATTTGTCAAAAAGGCAATGTTCATTGCGTTACTGAACCTTATTGCAATGACAGGGCTGAATGCCCAGGAGGCGGTATCTGCGGCAGGGGGACATAACCGGGAAGGCGGCACCATAATAAGCTGGACTTTAGGGGAGCTTGCCATCACCACCCTCGGGGCCGGTGATATGATACTTAGCCAGGGCATTCACCAGAGCACACTGACGGTCTCATATGCGGCAAATTATATAAGATCAGGCCCGCATATAAGCGTCTATCCCAATCCAGCCGCAGACCAGCTGCATATAAGCATAAAGTGCGGAAAACTCACAAACGCCCCTTTCAGCATTATGGATATTGCAGGGCGTGTAATTACAACCGGCTATATCACTGACCTGCCCATCCATACCATATGCCTTGAGAAACTGGGTGCAGGGGTATTCTTGCTTAGAGTAGGTATTGAAAGCCAGCCTGCTGAGACATTCAGGATCGTAAAAAGATAGTTTCACAACCAAAAACACCATCACCATGAAACAGATCAGATACTTCATAATTTATATTATCGCCCTCTTTACTTTATCAGCCGCCATGGCGCAGCCACCAGCCAGTTTCAACTACCAGGCAGTATTGCGCGACAGCCAGGGGCAGATCATAGACTCCGAAGAGGTAAGCCTTCATATTGCTATCCTCAAAGGCAGCGTCGAAGGCGAGGAGGTATTCTCCGAGACCCATAATTCCCAGACCAATGAGTTCGGATTGGTAAACCTGCAAATAGGCTCCCAAACACCCATAGGGGAAATTAACTGGGGCAGCGACATCTATTTTCTGCAGGTGAGCGTGGATGGCACCATAATGGGCACCAGCCAGCTGCTGAGCGTCCCGTATGCCCTTTATGCCAGGGAGGGTGGTGACAACCCCTGGGCAGAAGCTGAAGGGGATATCCACTTTCAAAAGGGCAATGTTGGCATTGGCACTGATGAGCCCTCTGCCCTGCTGCACACTCACGGGGCCGGCACAGGAGAAGGCAATGTGCTTTTCACGGGCTTTTACAAGAGCAATGCAGGTGAAACCCCTCACGACGGAACCGGCACCATGATGATGTGGTACCCCGACAAAGCTGCATTCAGGGCAGGGCGTATAAATGACACATACTGGGACAGGGACAGCATAGGAGAATTCTCTTTCGCAACAGGCACCGACCCAATGGCAAAGGGGATCGCCTCCATGGCAAGTGGGGAGCGTACAATTGCCTCGGGGAGCTATTCAACCGCTATGGGTTCAAGGACCAGGGCCACAAACACATACTCAACTGCCATGGGCAGGGACTCCCACGCCGCGGGCTACTACTCAACTGCCATAGGTTACAGCACAGTTGCAAGCGGTACAACTTCTGTTGCAATGGGAAACGTCACTACAGCCTCGGGTGCTTATTCCACCGCTATGGGTCTTTCAACCAATGCAACGGAAAGCGCTTCAACAGCAATGGGCGCAAACACGGTGGCTTCAGGGCTTAGATCCACAGCAATGGGTTCAGGCACCCTGGCCGGGGGTGATTACTCTACCGCAATGGGCAGAAATGCAAAAGCCACGGGCGACCACTCCTTTGCCATAAACTTAAGCGGAGGCACTCCCTCCGAAACCCCTGACCGCACATTCTGGATAACAGGCGCTCTTGCCATTGGAGGTAATCAGGCCTGGAGTACCATAAGCGACAAAAGGCTAAAGAGGGATATTACAAGCCTCAGCCCCGAAAAAAGCCTTGAGAAGGTATTGCAGCTAAGCGGTATAATCTTCAGGTGGAAGGAAGAGGATGAAAGTACAAAGTTAGGCTTTATGGCACAGCAGGTGCTGGACATAGTGCCTGAGGCAATCCGATACGACGAACTGAATGACATATATTCAATGGAGTACACTGCCATCATTCCCCTTCTTACAGAGGCCATAAAGGAGCAGCAGAAGATGATAGAGAAGCTGCAAAATGAGATAGAGCTGCTAAACCCGGTATCAACAAGGGACTGAATTGAATTTTCTTGCAGGCTGCAACATAAATCATTATCTTGCCGGTAAAAACTTTAAACCCGGCATATTATGGTTTTTAACAGCAATAAGTCATGCTCTTTTTTTCTGGTTCTTTTTCTTTTTGCAGCCAGTGGGCTTTCAGCACAGGCAGATCAGTACGTAAGCGGCATTGTGTTTCATGATGTAATGCAAAGCGGTTTCTATGACCAGGGCGTGGATGTACCCCTGGAGGGTGTTGCTGTATCCAACGGCCGTGAAATAACCCTGACTGGCAGTGACGGCAAATACAGCCTGCCCTTAAGGGATAACTCCGTAATCTTTGTGATCAAACCCAGAAACTATCAGGTGCCGGTTGATGAAAACCAGATGCCGGACTTTTACTATATCCACAGCACCACAGGGCTTTCAGGAACCAGGTACGAAGGGCTGCCCCCCACAGGAGAGATTCCTCATTCAGTTGATTTTCCGCTATACAGCAAGGATGAGCCCGGCAGCATAAAGGTTCTGGTGTTTGGAGATACCCAGCCAAGGAATGAGCAGGAGATCCATTACCTGATGCATGATGCCCTGGCAGAACTTGTTTCAAGTGATGCCGCTTTCGGGGTAACCCTTGGTGATATAGTCTTTGATAACCTCGATCTTTTTGAGTTCCTCTACAGCAGCATCTCGGTAACTGGTATTCCCTGGAGATATGTGCTGGGCAACCATGACCTGGATTTTACCGCAGATACCAACAAAAAGGCAAGGGGTAAATATAAAAAGCACTTCGGGCCCTCTTACTACTCGTTCAGTCACGGCCCGGCACACTTTATAGTGCTTGACAACATAAGGTGGATAGTTGAGGACGGGGAGCGCTACTACAGGACAGGGCTCGGAGAGGACCAGATGGAGTTCCTCAGGGCCGAACTGGAGCGCATTGGCAGTGAAATGCCGGTTTTTCTGATGGCACACATACCATGGGCCGGTTCAACCAGCTGGGAGGATGAAAATGAGCAGCAGGAGCTTTTCGGCCTGCTGGCCCGCTACCCAAATACGGTATCGCTGGTTTCACACCACCACAGGCATTATCACCATTTTCTGGGAGAAGAGCACGGCTTTTCTGCAGAGCAGCCTCACCACATGATATGCGTGGCCACCGTATGCGGATCATGGTGGAACGGGATGCCCGATGAGTACGGTATACCCCATGCCCTGATGACCGATGGGACACCCACCTCCTACACCTATCTGCACATCAGAGGCAATGACTGGAAACTCAGGTGGAAGGCATCAAGACGGCCGGAAAGCTACCAGATGAACATTCATGCCCCTGAAGCAGTAAACACGGGTGAACTGTCAGATGTAACCGTAACAGCAAACATCTTCAACGCCCTGCCGGATGCAAGGGTCAGGATGCGGATCGGCCGGGAGGAGATCGACATGGAAAGGGTCAACAGGCAGGACCCGGTAAATATTGAGGCCTACCGCTTTGAATCGCTTATTGAGGATCACCCCTGGAGAAGCATGTCGCATTCTTACTGGGAAGGACACGTATCCGAGTACCTCTGGGAGGGAAAGCTGCCATTAAACCTTGAACCGGGAGTACATGTAATACATGTAATGGCTGAAGATGACTGGTGGGAGTATGAAGGTAAAAGGATCATCCGCGTGATTGAATAAGCTGTTTTGCTGTTTTGAAATAAATACAATACGTCTGCGTTTTTTAAGAAGCAAACAATAATCAAAAATGTCTTTTTAAAAAACGAAAAAAATGAAAACAGTAAAATCGATCCTGATAATTCTGGGTATCTCCCTGGTAATATTTGTCTCATGCGAAAAGGATGATACAGAATCAGCTGAAGGCGCAAGCTTTCAAATTGAATTTGAAACTATTACTTCAGATTTTGACCTTAAGAGTAATGAAACCGGTACCCTTGAGTTTTCAAGCGGGCAAATAATACTTGAAAGTGTTGAATTTGAGGCAAGCTCAGATAATGACACCCTGGAGGCAGAATTTGAGATAGAAAGCTATATAACCATCGACTTTGCAACGGGTGAGACCAATCCGGATATTTCAGCAATAAAAATTGCCCCGGGCAATTATACTGAGATAGAAATTGAGCTTGAGCTCTGGGATCAGAGTGAACAGCCATCAATTGTGCTTAATGGCCAGTGGACCGATACACATGGTGAATCCCATCCGGTCAGGTTTGAGTTTGACTCGGGTCAGGACTTCTCCCTTGAGATAGAAGGTAACTTCACAATTGACCAGGAGACTACCATGATCGCACAGATTACTTTCGATCCGGGGGTTTGGTTTTCAGGCGTAGACCAGGGGATGTTCTCTTCAGCAACCACGAATGATGAAGGTGTTATCGTTATAAGCTCCGGCGAGAATACTGATATCTATGATATAGTTGAAGATATGATAGACCTGGTCAGTGAGGTTGAGATCAGCATAAATAATCTTAATCTGTAGTTTAGAACCGGTATCCCAGCTTAAATGATGCGTTCATATTCACCCCGGGAAGCATTATCTCCAGGGGGTCAATATCCATATAGAGCCTGAAGCCGGCTTCTGCGCCAAGATAGAGCCCATCGGCAATAAAGTAGTCGAAGCCGGTGAAAAGCCCGCCCATAAGCATCATAAAGTCAAAATCCTCAAAGCCTGCAATACCAACGTCATTGCCCCAGTATGTCGACATCCTGTCCGAACCGGTCATATGCCTTTCAATGCCCCAGGTAAAGGTCAGGTAGGAGAGTTCTGTGCTGTCATCCTCGCCGATAAACAGGCTCATGTCGGCAGCAAAACGATTGGCCCTTGAAGGTGAACTGAATACCCTCAACATCATGCCGCCATTATAGGTGTCGCTCACATCCGCCCCGATAGAGCTAAGGCCGCTGGCGTTCATCTCAAAATATGTGTCACCACCCTGTGGTTTGGTTATCTGTGCTTCTGCTGCCACAAAAACAAGGCAGAGGGAAATTGTAATAAGGAGTTTTTTCATGATTTAGGATTTTTGGTTATTAGAGTAAAGACAAAATAAGTGCTTATAAAAACAAGCTTTGATATTATTAAACAGCACTTTTACCAAATTTAAAAATATTTTACACCAAACCATTAAATTATTTAAATTTGGTAACTAACTCACCTAAAACCAAGAAATATGGACGATAACCAAGTTGACATCTTTTTGATGACCAAGGGGAAGTACTTCCGCGACTACCACCTGATGGAGATAAGGGACAGGCTAAAGGCCATGGATGATTCCAAGCGCGGCCTATTCCAGACGCTGCAGTTCAAGGACCCCACTACCATACTGATAGTATCCCTTATAGTGGGCTACCTTGGCATCGACAGGTTCATGATAGGAGATACAGGCCTCGGCGTTCTGAAGCTTCTGACCTGCGGCGGTTTGGGAATATGGGCCATAGTTGACTGGTTCCTGATAATGGGCCTTACCAAGGACAAGAACATGGAGATGTTAAAACCGTTTCTCTACTGATGCCCTCACTTAAGAAAGACTTCTACGCGCTGTTTGCAATTATCACTGCGGCAGGTTACGTGTGGCTGATACACAACCTCATATCCGCCAATGCGGGAACAGGTGTGTGTATTTTCAGGCACATAAGCTCCCTGCCCTGCCCTTCATGCGGTACTACCACATCGGTAACATCACTTTTAAGCGGCAATTTTTGGAATGCTATATACTCAAATCCATTAGGCATACCTGTTGCTGCTGCAATGCTGATAATACCGTTTTGGATTGCATACGACCTTTTTACCGGCAGACAGACTCTGCGAAATGCATTCAATAAGTGTGAAGGCTTTCTGAAAAAACCATCCGTGGCCCTGACAGCAATAATCCTGGTGGCGGTAAACTGGATATGGTTGCTATTATGCACGGCGGGGGTTTAACCGCCTGTATGCCGGTGCAAACAGCCCGGTCAGCAACATGCCATAAACAATAATATAAAATACGCTCCGCCTGTTCAAATAGTTCTTACTGCCTCGGGTTTTAGGGATCTCTGCCTCCAGTACACGTGGCTGAACAGCTTCATAATAATGCAGTATCCTTCCGGATTGATCAATAAGGCCGGAAATCCCCAGGTTTGAATTAATTACTATTGCAGTCCGGTTTTCAACAGCACGCATCCTGGTAAAGAAAAAGTGAAGCCTGACAAGTGCTGAATTATCAAACCAGGCATTGTTTGACATCAGCACCATAAAGTCCACCCCCTGGCCTGCAAGCTTTCCGGCTACCGCATCACGGGAGGCCTCATTGCAGATCATCACCCCAATGGAACCATGGCGGGATGCCAAAGGCTCAGGGAGTGGGTTCTCTGCATGGTCAGCAAGTGTGTTGTCAAGGGCAAAGGGCAGTTGCATAAACCCCTGTCTTACAGAGGGAAACAGGGGCCTTTCAACACCTGCAAGCAGTTCTGACTTATCATACCTCCCTGCAACCCTGCCGTCAGGATATATAAGATATGCCGATACTGCAGGATAGTCCTTGCCGGAGACCCCTTCTGAATAGTAAGAGATAAGGTGCGATGCACCGTAGCCCCTGCCCTGCTCAAGGATATACAGTAAAAAGTCGTCATCCTCCCTGTAAGTCCATGGTATCACGCTTTCGTTCCAAACTATAATATCTGGCTGAGTTCTCAGCGCAAGGCGGTTCAGCTCAAACAGACGGTGCACATATCTGTTTAGCTCTGACTCATTCCAGCGCATCCCGGGAGGAGAATTATCGCAGACCATTGCCAGTTTAACTGATCCCCCTGATTCTCTGTCAAGCATCTGAATGCGCACGTAGCCGTAAACATGTATCAGGATAAGAAGAGAAAGGGCAGGAATAAGTGTTGATCTTTTCTTAAAAGCAAGAAAAGAGGCCAGGGATATATTTATAATCACCAGAAACCACGAAATAATCCCCGCACCCCCCAGTTCGGCCAATTGCAAAAACCAGATATTGGTTGTCTGTGTATATCCCCAAAAGGAGTATATCCAGGGGAACCCCCTTAAACTGCCAATAAGTGCCTCAACCGCAACAAATACAGAAGCAGCCAGAGGGACTTTGACCCATTGCCATTTGCCAGGCCCTTCATACCATTTAAAGATAATGGCCGTCAGGCCAAATACTGCCATGAACTTCCCGGCATTAAAAAGCAGAAGAAAAAACCAGATGAATATTCCGGGAAACAGAGCCTGTCCGGTATACCCTGCCACTACAGGGAAAACCCAGCCGTTCATCACCACTGCCTGAACTGCTCCTGTAACTGCACCGGCCAGCATACCCTTAACGGGACCTGTGCGGTACCTGAGCAGCAGGTAAAAAACCGGCACATAACATATCCACCCAAGCCACCAGGATATACTGTATATGGCAATTCCTGACAGCAGCCCTGAAAGCATTGACAAAACAAGCAGTGTCAGCTTTTTTCTTCCGGCGACTACTTTAAACAAGATACTGAAGAGATATTATGAATAAACCGGGCCTAAAACCTTTTTACAATCAATACACTACCGGAAATTATCAATAACCCGGCAAATATCAACCCCCACAGCGATAGCGGCACCTGTGCTGCACCGAAGGCGGTGGTGAGTGTCGTGGATACAGTATCTAGGGCAATAGTTTGAACTTGTTCTGTTTCACCAACTATGATCCTGAAATCATATACGGTCGCATCAAGTGCTTCATTTGTTGCCCTGATGCAGAACTCCAGCTCTGTTTCCGTACTGGCAGGCAAAGAGGGATATTGGTTTGTGGTACTATATGTGTCAAACATAGATCCCGTGGTAAAACTATATAAAGGCAAGGGCGACAGTAGCTGTGTGCTTGGTGACTGATTTGTAAAATGGGTGGAAGCGGCATACACAAAATGATTGGAGCCTGGGTCATTAGTAATTGGTGACCAGTTAATCCCACCGTCATAACTGTAACCAAGGCCTACTTGATTGGGGCCCATTGGTCCATGTTCATCAGAAACATTGAACATCTTGACCCTCAAACGGATATTATCCCTGTGTGTAAGTGTAAAGGGAGTGTTTTCAGCTGCTTTCCAGGTAGCAGTCACGTCTGTGCCGTCATCATTGCGCCAGCGCCAGTTGCCCTGGCGGGCAAAAGAAAATGCCGGCAGTGAGGTTCCCGTAAGCAACAACAGAACCACCAATAGTCTTAAGTGTTTCATAAGCTATAATTTTTAAAATAAATAATAGTAAATATGCCGTTTGTTGAAAAGGAAAATGAACAGAGGCCGATAACTACCATTTTCAGGGCATATAAGCAAAAGTAAATATATTTTACAATAAACCAAATTAATTACATACTATATCATCACAAGCGGGAAATATATCTATAATTAATACTGGTACGTTAGATAAGAAATGTGCATATTCAGTCAGAGTTTCCTCAATTGCCTGTTTCAAACATAATACTAAAAAAGAGAAGGGCCGTTACGCCCTTCTCCCAACAAACCAAACAACAAACATGAAAAAAAACAGAAAATGCCATTACTAATATCCCGGGTTTTGTACAAGATTAGGATTGGTCTGCATGGCCCTTTCTGGTATCGGGAATATTATCTTTTCAATACCGGAAGGTTCGTGATTAAACCAGGATTTTGTATGAAATACACCAAAGCGTATTAGATCCTGCCTGCGACGTCCTTCAAGGGCGAACTCCCAGCCCAGTTCATCCATGAACCTGCCATACTGTATATCATCTCCTCCTTCAGGGTTTGTTATTTCACCGTGCTCATTCTGATAACCGTAGTTATATACGCTGCCCTGCTGTAGCTCAGCACCGGTTACTAATGCTTTTTCCGGAGTATCCCTGAATGCCCGTTCACGCACAGTGGTTACTATTTCCGCAGCCTGGTCTGCACTGCCGCTCCTTAGAAGTGCCTCGGCCTTCATCATCAATACATCGGTATAGCGGAAAATAACAAAGTCATTACTAAGTCCTCTTCTTGCTCCAATCTTGATCTCATATTTTTCGGGCTTGTAACCGTCCTCATTCGTGGCATCCGGACCAAATGCCCCACCCAGGCTTGCTATATGCCTGTAATATGTCAAAACCTGTTCCCCGGTCTGGAAATGGTATTGCGGTCCCATAACCCAGGTGTCCTCCTTTCGGGAATCCTCTGGGTCATATGTATCTGCAAACTGAGGCGTTCCCGAAACTCCTCCAAATGGTGATCCTTCAAGGTTTTTAACAAACC
>SLKR01000141.1 GCA_007134525.1 Bacteroidales bacterium | reverse complement strand
GTCAACATCAAGCTCATCCTGTATCCCTTCCCAGACATTCTCCGGGGGATCTTCGGCTGATGATTCAACCCATTGCTTATACCATTTTTCGAACTGCATCTTTAGTTGTCAATTTTTTGCAACCATTCCTGTAAAAGTTGTTTTGCCCTGGAATACTGTGATTTTGAAGTTCCGGTGGTTATATTGAGTTTTTCCGCTATTTCCTTATGGCTGAATCCCTCCACTGCGTAAAGGTTGAATACAATCCTCGCCCCTTTGGGGAGTCTTGATACCTGCGACAATATATCTTTTGCTGCAATACCTGCAAATGTTTCATTTTCACTGTATTCCGGGTTATTATAGGTCTCATCCCTGAACAGGCCTGAATAATTTGAGCCCTGCCTCAGATGGTCTATTGCCGTATTGGTTACAATCCTTCGTATCCAGCCTTCTACTGATCCCTTCCCGGTAAACTGCCCCAAGTTCCTGAACACCTTTATGAAGGCATCCTGAAGCATGTCCTGTGCCAGACTGCGGTTTCCGGCATATCCCTTGCATATACCGTACATCTTCCTTGCATAGCGGCGGTACAGTATCTCCTGAAAGCGGCGGTCTTTTTTAATACACCCCTTTATAACCTCCTCTTCAGAATAAAGGTCAGGACCCATATTTTATTCAATGACTACTTCAAAGGAATTGTTCATTCTGGAACTTATACTGTTGAATAAGCCCGCATTTGTATGTTCGTTTATAAGGATAATTTCTTCCCCGTCTATTTCAACAACATCTGCCTGGATTATCATACCATAATTGACCAGGCGAAGCAGGGATTCTGTTTCTACAAGAACCCTGGCGGTTGAAACAGCATCCTTTGTAAGCACGATCTGGTCTTTCTGGGCGCCCGGCCTCGCCCTTACCCTTATCTGTTCGGGATAGCCGTAATCGAATAGCACAGGTATGCTCCGGTGAACATTTTGCCTGTAATCGCCCTTCATTGTAAGTGCAGAATAACCTTCTGCCCCAATATGCAGTGTAATTTCTATCGTGGTGTATATACCCTGGGGGATGTCAAAACTTATTCCCACATCTTCGTATTCTCCGGTAAGGTCTATAAGATAAGGCTCATCAAAGTCTGAGACAAAGTAAACATCTTCACCCTCCTGACGCCTGCCGTCAAACTCTATATTGCTTATTGCAATAAAACCACTCTCTATGGTAAATTTGGATGATGCTTTCTGCAGCTTTTCACCATTGTTATCCACCCCATCCTTGTCTTCAGAAAGTTCAAGCACTCCCATTGCGAATTCAAAGCGGAGCTCTGTGGGTTTTTTCTCGTCCGGAGTATCAAATATCTTCTCGCAGGAGCTGAGAAATAAAAATGGCGCCAGGATCATTGCGAATAGCAGATTTCTGGCCCTGAATCTGTAGAATTTGCGAGGAAAAACTTTTGATGGCATTTTATTTTGAGATTAAGAATACAATTTCATAAACATCAGACGTTAAAAGACTCTCAAAGGTTGGAATTCAGGATTAAAATCGATTCAGTGCAATAATACAAGATAGGAAATTTAATGTTCATTCTGGCTATATAATGCTTAATTTTGCAGTTTGATAACCAGGCCCGGAGAAGCACATGCCGGGTCACAAAAATACACTGTTTTTAATGAGAATTGGATTATATTCTGTATTATTCCTGACCGGTTTTTTTATCATCTCCTGTTCGCCGGCCCGTCATCTGAATGAAATTGCCAAAGAGGCTGATGCTGCTTATGCAGAAGGAGATAACCGGGAAGCACTTGACCGCTACACCGAACTGATAAATACTTCAAGGGAGAATGAAGTGCGGGTTGATGGGGCGGTATACAGGCGTGCTGGTGTGCTTGCTTATGACCTCGGAGACACATCCCGTGCAATTGAATATCTCGAGCAGGCCAGGCTTTCTGATGCAGCCGATGAAACTACACTGGTTTCCCTGGCCGAAGCATACCGTGAAATAGACAATTTGTCAAGGGAGATAACCATGCTGGAGAACTATGTCGCCAACTATCCTGAAGGAGATGATTTTACTGCCATGCAGAGCAGGTTATTTG
Organism: Bacteroidales bacterium; assembly: GCA_007134525.1. Lineage (GTDB taxonomy): Bacteria > Bacteroidota > Bacteroidia > Bacteroidales > UBA7960 > PUPG01. The sequence goes on along the minus strand of SLKR01000141.1, from coordinate 26,053 downwards.
AAACACTTGTCGAGAGCATGAATTATGAGCAGGCATATGAACTATGGCATTCACTGGAATCTGACCCATATGGGGATGAGGAACTTATGACAGATTATCTTCAGGTGCTTTTATCCCTGGATAAGGAAACTGAAGCAACAGAGCTTGCGGAAGACCTTCTGGGTCTTAACCCCGGGAATAAAGCTGCTCTCGACTTACTGGCAAAAAAACACTTCAGGAAGGCAGATGAACTTTACACAAGGGAGATGCAGGCATATGAGCAGAACCGGACTCACAGGCAGTATGCCCGTCTTCTTGATGCTCTGGAGATTGTGAACACAAACCTGCATATCTCCCTCGATTATTTTAAAAGGCTTTATGAACAGCAGCCAACAAGCGAATACGCAAGATATCTGGCTAATATTTACGAGCGTTTTCAAAACGAGGATAGGGCCCGATATTACCGGCAAAGGATAGAGTAATTAAATTACAATTATTCTTAAGGACATTTTCAGCTGGTTTATAAACTTAAAAAATTATCAGTCTATGAAAAAAATTGGTGTGCTGACCTCAGGCGGGGATACCCCGGGAATGAACGCTGCCATCCGTGCTGTTGTGAAGGCAGGAATGCACTATGATGCAGAAGTTGTGGGTATATACAAGGGGTATTACGGACTGATACACGATCTGATAAAACCTCTTGATGGTAATGCAGTTTACAATATCATTCACAGGGGCGGAACTATTTTAAAAAGTGCGCGCTGTGATGAGTTTAAAACTGCAGAGGGGAGAGTAAAGGCGTTTGAAACAATAGACAGGCATAATATAGAGGGCCTGGTGGTCATCGGTGGTGACGGCACCCTTACGGGGGCCAGGCTCCTTGGCAAGGAGCATGATCTGCCAATAATTGGCCTGCCGGGCACAATAGATAATGACCTTTACGGGACTGATTACACAATAGGATATGACACTGCGGTAAATACCGTTGTTGCTGCTGTTGACAAAATACGTGATACCGCCCATTCGCATGACAGGCTTTTTATTGTGGAGGTAATGGGGCGGGACGCCGGCTTTATTGCCTTGCGCAGCGGCATAGCCACAGGGGCTGAGAAAATTCTCATACCGGAGGCAAGAACCTTTATTGAGGATCTGTATGATTCTTTGGAAAAGGGGAGGTCGCATGATGAGGGTGCCGGGATCATAATAGTTGCTGAGGGTGATGATTTTGGCGGTGCAATGGAGGTTGAAAAGAAGATAAAAAAACGCTTTCCTGATTTTGATATAAGAGTCAGTATACTTGGCCATATCCAAAGGGGAGGAGCACCCTCGGCTTATGACAGGGTACTGGCAAGCGGGCTTGGTTACCAGGCGGTAAAGGCCCTGGTTGAAGGTCGCAGGGGCATGATGGTTGGTTCGATTAACCGTAAGATAGAGTTCACCCCTTTTGAGCAGACCATCAAATATAACAGCCCAATAAATGTGGAACTTCACAGTATAGCTGAAATACTTGCCCTTTAAATTATATTGGTCACTCCGGGCGGTTACGTCCGTACTTTTCGTGTGCGCTTACAAAGTCACCTGCCACTATCGATGCTGCAAGTGATATCTCTCCCGCAATTACTGTTGCGGCTACAACTTCGGCAAATTTCTTTGCTTTTCCCTTACCATAGCATCCGATCATTTCAAGGCATTCCCTCTGGGTAGGAAGGGATACTCCGCCCCCCACGGTGCCTGCAACAATTGATGGCAACTGAAGGGATACATAGAGGTCTTCGCCGATGGTTTCGGTATATATGTAGCCGACACAAGACTCACTGATGTTTGCCATATCCTGGCCGCAAGCGAGGAAAATGGCGGCCACGCCGTTGGCCACATGACCATTGGAGCCCATTACTCCTGCCATTTGTGCACCCGTTACCTGGCGGTGGTAGGCATTGTCTATTTTTTTTGCAGTGGTGCGCATTAGTCTTTTGATGACACTTCCCTTGAAAAGGACCTCTGCTGTGACTGATTTTCCGCGTCCAAGTATCGTATTTATGTGTGAGGGTTTTTTATCAACCGCCATATTGCTTTCAATTGCATGCTCAACTACAGGAAAGTTGGCTGCGATGAATCTGCATGCCTCACGGGATGCCCTGGTTATCATATTCATTCCCATTGCATCTCCTGTTGTGAAAACAAGGCGGAGATAAGCTATGCGGCCCTGGATGTATATGCTGTAATCTGTAAGTTTCCCATGACTCGTGGTGCTATCGGCTACTGCCTTGATGTCCTTGAAGTTTTCCTCTGTCCATCTTGCGAACTCCCTGGCCTTAAAAAGATCTTCGAGTACAAAATAAGGGGCCCTCTGTATATGGTCGCTTGTAACGGCGACATTTACACCTCCCGACATGCTTACAGCTGCTGCGCCTCTTGTATAGGATGATATAAGGGCCCCCTCGGTTGTTGCCATTGGTACAAAGAACTCGCCTTTGGCATGTTCACCGTTAATCCTGAGTGGCCCTGCAACACCGACCGGTACCTGTGCAAATCCTATGATCCTCTCAATATTGCCCCTGGTAGTTTCCGGGTCAATATTGCTTTTCGACAGATGCTCTATTTTGTAACCGCAGTGTCCGGACAGAAACTCAGCCCTTGATTCAATCGCCTCCCTGCTGTAATCGTTTTTTCTGTTTCTTGGGATCTTCATTTTTTTCTGGTATTCAGGTAATGTGAGAACTATTTTTTACTGTATCTGCAACTGTTGATTTTATGTGGACGTCCCGCTGGGGAAAGGGTATTTCTACAGCGTTTTTGTTGAATTTTTTGATAACTGCCATATTTATGTCGGAGATAAATTTCCCCCTGCGGTGAATGTATGCAGAGGTCCAGACCAGCAGTTCAAAATGGATGCCGTTATCCCCGAATTTGATAAGCCTTGTTGCCGGACCGGGATCCTTAAGTACATGCGGATCTTCAGAGGCAACCTCCAGCAAAAGGCCGGCCACCTTTTCCACATCGCTTGAATACGACACTGAAACAGGGATCCTGAACCTCACATTATAGTCGTTGTGGCTCCAGTTTATAACCTTTGACTGCATGAACTCAGAATTGGGTACTATGATAGAGATATTGTCATTGGTCAGTATGGTCGTTGCCCTGGCAGATATCTTCTCAACCTTGCCGTGGGTGTCTCCCAGCTCTATACGGTCTCCTACCTTTATCGGTCGTTCAAACAGGATTATAATACCGCTGACAAAATTATTTGTGATATTCTGCAGTCCGAACCCTATACCAATACCCAGGGCACCTGCCAGTACGGTCAATGCGCTCAGGTCAATACCTGCAGTCTGCAATATTATAATAAGGCCAAGAAAAACAATTATATACCTTACTATGCTTCCTATTGCCTGCCTGACGCCGAGCTCTGAGGTGTAACCAACCAGTATGCGGTTAACAAGCAGTTTCTTAAGCCTGGAGCTCAGGAAGAACAACAGTAACACTCCTGCAGACAGGTATATTATGACCCAGGGTGTGACATTGGTATCCCCAAGACCTATTATAGGGTAAGACAGATATTCCCATACTCTGTCAGGAATTGAAATATTTGCTTCCATTTGCCTGTGGTTAGTTGCAGATATTGCAAAATTAAACAAATGTACACGTTTTTCCCATCCCGGTTTTGTTGTACAAACTCTTATCCGGGGCTTTAACAAAATATTTATATTGTTTCAGTGCTATATAATGATTATTAACTTTGTGCTTGCACAGCTGCCGATTAAAAAATATAACTTCCTTATATTCCTGAATATATGGCAAAAAAGAAAGATACTCTATGGTACAAGGATGCCATAATTTACCAGCTCCATGTCCGGTCATTCTACGACAGCAATGGCGATGGTATAGGCGACTTCCGGGGGCTAATACAGAAACTCGACTATATAAAGAGCCTTGGTGTTAATACGGTCTGGCTTTTGCCATTTTATCCCTCTCCGCTCAAGGACGGGGGTTACGATATTGCCGATTTTACCGGTATTCATCCTGATTACGGTACTCTGGCTGATTTCAAACGATTTGTTAAGGAAGCACATAACAGGGGGCTGAGGATAATCACGGAGCTGGTCCTGAACCATACTTCCTCGGAGCATAAATGGTTCAGGCGTGCCAGAAAGTCTAAACCCGGAAGTGTATACCGCGACTATTACGTATGGAGCGATACTCCCGACAAGTACAGTGATGCGAGGATAATATTCCAGGATTTCGAAGTATCAAACTGGACGTACGACCATATAGCAAGATCCTACTACTGGCACCGTTTCTACTCCCACCAGCCTGATCTGAACTTTGAGAATCCAAGGGTGCAGCAGGAGGTATTCAGGGTGCTGGATTTCTGGTTTAAGATCGGTGTGGACGGGTTCAGGCTTGATGCTGTACCATACCTATATGAGCAGGAGGGTACAAATTGCGAGAACCTGCCACAGACACATGCCTACCTGAAAAAATTAAGGGGTTATGTTGACGAAAAATATGGTGACCGCCTGCTTTTGGCCGAAGCAAACCAATGGCCGAATGATGCCTCTGAATATTTTGGCAATGGTGATGAGTGCCATATGGCCTTTCACTTCCCTGTTATGCCGCGCCTTTTTATGGCTCTGCGCATGGAAGACAGGTTCCCGGTAGTTGATATTCTGGAACAGACACCAAAAATACCTGACAATTGCCAGTGGGCAATATTCCTGAGGAACCACGACGAACTTACCCTTGAGATGGTTTCAGATGAAGAGAGAGACTATATGTACAGGGCCTTCGCGAAGGATCCCCGAAAGCGTGTTAATGTCGGTATCAGGAGAAGGCTTTTCCCTCTTCTTGCAAATGATGCAAGGAGTATTGAGCTGCTTAATATGTTACTGCTCTCACTGCCCGGAACACCTATAATATATTACGGAGACGAGATCGGAATGGGTGACAATTATTACCTGGGAGACAGGGATGGTGTCCGGACCCCCATGCAATGGTCGCCGGACAAGAATGCCGGCTTTTCAAATACAGATCCGCAGCGGCTTTTTCTTCCACTTGTAATAGATCCTGACTATCATTATACTTCAGTGAATGTTGAGAATCAGGAGAAGAATCCCTCCTCCTTTCTTTGGTGGCACAGGAGAGTGCTCGCGAAAAGAAGGCAGTACAAGGCTTTCGGTCGAGGCAGCCTGAAGTTTGTCAACACTAACAATCCGAAGGTACTTGCATATGTGAGGAGCTATCTTGATGAGAAGATCCTGGTAGTAGTTAATCTTTCAAGGTACTCCCAGTATGTGGAACTCGAACTTTCGTCATTCAAGGGTTATACACCTGTTGAAGCATTCAGCAGGAATGAATTCCCTATAATCAGTGAAGAACCATGGGCCCTGCCGATGCAGTTCAAGAATTACTTCTGGTTTGAGCTCAGAAAGGAAAGGGTTGACGAAAGGGCTATTGAGGCCGAAAAGGGTAAGGCGCTCAGCATTAACCATGGCCAGTGGGAGAGAATGGGTAAGGAGCTTCAGAATATAATAAAGGAAAGGCTTTACGATTATCTTGTGAATATTAAATGGTTCAGGGGTGATACCAGAAAGCTCAGGAACATAAATATAATTGACATAATAAAGCTTGCCGAGAAGACATTCTCGCCATATCTTTTCATAATTGAAATGGACCTGATTGAGGGTAAGAAGGATATTTACCTGATGCCCATATCACTTGCGGTTAACAACAAAGCCGAAGAGATCAGGGCAAGGATACCTGCATCTGTTGTTGCAAGGGTGTTACTCGACAAGGAGGAAGGGATTATATATGACGGTGCTGCAGATAAATCTGTCCAGGAGATGCTTTTCGACCTTATCCGAAGGCGGTCGAAACTCAAAGGCCTTAACGGAAGTCTCAACGCAAAATCAGGCAGCCTGCTGAAAAAGGCTTACCTGCCGACCGATCCTCTGATGCCTCATTTGATATCCTCAAGGCAGACAAATTCCTCGATAACTTACGGTGAAAAGTTCTTCCTTAAGATGTACAGAAGTCCGCAAGAAGGTGAAAATCCCGAGGTAGAGGTGATGAAACACCTTACCCGCAAGACAAATTTCCGTCATATACCCCTTTACATGGGAAGGCTGGATTACCGGAACCCGGGCCTGGAAGATACTTCCATTGCTATGCTTATGGAGCTGATACCCAGTGTAGGCAATGCATGGGAAATGACGCAGACTTCGATAGAGAGCTTTTTTGACAAACTTCTGTCGGAAAGACAGGGTTTTAACCGGGCCGGCAAGCTGACCCCTGAACTTCTCGAAGAAATGATAGGGTCGTTCTATCTGGAGATGATTGGTATCCTTGCTCAGCGAACAGCAGAACTTCACATCACTCTGGCATCCCTTAAGGATTATCCGGGGTTCAATACAGAGCCATTTTCCCTGCTTTACCAGAAATCTCTGTACCAGTCACTCAGGACGTTTGTGCGAAGATCTTTTAATACGATAAAGGAGAAGAAGGCTTCCATGCCGGACAGACATATTGACCTTCTTGATGAGGTTTTAAATAGTGAAGGAAAATTCCTGTCCCATACACGCGGCTGGCTTGAAAAGAAAAAGATACCTGCACTGAAGACCCGCATACATGGTAACTACAAACTTGACAAGGTACTGTTCACGGGCAAGGACTTCAGGATAATAAATTTTGAGGGTGAGCTTGAACGCTCATTCAGCGTCCGCAAGATCAGGCACAGCCCGCTTAAGGATGTCGCTTCAATGCTCAGCTCTTTCCATTATGCGATATACAAGGGTTATTTCATGCGCAAGGAGTTTGTAAAGGTTGACACCAATTATCTGCGCCCATTGCTGGAACAATGGTATCATAAGGTTGCTGGTACCTTCATGGATTCATACGTTACAGCCATAGGCCCTCATTCTGTTATCCCGGATGACGGTGATCAGATGAACAACCTGATAAATCTATACATTTTTGAAAAGGCTGTACAGGAACTTAGGTACTTTTCGGAGTATGAGCCCGGCTCAATTGTCATCCCGCTCAAGGTCCTTCAGAAGCTAAAATAGGGTTTTGCCTGTCAAAAATCATAAACCACACCGGCCCTGAATATAGGGTTTCTGACTGGGCTCTCATCGTCGAGAAGTACATCGTAGAGAACCATTCCGTAAGCCCTTGTACGGTGGGTTATACTGTACCTGTAGCCCCCGCCCAGCGGAAGGCCTGTTATCCATTTACGGTCTCCGGCACTGGTTTCAATATTGGTGACCTCCAGTTCTCCATGGGCAAAAACTCCCGGTATGAAAGTTATCTGGGTAAAAATTCGGTTGCCGTATGAATACCGTTCGGCCAGTTCATGGTAGTCCCGGTAAGAGAAAAAGGGAGAGATCCCGAAGTCAAATATCCCCTGGCGGTATCCCAGAACCGGGGCTATATCGGCATAAGTGCTCCTGTCGTCAATATGCAGACCAATGTTTCCCCCGGTATATACCTGGGCGCTAATCTCTGCAGAAAGGGCGGCAATGGTAATCAGAACCGGCAGAAGTATCAGTTTTTTTTTCATAGTTGATTATTTTATTTTTTACGGTTGTTTACAGCTACATCTTAAACAAATATATAAAAACTCCTGATTTTTCAAAGCAAGGCCGGACGCCTGTGCCCATTTTTTTAACTTTGATCTGTTGTTAAGAAGAAAAATCCAGCGCTGTAACATGGAAAACTCCATATATCTTATCCTGGGCCTTGTAAGTGGGGCTGTTGTATCCTGGGTGACCGCATCCATTCTTATGGGTATAAAAAGGATACCCAGGGCAGAACATGACAAAACTCTGGATAGTTTGAGAGAGGCAAGCATCTCCCTGAGCCTTGAAAAAGACAGGGGGGAAAGGCTGTCTTTAGAGCTCCTCGGGCTCCGCAAAAGCAAAGAAGAGCTTGAGAACGAAAACAAGAGCCTTGGAGAAAAGGCGGCGAGCCTTCAGGCCAGGCTGGAGTCAGCGCTCTCCAGGGCTGATGATCTGGCAAAGGAGCTTACAGACCTTAAAGAAAACGGCTACAGGGTAAATGATGAGTTAAACAGAACCCACAGGGAGCTGTCGGCTGCAAGGGAGGCAAACCGTTCATTGCATGATAAGCTGGAGACCCAGAAGAAGGAAATCGAGGAACTCAGTCTTAAGATCAAAATGGAGTTTGAGAACATTGCCTCAAGGATCCTGGATGAAAAGTCCGAGAAATTTACACGTCAAAACCAGGAAACCCTGGAGGTAATACTGAAGCCTCTTGGGGAAAATATCGATAGTTTCCGCAAAAAGGTTGAGGATGTTTATGAGAAGGAGGCCAGGGAGCGTTTTTCGCTTGGAAGGGAGGTGCAGAGGCTGATGGAGCTGAACCAGAAAGTGAGCGAGGATGCAGTAAACCTTACAAGGGCGCTTAAGGGAAGCTCAAAGACACAGGGTGACTGGGGTCAGATGATACTGGAAAATATACTGGAGCAGTCGGGTCTTGAGAAAGAAAGGGAATACTTCGTGCAGGATTATCTGAAAGATGGAGACGGAAAATATATAAAGAACGAGGAGGGAAGGAAACTGCAGCCGGATGTGATAATCAGGTATCCTGATGACCGGAGGCTAATTATTGACTCAAAGGTATCTCTGACGGCATACAGCCGCTATGTATCGGCTGAGGATGATAAGTCAGGGGAGAGGGCAGTCAGGGACCATCTGCTCTCTGTGAGGCGTCATATTGATGACCTCAGCGGAAAGAGCTACCAGGATTTTGCCCAGGGCCTTGACTTTGTAATGATGTTCGTACCTGTTGAGCCTGCATATATGATTGCCCTGAAAAGTGACCAGGATCTTTGGAATTATGCTTATAAAAAGAGGATACTGCTTATTTCGCCCACCAATCTTATTGCTGCCCTAAAACTGATTGAAGATTTGTGGAAGCGTGAGTACCAGAATCGTAACGCCCAGGCCATTGCTGACCGGGGTTCTGCTCTTTACGATAAATTTGTCAACTTTGTTGACAACCTCTCAAATGTTGGAGTCAGCCTTGAAAAGGCCAAAAAATGCTATGATGATGCATATGGCCAGCTAAAAACAGGCCGGGGCAACCTGATAGGCCAGGCTGAAAAGCTCAGAAACCTCGGGGTGAAGACAAAAAAAAACCTGCCATCATCAATTGACGAACCTGTTGATTAATATTGTTGCCCAGCTAGGGTCTGGATGTTATTCCCGAAAAAAGGATGCTGTTATATCTGTTTTCAACCAAAAAGTAGATAAAAGGCCTGTCAGCCCTGAATACCTTCCGGCTGTCCTCCTCTAGAAGCGATTTGCGGATAATCACAACTGCAGTTGCCGCTGCAGCTTCAGTGCCTTCTTCACTTACCTCTATCAGTGCCTGATGTATTATTCTGTCAATTTTCAGGTCCATTCCGCCCGTTATACCGGAGAAGTCTGCTTGGTTTGTAAAGGCCTGTCTCATACCCATTGAGGAGAGTAATTTATCAAGTTCAACTTTGCTCTCTGCCTTAAACCGGGGGATAAACAGTTCGGTTTCTGCCACTTCCATATTTGCCAGCATATCCTGATAGTCGCCGGCATCGAACTGATTAAAAAGTTCCCGCGGTGATACACCCCTGGCGGGGAGAATAAAAAGCATGGAGAATCCTTCTCCTGCATAAGGCAGTTTAACTGCCTGGAGCAAATCATCCCCGTAATATAAAAGCGTATCGGTGCGGTTCATGAAATCTGCCTTTACGCTCTGATCATCATAAGTATAGAAGTCGCCCTCTCTTGTCCTTCCCCTGTCAAATTCCTTTAGCCATTGTCCCCTGAAGTGGATTGCATTTGCAAGTACCAGCCTTGTATCGATGGTAAGTACCCCGGGTTCCAGCAGGTCGCTTATGTTTTCTCCGGTCTGTCTGTAGACCCATTCATTTATTTCAAGCCGGACTTTTTCGGTATCTGAAGTAAAATCGACCATAAAACCGGATGAACCGTAATACCTCTCAAGGGTTTCAAAATACGAATCAAGGAAGGTGTAATCGTACTGGGCCCACAATGAGTTTGCAATATTCAGGTTCAGGTCGTCTCCTGCCATCCGGGAAACTGAGTTCAAATAACTGCTGTATCCCCTGCTGAAATTACCCGGATCCCTGTCAAAGTGCATCACCATTCCCATTTCTTCGCCCGTCTGCCCCCTGGCGCCGGCGTATGTCATTGCCAGAGCGGTTGAAATGCTGAACGGAGATAGTACAATATTTTCACCCTCACCGGCAGTGTTTCTTATAAGATCAAATGCAAATCGGATATTTCCCCCGGCAACTTCATCCATATTATTTGCATCTGATTCCTGCCGGTGTGCCTGGTGAGAGCAAGAGAATGCCATAAATACAGATACGGCCAAAATCATTAATACTATGAGGTATTTTCCCATTTAAGTCCGGGTTTTTGTTTATACAAACCTACAATAATTCTGCCATAAAGTGTTTGTTTTTCCGATCAATGGATATCCGCTATTTTGCTATTTTTGCAATAGTAGAGGCTCCTTAGCCACCGGCAGTTTGTAATTTTTGATTTGCCACAATTTTAATGCATTTAAAATAAACAACTTATGAGTGAAGAAAACGAAAAAACCAAATGCCTGATCCTTGGCAGCGGCCCTGCCGGATATACGGCAGCGATATACGCTGCAAGGGCAGATCTTCATCCTGTACTTTACCAGGGGCTGCAGCCAGGCGGACAGCTTACAATAACTACTGATGTTGAAAATTATCCGGGCTATCCTGAAGGAGTGAAGGGGCCTGATATGATGACCGACTTTCAGAAACAGGCCGAGAGGTTCGGAACAGATGTACGTTTTGGCCTCGCTACATCGGTAGATCTGTCAAAAAGACCTTTTAGGGTAGTTATAGACGATAAAAAGGAGTTGCTTGCAGAAACCCTTATTATTGCTACAGGAGCCACTGCAAAATGGCTTGGGCTTGAATCCGAACAGAAGTTCAACGGTTTTGGTGTTTCTGCCTGTGCAACCTGCGATGGCTTTTTTTACAGGGGACAGGATGTTGCAGTTGTAGGCGGTGGAGACACCGCATGCGAAGAGGCTTCATATCTTTCAAAACTGTGCAGGAAGGTTTACCTTATACACCGCAGGGATGAGCTAAGGGCTTCAAAGGCAATGCAGCACAGGGTAGAAAAATCTGAAAACATAGAGATTATCTGGAACCATGTTCCGAAAGAGATAGTGGGTGACAAGACCGTTAACGGTGTTCTAATTGAGAATGTAAACACCGGAGAGATTAGCCGGCTTGATGTGGAAGGCTTTTTCGTTGCCATTGGTCATAAACCAAACAGTGACATTTTCAGGGGAAAACTTGAAATGAACGACAATGGCTATATAATCACCAGGCCTGGTTCGGTAAGGACCAGCATACCGGGGGTATTCGCCGCAGGTGATGTACAGGATCATATATACCGTCAGGCGGTAACAGCTGCCGGTACGGGTTGTATGGCTGCAATAGAGGCGGAAAGGTTTCTCTCAGATCAGTAAATATGTTTTTTATGAGATAAAAAAATAGTATATTTGATATAAATAATTCTAATTTTGCAAGGGTATACAATGCCCTGTATGTTATGGATGAGATCGCACTGCTTGTTGAGGGAATTGAAAACAAGGTCAAGAAACTGACCGTTCTCAATAAACAGCTGACCGATAAAAATGAAAGCCTTGAGGCAGACAAAAGGGAGCTTCAGGGGGAATTGACAGGAGCTCAGCAGCGAATCGCAAAACTGGAGAAGGAAATGGTCCACCTGGAGGTGGCCGGATCGCTGGGAGCAGGAGAGACATCCAGGGCGAAGCAAAAGATAAACGAACTTTTGCGGGAAATCGAAAAAACAACAGTGCTTTTAAACAGATAGGCACGGGAGTTCATGAGAGATCAACTGATATCAGTAATAATTGCAGAACGACCTTACAGGCTGACCATTAGCAGCGAAAAAGAGGAGGAAGTTTTCAGAAGATCAGCAATGCTGGTCAACGATAAATTGAAGGAATATGCAAAAAACTTTGCATTCAGAGACAAACAGGATCTTTTGGCTATGGTTAGTCTGCAATTTGCAGTTGAATGTTTACGTTTAGAAAATACGGCCGGCAAGAAGAATGAGTTGTCCGAAAAACTGAAAGAAGTTGATAGTTTACTGAACAGGTGCCTTGAGGAAAAAGGCAGATAGCTCTTTGAAAAATATTTCGATACAGCCCGCATTTATTCAAATGCACGTTTTTGAAACTCAACATTACTAAAATTTAGGGTAAGTTTTGGGGTTACTAGAACAGGCCTCAATACTGCCGGTTTTCCGGCAGTATCCCCGAAAGGGGCAGTGGACGTTCGAAGAACCCTAACCCCCTAACCATGTATACAAGGGGTTTCATAAAACCTCATTGAATTTAATGCGGGCTTTTTTTATAAACATTAAATGACCTTAAATATGATCTTACTATCGACTGTAAGTATCATTACCCTGATAGTTGTGGCGGTTGCTGCTTTGGGTCTTGGGGTTCTTCTGGCAGGTACGGTGATGCGTAATGCCATAATCCGGAAGAGCCAGCATATACTCAAGGAAGCTACCTCCGAAGCAGAGGTGATGAAGAAGGAGAAAATACTCCAGGCAAAGGAAAAATTCCTGCAACTAAAGGCCGAACACGAGAAATATGTTTCTGAAAACACACAGAAGCTGTCACTGGCTGAAAACAGGTTAAAACAGCGGGAGTCAAGCTTTTCCCAGAAAATGGAAGACCTCCAGAGGAAACAAAACGAGGTGAATACGATCAGGGATAACCTGAGTACCCAGTTGGAGATACTCAATAAAAAACAGGTTGATCTTGACAAAAGCTACAAGCAGCAGCTTGAGCAATTGGAGTCAATTAGTGGAATGTCTGTACAGGAGGCCAAGCTCCAGCTGGTGGAGGCACTTAAACTTGAAGCCCAATCAGATGCCCAGGCCTATATAAGGGAGGTGATGGATGAGGCAAAAATCAGTGCAAATACCGAGGCCAAAAAACTCGTGGTGCAGTCACTGCAAAGAACCGCTACCGAGGTTGCGGTAGAGAATTCTGTATCAGTATTTCCAATAGAGAGTGATGAGATCAAGGGCCGCATTATTGGCCGTGAAGGCAGGAATATTCGTGCACTTGAGGCAGCCACAGGTGTTGAGATAATCGTGGACGACACACCCGAAGCTATAATACTGAGCGGGTTTGATCCTGTCAGGCGTGAAGTGGCAAGGCTTTCGCTTCACAAGCTGGTAACTGACGGCAGAATACATCCGGCCAGAATTGAGGAGGTGGTTTCCAAGACCCAGAAGCAGATCGAGCAGGAGATAATTGAAATAGGGAAGCGCACGGCTATTGACCTGGGCATACATGGTATGCATCATGAGCTTTTAAGGCTTGTTGGGAGGATGAAGTACCGTTCTTCATATGGCCAGAACCTTTTGCAGCACTCCAAGGAGGTTGCCAACCTGGCTGCCACTATGGCGGCTGAACTTGGCCTGAATCCGAAGATCGCAAAAAGGGCCGCTCTTTTGCATGATATCGGAAAGGTGCCTGACAATGAGTCTGAGCTGCCGCATGCAGTGCTTGGTATGAAGCTGGCTGAGAAGTACAAGGAAAAACCGGAGGTGTGCAATGCAATCGGGTCGCATCACGATGAGGTTGAAATGTCAAGCCTGATTTCACCTATAATCCAGGTGTGTGATGCTATTTCCGGAGCACGTCCCGGGGCCAGGAGGGAAGTTGTGGAGTCGTATATTAAGAGACTCAATGACCTGGAGGAACTGGCACTTTCATATCCCGGCGTGGTCAAGACTTATGCTATACAGGCAGGGCGTGAGCTTAGGGTTATCGTGGGAAGCGAAAAGATCACCGATGCTGAGGCTGAGCAGATATCACACGATTTAAGCAAGAAGATACAGACCGAAATGACATATCCGGGCCAGATAAAGATTACAGTAATCAGGGAAACCCGGGCTGTTGCTTACGCCAGGTAAGCCAAAAAAGATGCTGCACTGTTGAGTGCTATACATTTTTTGCTTCAGGTAACGTAAAACAGAAGCTGGATCCATGGCCTTCACGGCTATCCACGCTTATTCTTCCGCCTATAAGGTTGACAAACTCTTTTACTGTGATCAGGCCCAGGCCTGTCCCTCCTTCATTATCGGTGCCCTCACGGCGGTATGTACTGTCAATCTCAAAAATGGTGTCAATATTCCCGGGAGGGATACCCATACCATTGTCCTGAACGCAGATTTTCAACATATCTCCTTCATGGTCGGCATAAACTGTAATTTGCCCGCCTTTTCCCGTGAACTTAATGGCATTGTTGAACAGGTTGATCAGTATGGAAGTCAGAAGGTTGGGGCTTACCCATGCCAGAAACTCGCCTGGTTTTGTTTTGTTTACCACTGTGTGGTTCTTGCTTTCCAGGTTGAACCTCAGCAGTGTAAGTGTCTCTTCAATCGTATCATGCACATCAACTGTTTCGGCATTGTTAACAATCATGCCCCTTTGCAGCTTCGACCATTTCAGCAGGTTTTCCGTCAGGTTGTAAGTTTTCTGGCCTGCCCTTTGTATGTCTGATATCATCTGGCGCTTTATGCCATCTTCCATACTGTCGAAGCTTTCTGATAGCAATTCGAGCAGGCCCAGAAGTGCACTATAGGGACCTCTAAGATCATGTGATATTATTGAAAATAATTTATCCTTTGTATTATTAACCTCTGTAAGCCTTGTGTGCAGATCCCTGAGTTCCCGGTTGTTCCTCTTTATATTCCGCCTTGAAATAATCACGATTATCATAAGTGTTACAAAGACCACTGTTGCCGATAAACTTAAAAAAACAAATCTGCGCTGGTTGGCAATTACCTGCTCTTTAAGTTGGTTGGCTTCTTTCAGCATTGTGGTCTCAGCCTCGCGCCTGTCTGTTTCATATATTATTTCTAGCTCTGCAATTCTGTTTGACCTTTCCCTTTGCCATATAGTGTCTCTGTAGCGCAATGACTCCTGAAGGTGCCCTATTGCCGCAAGATAATCCCCCCTTATGCTGTCAAGCCGGAACAGCTCCTGGTTGGCAAGTTGCAGCCACTTATTGGCCTCCACAGATCCGGCGATATTTAGTACTCCGTAAAGTAACTCCCCTGCCTGGTCGAGTTGCCCCAGCCTGATATAGGTTTTTGCCATATTTGTATGGCCCCCGGCAATATTCTCGGCTTCAACTATCTGCCCTTCAAGCTCCCTTGCTTTTTCATGCCACTCCAGGGATTCGGTGTACCGGCCTTCATTGTGATGCAAAATCCCCATATTGTGATAAAGGTTGTGAAGATTAGTTATGTGCCCTTTCTCCGTAGAGATCTGTATTGCCTTTTCTCCATACTCAATTGCTTTGTCATAGTCATTCAGACCGGTTATGTACAAAGCTGTTATATTATTGTAAAGAGAGGCAAGGGTGGGGTGATCGCCAAGGTTTTCCGCTAACCCTATACCCGTGAGGTAATGTGACAATGCTTTATCATTATTCTGCATTGAGCTGTAGACATTACCCAGGGCGTTATGGATATATACCAGGACGAATGTGTCTTTTTCCTCTTCCTGGAATGAAAGCGCTGCAAGAAGATTACGGAGGGCCATCTCATAATTGTCTCTCTGGCTATAGAATATTCCTTGGGAGAAATTTACATGTGCCTTCCCAGCATAATCGCCAACCAGGTCAAACAATTCCCCTGCATTGTCAAAATAGTACCTGGCACTGTCGGCTTCTCCCTTGCGGTTGTAAAGGGAGGCCAGGTTCACTGCAGCAGCTGCCCTCCTGTCGGTAATTTCAGGGTATTGAATCCTGTATGTCTTGCTGTAATTGACAATGGCGCTGTCTATATTATCGGTGTACCAGTTGTAATTGCCGGCAAGGTTTAACCAGGCGCTCCTCTCAACCGGAAATTCAACAGCTGCTGCAAGATCTCTGCTTTGTTCCAGCAACACCCTCGCTGAATCCATGTTCCCGGGAATCAACTCTCCTGCAAGCAATACCTTTGCATGCATGCGGTGGGTCTCACCGATGTTTTCTTCCAGTATGACCGTTAGCAGGCTGTCGGTTCTGTTTGTAGAAGAATAGGTATTCAGGGAAGACATTAAAAGGATAAATGCAGTCAAAAAACGCAACGCCATTTGCTAAAAAAATTGGATACCCGTAAAGGTAAAAAATATTGATATATATTATAATAATTGCAAAATAATGCGAACGCTGATAAACAATGCCTGCTTTTTGAGTGTTTTAAAATAAAATAGTTCTTTTTAATTTTTTAAAAATTGTTATATTTATAACTAGTTTCTGTCATTAATCAGAAATGTACATATGGCCATTCTGATTAAACGGAACAAACAAAGAACAATATGAAGACCCTTATTTTGTCTCTATTTATAACTGCTGCAATAAGTTTTTCACTCCATGCAAACAATAATGCGGGGGATGTACCGGTTGTGGATTTCGATACTTTTGCCCCAAGGCTGGAGTATGATAATGATACAATCTATGTAATTAATTTCTGGGCAACCTGGTGTGCACCCTGCGTAAGGGAGATTCCCGCTTTTGAGCAACTCTATGCCAGGTATCGTGATCAGAAGGTGAAGGTACTTCTGGTAAGCCTTGATTTTCCCAACCAGATGGATAGCAGGGTAATACCGTTTATTGAGCAGCATAATATCCAGAGTGAGGTAATTCTGCTGGACGAGCCTAACGCCAACAGGTGGATACCTATTGTCAGTGAAGAGTGGAGCGGAGCAATACCTGCCACTGTGATATATTCGGATTCATTCAGGGGGTTTTACGAAAGGGAGTTCAAGTATGAAGAACTTGAAGAAATAATACTACCATTACTTTAAAACCAGGTGATTTATAAACCAAATCTTAAAACAATGAGAAAACTATTTTTGACTTTTATTCTGGGTATCTTTTCTGCAGGCCTTTTTGCACAGGGTTACCAGGTAGGTGATGTTGCAACTGATTTCCGTTTGCTTAATGTTGACGGAAACTACGTATCCATGTCAGATTACCACGATGCAAAGGGTATTATCCTGATATTCTCATGCAACCACTGTCCTTATGTAGTTGCCTACGAAGACAGGATGATAGAGCTGCACAATGAGTTTGCACCGAAAGGATTTCCTGTTGTAGCAGTAAATCCCAACGATTCTGTACTTGTTCCTGCCGATTCATACACAAAGATGATTGAGAGAGCAGAGGAGAAAAACTTCCCGTTCGCATATCTTCTGGATGCTGACCAGACAGTTTTCCCTGAGTACGGAGCAACCAGGACGCCACATGTTTATCTGCTTGAAAGGGTTAACGGTGAGCTCGTTGTTGCATATATCGGTGCGATCGACGACAATTACCGCGATGCTTCGGCGGTAGAGGAGAGGTATCTGGCCAATGCTATCAATGCACTCCTTAATGGAGAGAGGCCCGATCCTGACTTTACCAGGGCTATCGGATGTACCATAAAGTATCAGAACTAGGTATCCGGTTATTATTTATATCTTAACTGCAGGCTGACTGTTTATTCAAACAGCAGCCTGTAGTTTATAATACTATTCATTTTACCTGAAACCGGGCCATGAAATTATAAATTGTTTACCTTTGCACTGCCTGTTTTTTTCAGTATAATATACATTTGGAACTATGTCTGCAGAAACCATCCGGATTGAGTCATTGAGCAAAAACTACAAGGTAGGTCTTGAAATTGTTCGCGCCCTAAGGAGTGTATCCCTCACCATAAATAAAAATGAATACGTTGCACTCATGGGGCCTTCCGGTTCAGGGAAGTCCACACTGATGAACGTTCTTGGTTGCCTTGATACTCCCACAAGTGGCAGTTACTACCTTAATGGCAAGGATGTCAGCAAATTGAGTGATAATGAGCTTGCTGATATCCGAAACAGGGAGATTGGTTTTGTGTTTCAGACGTTCAACCTGCTGCCAAGGAGCACGGCCCTTGACAATGTTGCCCTTCCTCTTATATATGGGGGGCAGGCAAAAAAAGAAAGGAGGGAACGGGCCCTTAAGGTGCTTGATATGGTGGGTCTTTCCGACCGTACACACCACCGCCCCAATGAACTGTCAGGTGGTCAGCGCCAGAGGGTTGCCATGGCGCGTGCACTTGTTTCCAACCCTTCTATTATACTGGCGGACGAGCCCACAGGAAACCTCGATTCAAAAACCTCCGTTGAGATCATGGGTTTGCTGCAGGATATTCATGATACCGGGAACACTATAATCCTGGTTACCCATGAGGAGGATATTGCATTGCATGCACACAGAATAATACGTCTTCGTGATGGACAAATAGAGTCGGACGTGGTCAATGATAATATTGTTACCATGCAGAACCATACCTCAGATGCTGGTTGATTTCCATTACCGCCTTTTATCCTTATAAATATAAATACCATGGGTGAGTGGAAAATTTACACAAAGACCGGGGATAAAGGCAAGACCTCACTGCTTGGAGGCAGAAGGGTGCCCAAACATCACCTGAAGATAGAGGCATACGGCACGGCCGATGAACTAAACTCCTTTATCGGTCTTTTGCGCGATCAGGATATTGACAACCACCACAAAACTGTTTTAAGGGAGATACAGGACAGGGTATTTACCGCTGAATCCCTTCTGGCCTGTGACAAGGGCTGTGAACCCGAGTATCTTCCGTCATTGGAGGAGGCAGATATCCAGATGCTTGAAAAGGAGATAGATAATATGAACCTCCAATTGCCTGAACTAAAAAGGTTTATAATTCCGGGCGGGGAGAAGGCTTCAAGTCTTGCACATGTGTGCCGTACTGTATGCAGGAGGGCTGAAAGGGTGATCACTCAGCTGGATAAGGCCGAAGGTGCTGATAAGTTGGTAATACGTTATTTCAACAGGCTTTCCGACTACTTCTTTGTTCTGGCCAGGAAACTCTCAAGTGAAAAGGGTGTTCCTGACACTGAGTGGAGGCCCGAAGGAAATGGGCAATAAAAATTTTTTGCAGCTTGGGGCAAAAGTATTATTTTTGCAGGGCTTAATCGGGGTGTGGCGCAGTTGGCTAGCGCACTTGCATGGGGTGCAAGGGGTCGGAAGTTCGAGTCTTCTCACCCCGACAAAACAAACGCGCATCTGCTTGGTAAACAGGTAGATGCGTTTTTTATTTTTACTTAATAAAATAACTGGTATAACATTATAAATAATAAACTGAAGTAGTCCCGACCTGAGCCTGCAGATCGGGAATTAAACTAAACTTGAATTAATAAATCAAATATGCATCAAAGCCAGGAGATATAATTCTATTATCTTCATTCTTGTTCCTTGATGATGCATCTGTGCCTGAAAACGGGGTTGGGGGATAGCAAAAGATATTACTGAAGAGTAAATGCAGACTTTTATACATTACTTTTTACACATAGTTTTTCCATTGTTTATCGCATATGGATTTTTCAGGAAAGACTGGAAGAAAGTATATTTGATCCTGCTCGCAACTATGCTTGTGGATCTGGACCATTTACTGGCAGACCCTGTTTTCGATCCAAACAGATGCAGCATTAATTTTCACCCATTGCATACATACTATGCCATGACAATTTATGCTGTACTGCTTTTTCTCCGGAAACCCTTCAATATAATAGGACTTGGGTTGCTGTTACATATGTTGACTGACTGGATTGACTGCCTTATAATGAATCAATAACCTTACTTTCCGATTTGTTTATTTCACACAATTGTCCCAAAAGGATTTTCTCCCTGATCAGTTCTCCTCACAATACTATCCATAGTCTCGTTTGAGATAGAATCCGCTTTTGCAATTAAGTCCTTCCTGGCATTAACGTGCCAGGCAAATATGCTGTTGTCTTTAATCCAGTCTGTTTTCCATAAATAATCCCCGTATCGGGGTTTGAGGGTGAAGTCTGTTGAAAACTGAAGTTCTCTGTCAAAATGTAAACCCTTTGACTCCAGGTCTTCCAGGTCAAATTCGTCTACATTCATTGATGCTATTGCAAATAACTCATTGTCTTCCTGGTTATAGTTGTCTTCGTTAATTTCATAGTCTGTTCGGAACTGCTCTACACCGCCAGCATATTTCTTTTTTATTGCAGCTTTATCAATTATCAGATTTGCTAAATGAATATAAATAGGCATTAGAAATTATTAAATTGTTATGAGGATTTATTTTATTACAGCGCTATTAGTATCTACTATTAGTGATACATCAGTTTGAATACATAATTTCAAAAAGGGTTTTGATATCTGTTCCCAGGTCAGGGTTTTGCCGGAGAAGCATCCGTATGTATGCCTCACCTCCTGCATAGAATAACAGACGGCTCTGCGGCAGGTTCCTCCCAACCCTGTTGGCAGGCAACCCCAGGGCATTGCGCATATTGTTCTCAACATAAAGGGCAAAACCCTCCTTCCATTCCTGCCATACCATATACTGGTAGTCATCATCAGAAAGCATTGATAAAATATCTTCACGGATATTTATTGCCTCTGTAGTGTCTTCTTTATCAAGGGCAGAGATGAATTCACCGTACTTATTAACTATCTTTTCATCATCATAAGGAAAGGGGTGGTTGATCTCCCACATATAGTTCTCCATTATCGTTTGCTTTACAGCAAGTGGCAGTCTGTTCCTGAGCTCAGGTTCAACCGTATTCCATTGATGGCAGTGAATAAACTCATGAAAAATGGTTACATAGCCTTCAGGATTATCAAATACATCACCGCTCACAACACAGGCACACCTGTTTTGATAGAACTGCAGGGGCATTGCAGCCCTGACTCCCCGCGGGACCTCCATCCCTGTCTCCTCCCATAAAACCAGGTTGTAGCTTGATCCGGAATCGTCAAGATCAAAAACGTAGAAATGATCCTCCTCTGCAATTGCAATTGGGCAGAGGTTCTCAATAAAAGGGTGAACACCCCTGAGACTGTCGAGGTATCCGAATATAACCTCCAGCTTCCCGCTGTATTTTTCTTCAACCTTCCCTGGGTTTTGTGCATTACTCACACCAGAAAGGCCTGCAATCATAACAAACAAAAACAGGCTTAAATGAAACGTATCAGATCTCATACCAGTAGTTTTAATATAAATTCTGCATTTACTTGTCATCTTACTCATCAATATCCCTTTCAGGCAGTTGCAAAACATCTGATGTTTCCAGCTCCTTGCCTGCAATCCCCTTTATCGAACCAAACAGAGAGGCAATGTTCTCCTGTACAACCCATATCTGTTTTTCCCTTTCGGCCCATATCTTGTACATTGCTTTCTTTTCTTTATTAAGCCCCGTTATCATGGAGTCGTAGTTCTCCACGATACGTTTTATGTTCTGTACGAATTCATTGCTTGTTAGATAGGAGTAAAGCATTTCCATTTTGTCTCCTTTGTTATCCTGCGAAATCCGCACTGAATGTGTTTTTATCAGCATCTCCCTTAACACAAGTGAAACACTTCTTACCTCATGGAATCCGCATATCCATATGCCATCCCGCTGGCCGAACCTGTCCATACCGGAAGGAAATGCCTCGGTGACAAGTACTGCAACATCCGCTTTACAGGTGATCTGATCCTGTTTTAGCTTTTCGATCCAGTCGCCCGAGAAATTTTTGGTCCGCTTGCTCTCATAAACAATGGTTCCGCACTCCTGCTGTCCGGTATTAATAACTTTCTGTATGGAATCTGCTCCCTTGACGCCTTTGGGAACCTCTTCAATTCTATCAAAAGGATAGGTCTTTCTTAGCAGATCCTCCAGGGCAAGTTCCTGAACTTCGCCCTGGAGTTGCATCGAACCCTGTTCAGCTTTACGCTTCATTTCCTCGGCAAGCTTTCTGTTGTCTTCAATTTGCTTAAGAAGCTTTATTTTTTCAAGCTCAAATGATGCACGTTCTTTTTCTTTGGCTTTTTCCTCAATCTCCTTTTGGCGCTCAAGCATTTGTTTTTCTATTTCATGGGCCATATCCTCCTCTTTTTCCTTAAGTGCCTGCTGCTGTCTGAGCAGGTCAAGCTCTTTTTGCCTCAGGTTTTTGTTTTCCAGCTTGCGCTGTTCGTTCTCTTTCTGAAGATCGGCGATCTGCTTCTGGTAGGATTCAAGTGCCGATTTTTCAATCTTTGCCTTCTCCTTTTCTATAAGCGCTGACAATTCCTTTTTCAGCACTTCATCCTGTTGTTCCTTTTGCTGCTGAAGTAATTGGCGTTCATCATCCAGTTTCTTTCTCTCCTGGTTGAATTTTTCGTTATGCTCCCTGATTTTAGCCTGATACTCGGCCTTGAAGTGCTCTTCAAGTTTACCGGCAAGAGCCTGTTCAACATCGAAGGAGTGACCGCAGTTCGGGCAAGTGATCTTATCGGATGGCATATGTTGTATGATTTATTGATTATCAGTGTTATAAAAGGGTAACCCCAATAAATGCTAATTTAATAAATATTATGCCTGTAAATGACCTTATTTTTCATTCCGGCATGTTTTTATTTGCCGAAAAACATGCATTATTGTTCCTGATTGGAGCCTTTTTATTCTATATTTGTATTGTAGGATCTTACACTTAATCACTTAACCCGTGGACTCCCTTAAGGAAAGCGTTGTAAAGGCAATGGACGGGAAGGACGTGGAACTCTTTCCCTTTATTCCCTATATACTGCAGGATCTATGGGAGATCGGCTCCGACCCTGAAATAATAACCGCCCTTATTCAGAAACACTTTTCGGATACTGCAAATATTGAAGTGCTTGACCTGGGATGCGGGAAAGGCGCTGTGTCAGTAAAGCTGGCAAAAAACCTCAGCTGTAAATGCCTTGGTATAGATGCCATACCTGAGTTTATAAGTTTTGCAGAGAAAAAAGCCATTGAATATGGTGTTGAAATGCTTTGCATGTATAAGGTGGGCGATATGAGGGAGATGATCAGCTCCCTTCCGGAATTTGATGCAATAATACTCGGATCAATAGGGCCGGTATTTGGTGATTACCTGGCAACGCTTACCAGGCTTTCAAAATGTCTGAAAAGGGGAGGAGCTGTGATAATTGATGACGGATACATAGATAACGGGAGTAAATTCACCCACCCGCTGATGCAGAAAAAGCATGAAATAATAAGCCAGGTAAATAAGGCCGGGATGCAGCTTGCAGAAGAGCGTATAGTTGACAAAAATTATATAATTGACGTTGAAGACCGTATATTTATACTGCTTAAAAGCAGGTGTGAAGAACTCATTGTAAAGCATCCCGAAAAAAGCAGGCTTTTTGAGGATTATATCCTAAAGCAGAAGCAGGAGGGAGAAGTGCTTAAAAAACAGGTGGTTTGCTCAACCATGCTTATAAAAAACTGGTAAAATGAAAAAGAATGTCGGATATGCAGACAAGATCATCAGGCTGGTGATCGCTGCAATTATACTGGTAATGTCATTGACTAATGTAATTACAGGTACACTGGGAATCATTCTGCTTATCGTGGCTGCCATACTGGCCATAACAAGTCTTGTAAGTATTTGTGGCCTCTATGCCTTGCTTGGAATCAACACCTGTCCGGCAAATGATAAGAAGGTATAAGTCTAAGTTGTCAGAAATCCATATCTTCGTCTGATATAATATTTTTACCGGACGTAAATGCCCAGAATTACCTTCAGGCGGATCCTTTTTGTTTTTCTGCTAATCTTCATGGTAGCCTTCCTTTTAATGATCGTCTTTTACAGTCCAAAGGAGATGATCACCACTATGGGGGTGCGCAATAGTTTCGTGGTTGCTTTCTTTGTATCTCTTGTGGGGGCTTTTACCTCTCTTACCAAGTTTTCGGCTTATCCCATGATAATTGCACTGGTGGCCGGGCAGATGGATCCTTTTGTTGTGGGGCTGGTCTCTGGCCTCGGGCTTGCATCGGGTGACATTTTGTTCTTTCTGTTCGGATACTCAGCCAGGGATCTGACTGGTGAAAAAGGGAAAAATACCCTTAAGAGGGTACTGGAAAGACTCCAGCGACTTAAGGGTATTTTTGTACAGATGCTGATCTTCCTGTATGTTGCATGCTCACCATTCCCCAACAATCTTCTCAGCGGAGCACTGGCATTTACCGGCTATCCCTTCAGAAAGGTCGTCATCCCCCTGGTTCTCGGTGATGTGTTTTTCTGCACACTCATTGCCTGGCTGGCATTCAGGGGGGTCTCATTATTATAATGAGCTCCTATAATACAGGACTGAACTCTGCCCTCCTGTTAATTGCCATTCCCTCTTCGGTCTGGTTGCTTGCCCTGGGTCTTTCTTCTCCGAAGGCAACTGTCGAGATCCTGTCGGCATTAATTCCCCTTGCAACGAGGAAGCGTTTTACTGAATCTGCCCTTCTTTGCGACAGCCTCATGTTGTAATTGGCAGTCCCTCTTGAATCTGTATGTCCGTGTACCTCAATTTTCAGGTTGGGGTACTTTTCCATCAGGCGGAATACATTATCCAGAGTATTATGGAACTCTGACTTGATATCTGATTTGTCAAAATCAAAACGTACAAATGTCAGTCCGGGGTCAAGGCCGGATTCTATCTCATTTACCATCTCTGCCTGCCTGAGTTCTTCTTCTGCCCTGAGGCGTTCCTCTTCGGCCCTACTTCTCTCTTCTTCGGCAAGCCTTCGTGCTTCCTCTTCCTGCCTCAGTCTTGCCTCTGCCTCACGCCTTTCTTCTTCCTCGCGCAGTCGTGCCTGTTCTTCTTCTCTAAGCAGTCTCTCATGTTCATCACTATCTACCATATCAACCGGTGTTTCACTGTCCGGCCTCTTGCCCAGACTGACAATAAATCCTGCATGGTGTTTCAGGAACTTATCGTTTGTATCATCTTCTATAAGGTCTCTGTTGTCGTTGTTTGTCATATTATAGGTTGACTGCAGATGCAGGGCAATACGCCTGCTGAACTGGATCCGCAGTCCCAGCCCTCCGGTAAGCAGGATATCCAGCCCCTCTTCATCTATCCGGCCGGGTGCATGGTCAACTTCGTTATAGAAGGCTATACCCGGCCCTGCAATTATTGAAGGTGCCAGCCAGCTGTTCTCAGGGAGCAGGTATCCATTATTTAGTTTATAAGAAAACAAAAGGGTTACGTCATTCTTGTCTCCCTTAAAGTTCTCTTCCATACTCAACCATCTTCCGTAGCGGCCTTTTGTGCCCTCCAGTCGAAGGTCGAACGAGGGATTCAGGTAACGGTTTACGGATACTCCTATAAATCCGTAAAACGCCTTATTCCAGTCAAAAAAAGCATCCCCGAGGTCTCCGGAATACTCATTCTTCCCGGCATGTACGCCGATGGCCCATTTATGATCCTCACTTTGGGCATTAGTATTGTTAAGGCATAAAAACATGCCAAGTGCGAGTAAAATGATTTTTTTCATAATTCCTGTATTTAATTAATAGTATGTCAGTAACTCAAACTTAAGCTTTAGGCAACGAAGAGTATTCCCAATAAAAAAAATATTGGGTTTTATCATTTGTATAAAGATAGTCTGTAATGTACGTTTCACATTACACCCTTTTCTATAAGAGTTACATCTTTTACGCCATAAAGTATCTTTAGTGTTTTAATAAAGGACGTGCATCAAACGTTTTTTAACTCCAGGTCTGACGCACTAAAATCCCAATAGATAAAGGAGATTTTCTCATCCCAACCTGCTTTTAGGGTTCCTGTTTTAAGTTGTCTGTGTTTGTTTTATCTGATCTGATCAGGTTTGGCGCTATTTTCTGGTTGATTGCGATGTTTTTTGCTGCATTGGCATTTCTTTTTCTTTGCCGGTCTTTATTAAGAGTCTAATAAAGAATACAGTGCAGGGAGTTCTCCACTCCCCGGTGTTTACGAATGGACCTGTTAATTAGCCGGGTATCTGCATCAAGACTGCTTATTAGCCAACGTGTTCCTTCTGTTTTGGTGTTTTGTATTTCTCTTATACTGGTAAGCTTTACAATACTGGAAAATTATTCCATTTCAGCTTATTTCTATCCAGGAATATCTGGTTTCTATTCGTCCATGACACTTTTCTGCGGTGG